>JAIXTY010000168.1 GCA_027483705.1 Rubrivivax sp.
ATCCATCAATCAATCAATCATTACCTGCCACCAGGTCGTCCACGTTGTGTCCGTCCACAGGGCCAATGTAGTACAGGCCCAGCTCCTCAAACAGGGTGCTGCCGCTGCCGCTGATCTGCAGCGTGCCGGCCGTGGCCTCGAGGGCGCCGGAGTGGTCGAACGTGCCGTTGGTGACACCGATCAGCTGCGTGCCGCCGGCCAGCTTGCGGATGGTGCCGGCGTTGACGAAGGTGGTGGTGCTGAAGGAGCCCGCGTACAGCGGCTGCGCGTTCGTGGAGCGGATGTCGACCACACCGCCACTGGCGTTCTCGAAGCGCGCCGTGTCGCCCGAGCAGCAGAACGGGTTGCCGAGCGTGACGCGGTCGTCGTCCTCGATGGCCAGCGTGCCGGTGTTGATCCAGTTGGCGCCGCCGCGGACGATGAACTGGCCACCCGCCGTGGTGAACTGCACGCTGGTCGTGCCCTGCGTGCGCAGCGTGCCGCTGCCGATGAAGCTGGCCGAGTTGCCTCGCGCCGTGAGCGCCCCGGTGATGGTGAGGTCGCCTCCGCCGCCCAGGTTGGCGTTGGTCAGCGAGGCGCTGGCCAGCGTCGTCGTGCCTTCGATGGCCAGCGTGCCGCCCGT
The DNA here is from genome assembly GCA_027483705.1 of Rubrivivax sp. Lineage (GTDB taxonomy): Bacteria > Pseudomonadota > Gammaproteobacteria > Burkholderiales > Burkholderiaceae_C > Rubrivivax. The sequence continues at coordinate 623 of JAIXTY010000168.1, forward strand.
CAGCACGAGGTCGGGGCTGGGCAGCGTGAGCGGCAGCCCGGCCGAGCCCACGGCCAGCGTGCCGCCGGTGAGCGTGAACGCCGGCACCGCCAGCGAGCCCGTGGTGGTGGCGCGGAACGTGCCGCCGCTCACCGTGACGGCGGGCATCGTGGCGTCGCCCGTGAAGGCCACGGTGGTGTCGCCGCCGATGTTGCGCAGCGCGCTGCCCTCGGCCAGCACCAGCGCACTGGCCGGCAGGCTGCGCGTGCCGTTGCCGAACTCCAGCGCGCCGCCGCTGGCGACGGTGTAGGAGCCGGTGTCGGTGCCGTTGGCTGACAGCCGCAGCGTGGCCGTGCCGACATCGACCGACCCGCGGTTGTCGAACACCGTCGCGCCCAGGGTCTTGGAGCCGGTGCCGGCGATGATCGCGCCGTCGTTGACGACCGTGTGGCCCGTGCCGCCGAACACCGCCAGCGGCTGCGCGTTCGTGGTGTCCAGGCGCAGCGTGGCGCCGGCGGCGTTGAGCAGGCGCGCCGACGCGCCGGTGAACCCGATGCGGTCATCGCCGGCGATGACCAGCGTGCCTTCGTTCTGCCAGGTGCGGCCACTGAGCGACAGGGCGCCGCCGGCCGAGGAGAGGTTGACGTTGGCCGTGCCACGCGTGGTGAGCGTGCCACCGGCGCTGATGCCAGGCGCGTTGCCGCTGGCCACCAGGGCCTCGGTGACGATGAGGCTGCCGCTGCCGGCGAGGATGCCGTTGTCCAGCGTCAGCCGGGCGATGCGGCCGCTGCCGTTGAGCGTCAGGGCGCGGCCGGCCGTCGCGGTGATCGTGCCGGCGCCGGTGAGCGGCCCGCCCAGCGTCAGCGCGCCGGTGCCACCCACCGTGAGCGCGCCGTCGACGACGGTGTCGAAGCTGACGCTGAAGGTGCCGCCGGTGATCGACAGCGCGTTGCTGCCGCTGCCCACGCGCAGGCCGCCGATGGTGGTGGTGCCGGCGGCGTGCGTCACGGCAAAGCCGCTGCTGAGCACCGCGGTGTCGCCGGTGCCGGGCAGCGTGCCGTCCCAGTTCGCGGCGTTGCCCCAGAGCAGGTCGCCGCCGGCGTTGGTGAACACCCGCGTCGGCAGGCCGTCGGAGGCCGCGAAGATGAGGCGCGCCGCTTCGCCGGCGGCCAGGCGGTAGCCGGCCGCGAAGCCGTCGGCGCCGCCGACGGTGGCGAACAGCCCCGTCGAGGTGCCGCTGGCCGTGACGATGGGCACCGCGTTGCCGGTGACCGGCGTGAAGCCCCCGATCAGCGAGGCATCGACGCGGCCGCCCAGGGTAACGTTGCCGACCACGGCCACGCGGTCGGAGGTGCCCGCGGCGGTGCCACCCAGGTCGAGCAGCAGCCGTCCGCCGGTGAGATCGGTGTTGCCGTTGATCGTCAGCGTGCCGGCGGTGCCGGCACCGCCCGGGCTCAGCGTGCCCAGGTTCGTGAAGCTGGTGGCGGTGAGCGTGCCCGTGCCGGTGATGACGCCGGCGGCGGCGTTGGTCATGGCCGCGGTGGACGCGAAGGTGGCCCCCGAGGCGATGTTCAGCGTGCCCCGCTGGTCGATCGATGCGCCGTTGACCGTGAACGAGCCCGCGCGCACGTCGAACAGCCCGGTGTTCTCGAGGCTGCCCGAGAAGAAGAAGCTGAGGTTCGCGGTCTGGGTGGCCGAGCTCGCCTTGACCACCGTGCCCTCGTTGCGCAGCAGGATGCGCCCGTAGCCGGAGCTCACCACGTTCAGCGGCGTCGCATCGGTGGTGTTCAGGTTGATCGTCGCGCCGCTGGCGTTGGTCAGCGACACCGTGTCGACGGTGCAGCAGCCGGTGGGCACCGAGATGCGGTCGTCGCCATTCAGGTTGAGCGTGCCCTGGTTGACCCAGTTGCGGCCGCCCGACATGACGAGCGCGCCGCCGACCGTGCTGAAGTCGACCGTGCTCGTGCCGCGTGTCGTGAGCGTGCCGGCACCGGTGAGCGTGGCGCCCGTGCCCTGGGCGTTGAACGCGCCGTTGACGATGACGGCGCCGGTGCCGCCCAGCGTGCTGCCGGCGAGCGTCAGCGCGTCGAAGTTGGTCGGCGTCGCGCTCGACAGTGACAGGGTCACCGCGCCCAGCGACAGCGTGGCCGGCAGCGTCAGCGCGCCGGCGCTGGCATTCAGCGACAGGGAGCCGCCGGTCAGCGTGAGCAGCGGCACCGACACGCCTGCCGTGCCCGACAGCGTCACGCTACCGGCCGCGACGGTGGCGCTGCTGGCCGACAGGCTGCCCGTGGCCGTGGCCGTGACGCTGCCGGTGCCGGCCTTGGTGAAGCTGCCGAGGTTGAGATTGCCACCGGCCGTGAGCGACACGCTGCTGGCCGGCACGGCCAGGCTGGGCATGCTCAGGTCGCCACCGGTCGTGACGTTCAGCGTGCCGCCGGCACTGGCGCTGATGGCCACGGCGGGCAGTGCCAACGCGCCCGGCGCGGTGATGGTGAGCGCCGCACCCGACACCAGCAGCGGCGTGCCGCCCGTGGGCACGCTGGCCGGCGACATCGTGCGGGCACCGTAGACGAACTCCACCTCGGCGCCGCTGGCCGCCGTGTAGACGCCGGTATCGACACCATTGCCGGCGATCTGCAAGCGCCCGGCATTGATGTTGACGGTGCCACTGTGGGTGAACGTGCCGCCCCAGCTGGACGTGCCCGCGGCCAGCAGCTGCGTGCCCGCCGCGTTCTTGTTGATCGTGCCGGCGTTGGTGAACTGCGGCGTCACCCAGTTGTTCGACACGAAGGGCGACGCGGCCGTCGTGTTCAGGTTGATCGTCGCGCCCGAGGTGTTGATCAGCGTCGGCGTCTGCACCGTGCAGCAGGTGCCGAAGCCGAACGCGATGCGGTCGTCGCCGTTGAGGTTGATCGTGCCTTCGTTGATCCAGCGCCGGCCCTGGTCGAGCACGAAGCTGCCACCCGCGGTGCTGAACTCCAGTGTGCTCGTGCCCTGGGTGGTGAACGAGCCTGTGCCGAACACGGCGGCCGTGGCGCCCTGCGCGTTGAACGCGCCGCTCACCGTGACCGAGGCCGTGCCCACCAGATAGCTGTTGTCCAGCGTCAGGCTGCCCAGCGCCAGCGCCGACGAGGCGTTGATCGTCAGCGTGGCGTTCGTCGCCGTCAGCGCCGTCGGCAGCGCCAGGCTGCCGAAGGTGGAGTTCATGGTCAGGCCGCCGCCCGTCAGCGTCAGCGCCGGCACGGCCACGTTGCCGGTGGCCGACAGCGTGAGCGTGCCCGTGCCGGACTTGCTGGTGCTGCTGGCCGTGATGCTGCCGGTGGTCGTGACGCCCACGGTGGCGTTGGTCACCGTCAGGCTGGGCACGCTGAAGTTGCCGCCCGTGGTGACCGTGAGCGAACCGGTGTTGACCGTGGTCGAGGGCAGCGTCAGCGCGCCCGGGGCGTTGATCGTGAGTGCCGCCCCCGACACCAGCAGCGGCGTGCCGCCCGTGGGCACGCTGGCCGCCGACATCGTGCGGCTGCCGAAGGTGAACTCCAGCTCCGCGCCCGCGGCCGTGGTGTACGTGCCGGTGTCGGTGCCGCTGCCCTGGATCTGCAGGCGGCCCGCGTTGACGTTGACGCTGCCGCTGTGGTTGAACGTGCCACCGTAGCTCGACGTGGCCGGCGCCAGCAGCTGCGTGCCGGCGGCGTTCTTGTTCAGCGTGCCGGCGTTGGTGAACAGCGGCGTGATGAAGTTGTTGGTCGCGATCGGCGCCGGCGCCGTGGTGTTCAGGTTGATCGTCGCGCCGCTGCTGTTGAGCAGCGTCGCCGTCTGCACCGTGCAGCAGGTGCCGAACCCGAACAGGATGCGGTCGTCGCCGTTGAGGTTGATCGTGCCTTCGTTGACCCAGCGCCGGCCTTGGTCGAGCACGAAGTTGCCGCTGGCCGAGCTGAATTCCAGCGTGCTCGTGCCCTGCGTCGTCAGCGTGCCGGTGCCGTACACGCCGGCCGTCGAGCCCTGGGCGTTGAACGCGCCGGTCACGGTGGCCGACGCGGTGCCTGCCAGGTAGCCGCCCTCCAGCGTGAGGCTGCTGAGCGTCAGCGCCAGCGGCGAATTCAGCGTCAGCGTCGATCCCGTCACCACCAGGTCCGTCGGCACCGTCAGGCTGCCGAAGGTGGAGCTCATCGTCAGGCTGCCGCCCGTCAGCGTCAGCGCCGGCACGGCCACGTTGCCGGTGGCCGACAGCGTCAGCGCGCCGGTGCCGGACTTGCTGGCGCTGCTGGCCGTGATGCTGCCGGTGGTCGTCACGCCCATGGTGCCGTTGGTCACCGTCAGGCTGGGCACGCTTCAGTTGCCGCCCGTGGTGCCCGTGAGCGAGCCGGTGTTGACCGTGGTCGAGGGCAGCGTCAGCGCGCCCGGGGCG
>JAIXTY010000134.1 GCA_027483705.1 Rubrivivax sp.
CCGATGGCCAGCGCGACCTCGCGCTGCGCCATGCAGTAGCGCGTCAGGCTGTCCATCAGCAGCAGCACGTGCAGGCCGCGGTCGCGGAAGTGCTCGGCCACCGCGGTGGCGTAGTGCGCGCCCTGCAGCCGCACGAGCGGCGGGGCGTCGGCCGGCGCCGCGACGACGACGCTGCGCGCGCGGCCGTCGTCGCCCAGGATGTCCTCGACGAACTCCTTGACCTCGCGGCCACGTTCGCCGATCAGGCCAACGACGATGACGTCGGCCGCCGTGTAGCGCGCCATCATGCCCAGCAGCACGCTCTTGCCGACGCCGGTGCCGGCGAACAGCCCCAGGCGCTGGCCGCGGCCCACGGTGAGCAGCGCGTTGATCGCGCGCACGCCGGTGTCCAGCGGCCGGCGCACGGGCTCGCGATCCATCGCATTAATGGGGCGCCGCGCCAGCGGCTCGGTGTGCACGGCCTGCAGCGGGCCCAGGCGGTCGAGCGGCAGGCCGTGCGAGTCGACGACGCGGCCCAGCAGGCCGTCGCCCATCGGCAGGTGCAGGCTGCGGTCTTCGCTGCGCCGCCAGGGATGCGCGATCGCCTGGGCCGCCTGGCCGCCGAAGCGGGGCGGCACCGCGGGCACGGCACGCGGCACGACGCGCGCGCCGCTGCTCATGCCGTGCATCTCGCCGTTGGGCATCAGGAAGGCGCGGTCGCCGTTGAAGCCCACCACCTCGGCCAGCACCGGCTCGCGCGCGCCGGGCGGGTGGATCTCGCAGACCGAGCCCACGGGCACGCGCACGCCGGTGGCCTCCATCACGAGGCCCGTGACGCGAAGCAGCCGGCCCTCGGTCTCGAGCGCGGGGCGCGGGGTGGTGCGGGCGTCGAGCTCGGCCGACCAGCGCTGCCAGCGCAGCGCGCGCTGCGCCAGGCGCTCGTCCAGCGTGGCCGGCGTGGCCAGCGTCATGGCGCGGCCTCGTCGGCGGCCGGCGACTCGGCCACGCCCAGCGTGGCCAGCGCCTGGGCCCAGCGCGCGGCGACGCGGGCGTCGATGTGGCCGACGTCGCTTTCCACCACGACGTCGCCGCGTGCGAGGCCCGGCTCGGCGAGCAGCCGCGCGCCGCGTGCGGCGAGTGCTTCCTCGGCGCCCTCGGCCACCAGCGGCAGGTCCTGCGGGTGCACGTGCACGACGACGTGTCGGGCCGACAGCATCACCGCGTTGACGGCCTCGCTGGCGACTGTGGCGACGATCTGCGGGTTCGTGGCGAGTTCGTGGCGCAGCACCTGCGCGGCCAGCTGCACGGCGGTGCGGGCCAGGGCGTCGGCCAGCTGCGCGTCGAGCTGCTCGGTCTGGCGGTCGAAGGCCTCGAGCAGCGCGCCCACCTGGGCGGTGGCCTGCTGCGCGAAGCTGGCCTTGAAGTTCTCGAGCGCGGCCAGCCCGTCGCGGTAGCCGTCCTGGTAGCCGGCCTGGCGGGCGGCGGCGATGCGCGCGTGCCAGTCGGCGGCCGTGGGCTCGGGCGGCGGCGGCGGCGCGGCCTTGGCACCCGCCGGTGGCGCCCCCGCGGGATTGCCGAAGGCGCCGGGCGTCCAGCTCGCGAAGTCGCCCAGCTCCTCGCGCGGGATGAAGCGGGTGTAGGCGCTGCCCGCCTTGCTGTTGGGCGGCGGTGGGATGTTGCGGATGCCGGGCTTGGTGCTCATACGAACTGTTCGTCACCGCCACCCGCAAGGACGATCTGGCCTTCGTCGACGAGGCGGCGCACGATCTTCAGCATCTCCTTCTGCTCGGCCTCGACCTCCGACAGCCGCACCGGGCCGCGGCTGTCGAGGTCTTCCTTCAGCGTCTCGGCGGCGCGGCTGCTCATGTTGCGGAAGATCTTGTCGCGCAGGCCCGGCGTGGCGCCCTTCAGAGCGATCACCAGGCTCTCGGACTGCACCTCCTTCATCAGGGCCTGGATGCCCTTGTCGTCGATCTTCTCGACGTCGTCGAAGGTGAACATGTTGTCCATGATCTTCTGCGCCAGGTCGTTGTCGGCCTCGCGCACGAAATCGAGCACGCTGGTCTCCACCGAGGTGCCCAGCATGTTCAGGATCTCGGCCGCGGCCTTCACGCCGCCCAGGCTGCTCTTCTTGCCGCGGTCGCCGCCGGCGAGCACCTTGCTCATGACCTCGTTCAGGTCGCGCAGCGCCGCGGGCTGGATGCCGTCCAGCGTGGCGATGCGCACCATCACCTCGTTGCGCTGGCGCTCGGTGAACAGCTTCAGCACGTCGGCGCACTGGTCGAACTCCAGGTGCACCAGGATGGCGGCGACGATCTGCGGGTGCTCGTTGCGCAGCAACTCCGCCACCGAGTTGGGGTCCATCCACTTCAGGCTCTCGATGCCGGTGACGTCGGAGCCCTGCAGGATGCGGTCGATCAGCAGGTTGGCCTTGTCGTCGCCCAGCGCCTTGCGCAGCACGGCCTTCACGTACTCGTTGCTGTCGGCCACGAGCATGCTCTCGTTGGCCGCCATCGACTCGAAGCTGTCGATGACCTTCTCGATGCGGTCGCGCGGCACCGCCTTCATCTTGGCGATGGTCTCGCCCAGGCGCTGAACCTCCTTGGGCGCGAGGTGCTTGAAGACCTCCGCGGCCTCCTCCTCGCCCAGGCTCATCAGCAGGATCGCGGCGTCCTCGAGGCCCTGGTCGTCCATGCTCGCTGCCATGTGCTTGCTCCGTCAGGCCTTCTCACCGTTGACCCAGCCGCGCACGATGCTGGCCACGGCCGCCGGGTTCTGGCGCGCCATCGCGCGGGCCGCCTCGACCTTGCTGGCGTACTTGGGCTCCTCGGGCGGCGGCAGGGCCGGCACGTTCTCGGCGCCCACCACCTCGTCGATCTGGCTGCCGGGCGGCGGCGGGGGCGGCGGGGGCGGCGGAGCCAGCAGCTGCGTCACGGCCGGCTTGATGAGCTTGAACACCACCACCAGCGCCACCAGCGCCAGCGCAAACGGCGCGGCCGCGGTCTTGAGCAGGTCCAGCAGCCAGGGCTGCTGCCACAGCGGCGTGTCGTCGGCCGGCGCCGCCGGCTCGGCGCGGAACGGCACGTTGACCACCTTCACGACGTCGCCCCGGTCGGCGTTGAACCCGATGCCCTGCTGCACCAGCGCCGTCAGCTCCTGCAGCTCCTTCTCGCTCAGCGGCACGGTGGGCGTCTTGCTCTTCGGGTCGGGGTTGGCGCGGTGGTTCACCACCACGGCGGCGTTCAGGCGGCGCACCTGGCCGGTGGCCTGGCGCGTGACGGTGGTGGTCTTGTCGACCTCGAAGCGCGTGGCCGCCTCGCGCCGCGTCGCGGCCCCGGCGCCGGCCGCGCCGCCCTGCGGCCCGAGCGGCTGCGCCGCGCCGTTGACGGGCGCCTGCGCCGGCACCGGCGGCTGGTTGCTCGTGGCGCCCGGCACGCCGCCGACGTTGGCCTGCGGCTGGCTGCTCTCTTCGCTGCGCTGCTCGCGGATGGCCACGCGGGCGTCGCTGCCCTGGTTGGGCGCGTAGGCCTCGGCCGTCTGCATGACCTGCGAGAAGTCGACGTCGGCCGTCACGGTGGCGCGCACGTTGTCGCGGCCCACCACCGGCTCCAGCAGCGCCAGGATGCGCTTGTGGTGCGTGGCCTCGAGTTCGCGCCGGTATTGCAGCTGCTGCGAGTCCAGGCCCATCTGCGACTCGTCGTCGCCGGGCGCGGACAGCAGCGCACCGGTGCTGTCGACCACGCTCACGGCCTTGGGCGCAAGCTCAGGCACGCTGCCGGACACCAGCTTCACGATGCCGGCCACCTGGGCGCGGTCGAGCGTGCGGCCCGGGTGCAGGTTCAGCACCACGCTGGCACTGGGCTTCTGCTGCTCGCGGAAGAAGCCGTTCTGCGCCGGCAGCGCCAGGTGCACACGCGCCGACTTCACCGACTCGATGGACTGGATCGTGGTCGTCAGCTCGCCCTCGATGGCGCGCTGGATCTTCATGCGCTCCTGCACCTGGGTCTGGCCGAAGCTGTCCTTGTCGAGCAGCTCGTAGCCGGCCGCGCCGGCGGCGCCGGGGCCGGTGGAGGGCAGGCCGGCCTGCGCCAGCTTCATGCGCAGCTCGTGCACGCGCGAGGCCGGCACCATGATCGTGCTGCCGCCGTCGACGAACCTGTACGGCACGTTCATCTGCGTCAGCCGCTCGATCACGGCGCCGCCGTCCTTGTCGGACAGCTGCGGGAACAGCACGCGGTAGCTGGAGTCCTTGGCCGAGAAGCTCATCGCCACCAGCAGCCCCACCAGCAGCAGCACGCCGACGATGGCGCCGACCTGCGTGCCCCGCGGCAGCGTGCTCCAGCGGGCACCGAACGAGCCCGGGCCGCCGGCGGGGGCGGGCAAGAGCACGGCCTGGTTCGGGGCGGTGGTGGCTACGGCGTTGTCCATGGGGAACGGGTCTGCTTCGGTGTCGCGGGGCGGGGCCGGCGGTCTGCCGGTCCTGGATCGCCATGGTGGCGCCGCGGGGGCGGAACATGAGCCGGAACAGAGCAGCAAAGCCCGGCCTCTTCCGAGGGCGGGCGGCCCGGTCGAGGCCTACAGTGCGCCCCACGATGACCGACCTGCGTCTGAAACCCTTCGACTTCCAGGCCGCCGTGGCCCGCGCCGGGCTGCGCCCGGACGGCATGCCCGCGACCGGCGGTGCGCAGGGCGCCACCGGCGTGCAGGGCGGCTTCAAGGCCGCGATGGCCGGCGCGCTGCAGGACGTGAGCCGCAGCCAGCTCGAGGCCAGCCGGCTGCAGCGCGAGGTGACGCTGGGCAACCCCGACGTCAGCATCGAGGAGACGATGGTGGCCATGCAGAAGGCCCAGATCGGCTTCCAGGCGACGCTGCAGGTGCGCAACCGGCTGGTGCAGGCTTACTCCGAGATCATGAACATGCAGGTGTGAGCCCCCAAGCTCACTGCGTTCGCTCCAGGCGCGGCCAGAGGCCTCGCCGCTCGGGCCGTCCAGGCCGGCGCAGGCCGGCCTGGAGCCGCGGCCCTCGCCCCGCCCGAGGGGGATGCCCCGCGGCGGACCGGCGGTGCCGGATCCGCGCGGGTGGCTTGGCTGGGGCGGTGCGCGGTCTACGATCGCGGCATGACCATCGACTGGGCTTCATTCACTCCGGTTGCCGCGCTCGTGGGCGGTGGACTCATCGGCCTGGCCTCGGCGATGTACCTGCTGCTCAGCGGGCGCATCGCGGGCATCACGGGCATCCTGGCGGCGCCGATGCTCGCGCTGGTGCAGCGGCAGGGGCTCGCGGCGCAGCGGCCGCGGCTGCTGTTCCTGCTCGGGCTCGTGCTGGCGCCGCTGGTGTGGGGGCTCGTGGCGCCGCTGCCGCCGGCCACGCTGCAGGTGCACGGGCCCGTGCTCGTGGCCGCCGGGCTGCTGGTGGGCGTGGGCACGCGGCTGGCCAACGGCTGCACCAGCGGGCACGGCGTGTGCGGGCTCGCGCGGCTGTCGGGGCGCTCGCTCGTCAACGTGCTGGTGTTCATGGGGGCGGGCTTCGCCACCGTGTTCGTCACGCGCCACCTGCTGGCGGGGTGATGCGGTGAGCGCCTTCATCCGCTTCATCCGCTTCGTTGCGCCGGCTGCTGCCGGGCTGGTGTTCGGCCTCGGCCTCATCGCCTCGGGCATGACCGATCCGGCCAAGGTGCTGGCTTTCCTCGACCTCGCCGGCGCCTGGGACCCCAGCCTTGCGCTCGTGATGGGCGGCGCCATCGCCGTGGCGCTGGGGCCCTTCGCCTGGGCGCGGCGGCGCGGGCGCACGCTCACGGGCGAGGCGGTGGACTGGCCCACGGCCCGCGGCATCGACGCGCGGCTGCTGGGGGGTGGCCTGCTGTTCGGCATCGGCTGGGGTCTGGCGGGCCTGTGCCCGGGGCCGGCCCTCGTGGCGCTGGCCGCGGGGCTGCCGGGCGTGGGCATGTTCGTGCTGGCCCTGCTGGCCGGCCTGCTGCTGGTGGACCTGGCCGATGGCCGCCGCTGAGCTGCTGTTCCGCCAGCTCGCCGACGCCACCTCGTCGACCTACACCTACCTGCTGGCCGACCCCGCCACGCGCGAGGCCGTGCTCGTCGACCCCGTGTTCGAGCAGGCCCGGCGCGATGCCGCGCTGCTGCGCGAGCTGGGCCTCACGCTCGTGGCGACGCTGGACACCCACGTGCACGCCGACCACGTCACGGCCGCCTGGCTGCATCGCCAGCGCTGCGGCAGCCGCATCGGCCTGGCCGCGGCCGCGGGCGCCGAGGGCGTGGACCTGCCGCTGGCCCACGGTGACCGCGTCGCCTTCGGCCGCCGCCACCTGGCCGTGCGCGCCACGCCAGGCCACACCAGTGGCTGCCTGAGCTTCGTGCTCGACGACGTGTCGATGGCCTTCACCGGCGACGCGCTGCTGATCCGCGGCTGCGGCCGCACCGACTTCCAGCAGGGCAGCCCGCAGCGCCTGTACCGATCGGTGCACGAGCAGCTGCTGAGCCTGCCGCCGCACTGCCTGCTGTATCCGGCGCACGACTACAAGGGCTGCACCGTCACCAGCGTGGCCGAGGAGCAGCGCTGGAACCCGCGCTTCGGCGGCCCCGAGGGCCGCGGCCCCGACGAGGGCGACTTCGTCGGCACCATGAACCACCTGGCGCTGCCGCACCCGAAGCAGATCGACCGCGCCGTGCCGGCCAACCTGCGCTGCGGCCGCCCCGGTGGCGACGACGTCGTGCCCCCGCCCGAGCCCCGCTGGGCGCCGCTGGTCTGGACCTTCGCGGGCCTGTGGGAGATCGAGCCCGCGGCGCTGGAGGAGCGTCTGCACGCGGTGACGCTGCTGGACGTGCGCGAACCGGCCGAGTTCGCCGGCCCGCTGGGGCGTCTGCCCGGCTCGCGCAACCTGCCGATGGCGGCGCTGCCGGCGGCGCTGGCCACGCTGGACCGAACGCGCCCGGTCGTCACGGTGTGCCGCTCCGGCACGCGCTCGGCCCAGGCGGCGGTGCTGCTGGCGCGGGCCGGCGTCGGCGACGTCGCCAACCTGGCCGGCGGCCTGCTGCGCTGGCATGGCGAGGGCTTCGGCGTCGAGGCCGCCGAGCGCGGATGACGGCAGCGGTGCTGGCCCCGGCGCGTGCCGCGGGGCGCGCTGGTCAGGAGCAGGGCGGGTAGCGCACCGCGTCGCCGCGCAGCGTGCAGACGTGGGCGCGGCCCATCGAGCCGACCGCCACGCGCAGGCGCAGCCCGCGGGGGCTTTCGAGGTCGAAGTTCGAACCGGCGCTCGTGGCGCGCCCGTGCGCGCCGAGCTCGACAGCGCCCTGCGTCTGCAGCAGCACGCCGGGGTGGTCGCGCTCACGGGCGCTGCGCAGCTGGCAGGCCTGGCCGCTGCCGCAGGGGCAGTCCGGCGCCACCGCCACCGACCAGCACCACGCCGGCCCGCCCTGGGCGCGCACGTGCAGCGGCCGGCCCTGGCGCGCGGCCTCGAAGCGGGCCTCGTTGATGTCGGCCGCCAGCGCCTCGGCCGCGGCGTTCAGGCGTTC
>JAIXTY010000259.1 GCA_027483705.1 Rubrivivax sp.
CATCGGCCTGGTAGGCGGCCTGCTTTTCCTCGCGGGTCATCTGGGGCAGATTGATGCCCACACTCAGACCCAGGAAGTTGTAGATGCGGCCCATCCACTCGGCGTCGCGGCGCACGAGGTAGTCGTTGACGGTGACCAGGTGCACGCCCTTGCCCGACAGCGCGTTCAGGTACACCGGCAGCGTCGCCATCAGCGTCTTGCCCTCGCCGGTGCGCATCTCGGCGATCTTGCCCTGGTGCAGCGCCATGCCGCCGAGCATCTGCACGTCGAAGTGGCGCATCTTCAGCACGCGCTTGCCGGCCTCGCGCACCACGGCAAAGGCCTCGGGCAGCAGGTCGTCGAGCGTGGCGCCCTGGGCCAGCTTCTCGCGGAAGTAGGGCGTCTTGGCGGCGAGCTCGGCGTCGCTGAGCTTCTCGAGGCTGCCTTCCAGCGCGTTGATGCGCTCCACCGTGCGCCGGTAGGTCTTGAGCAGGCGTTCGTTTCGGCTGCCGAAAATCTGGGTCAGGAACTTGGGGAGCATCGCGGGGGGAGCACGTTGTGCGGGTTCGTCGGCGGGGCGCTGCCAGGGCCCGACCGCGGGCACAGGGGCCCAGGAAGGACGTCAGACCCGGCGCAGATGGGGACGCCTGGACCGCGCGCAAGCCCTGGCTGGGCTACAGACCGGGGTGCGAGCGGCAAATCTGCGGGATGCTATCACCGGGGCCGGGGCGGCCGGGCAAAGGGCTCCCGGGCCAGCCGCAGGGGCGTTCCGGCCGTGCCGCCCGCCAGGAAGCGGGCCGGATCCTGCGGCGCGCCGTCGACCAGCACCTCGAAGTGCAGGTGCGGCCCGGTCGAGCGGCCGGTGTTGCCCACCGTGGCCACGCGCTGCCCGCGCCGCACCAGCGCGCCCAGCGGCACCTCGATGGCCTGGTTGTGGGCGTAGCGGGTGAGCAGGCCGTTGCCGTGGTCGATCTCGAGCAGGTTGCCGTAGGCCGGGTGCACCTCGCGCGTGACCACCAGGCCGCCGGCGGCGGCGACAACGGGGGTGCCGGGCTCGGCCGGGAAGTCCAGGCCCGAGTGCAGCGCCGAGCGGCCGTTGAAGGGGTCGATGCGGAACCCGAAACCGGAGGTCGCCGGCACCGCCACGGGCGGCTGGCTGGGCACCAGCAGCGCCGCCAGCCGGCTTTCCTGCAGGCGCGACTCGAACCAGGTGAAGAGGTCGGTCTGCCAGTCGGTGGCCTGGCCGAGCAGGTCGACCGCGCCCTGCAGCTGCGCCAGGCTGGGGCGCGGTGCCGGCACGAAGGGGCCGCCGCGCGCCGCCGCGGGCGCCGCCGTCGGGGCCGAGGCGCCGGGCGCGGCGGGCGGCGCGCTGCGCAGCTCGTCGATGCGCAGCCCCGCCAGGCCGGCGACGCGGTCGCCCATCGATTCCAGCTTCACGAGCTTGGCCTGCATCTCGCCGATGCGTTGCGCCATCGCGTCGAGGTTGTCGCGCATGAAGCGCTCGCGCTGCTCGATCTCGTCGCGCACGATCAGCCGCACCAGCGGCGCCACCACCGGCCAGCCCTCGCGCGCGGCCTTCAGGAACACGAAGTGGTAGACGCTGCCCGAGACGCCCAGCAGCAGCGCCACCAGCGCCAGCGCGGCGGCCACGATCTGCCAGCGCGACAGGTGCAGCACCCGCGTGCGTGCCACGGACCCGTGGGTGATGAGCACCTGCATCGCTAGACTTCCTCCATGACGAACCCGCCGACCCCGACCGTGGCCTCGCAGGCCGTGGGCGCCGCGCTGGCCCGCCACGAGACGCTGGCCGGCCTGCTGCAGCGGGTGCGGGATTCTCGGGCCCGGCTGGCCGCCGTCCAAGCCGTGTTGCCCCCGGGGCTGCGCGGCGCCGTGGAGGCCGGGCCGCTCGACGACACGGGCTGGATCCTGCTCGTGAAGCACGCCCCCGCCGCCGCCAAATTGCGACAGTGTGTGCCGCAGATCGAGGCCGAGCTGGCGCGCGCCGGCTTTGCGCCGCGCGTGGTGCGGGTCAAGCTGGCGCTGGCCACCTAGGCGGCCCGGCAACAGGGCAAACGGGCACCGGGCTCATGCGCGCACCGCATCTGCTGCCTCGAATTTCGGGCCGCGCCGACGCCCGGGTTTAGGCACACTCCGCGCGCACCGCCCTGCCCGCCCGCACCTTGAACTTCCAGCAGCTCCGCTCGTTCCGCGAAACCGTCCGCCAGGGCTTCAACCTCACCGGCGTGGCCGAGGCGCTCAACACCTCGCAGCCGGGCGTGAGCCGTCAGCTCAAGGAGCTGGAAGAAGAGCTCGGGGTCGAGCTGTTCATCCGCTCCGGCCGCCGCTTCCTGGGGCTGACCGAGCCCGGCAAGGCTGCCCTTCCCTTCGTCGAACGGCTGCTGCAGGAGGCCGAGAACGTCCGCCGCGTCGGCGCCGACTTCGCCAACGCCGAACGCGGCGTGCTGACGATCGCCGCCACGCACACGCAGGCCCGCTACGCGCTGCCCTCGGCGGTGAAGGACTTCTGCGCCGCGCACCCGCAGGTCTCGCTGCACCTGATGCAGGGGTCGCCGCGGCAGATCGCGCAGCAGGTGCTGGCGGGCGAGGTCGACCTCGGCGTGGCCACCGAGGCGCTGTCTGAATACCCCGAGCTGGTGGCGCTGCCCTGCTACCGCTGGACACACGTCGTCGTCGTCGCCCAGGGCCACGAGCTCGCGCGGCGCGACGCCGCCGGCCACCGCCTCACGCTCGAAGACCTGGCCGCGCACCCGCTCATCAGCTACGAACCCGGCTACACCGGACGCGGCCACATCGACGACGCCTTCTCGAAGGCCGGGCTGAAGGCGCACTTCGTGCTGTAGGCCATGGACGCCGACGTCATCAAGACCTACGTCGAGCTGGGCATCGGTGTCGGCGTGATCGCCTCGGTGGCCTTCGACGAGGCCCGCGACCAGGGCCTGGTGGCCATCGACGCGCGCCACCTGTTCGCCACCAATACCACGCGCGTCGCCATCAAGCGCGGCAGCTACCTGCGCGGCTACGTGTTCGACTTCATCCAGACCTTCGCGCCCACGCTCACGCGGGCGGTGATCGAGACCGCGCTGGCCTCGGCGCCGGGCGCCGAGCCCGACGGGCTGTAGGCACCGGCGGCCGCGGGCTCAGACGGCCGCTTCACCCACCGCAAAGCGCGTCACGCGCCGCGGCTTCAGGTACACGCGGCTGCCGCGCTGCAGCGCCAGGCGATCGCGCAGCGCCTGGTACTCGGCGCGCGGCAGCTCGACATCGAGGTAGCCCTCCTCGCCGTCGCGCTTGAACTCCACGCGGGTGTTGGCGCCCACCGTGAGCGTCTGGCTCAGCGTGGCGGCCCAGGCGCCCTCGGCCGGCTCGGCGACGATCTCCAGCTCGTGCGGGCGCACGTACACGGTGTCGCGCGGGCCGCCGCCGGCACCCGGCGTGTGCTCGGTGCGACCATGGAACAGGTTCACGTCGCCCAGGAACTGCAGCACGAAGGGCGTGGCCGGGTGGTCGTAGACCTCGTCGGGCGAGCCCACCTGCTCGATACGGCCCTCGTTCATCACGACGATGCGGTCGGCCACTTCCATGGCCTCGTCCTGGTCGTGCGTGACGAAGACGCTGGTCACGTGCACCTCGTCGTGCAGCCGGCGCAGCCAGCGGCGCAGCTCCTTGCGCACCTTGGCGTCGAGCGCGCCGAAGGGCTCGTCGAGCAGCAGCACCTTGGGCTCCACGGCCAGCGCGCGCGCCAGCGCGATGCGCTGCCGCTGGCCGCCGGAGAGCTGGTGCGGGTAGCGGTCGGCCAGCCAGTCCAGCTGCACCAGCTTCAGCAGCTGCATGACCTTGCTCTTGATGTCCGCGTCGCTGGGCCGCGTGGCCTTGGGGCGCACGCGCAGCCCGAAGGCCACGTTCTCGAAGATCGTCAGGTGGTTGAAGAGCGCGTAGTGCTGGAACACGAAGCCGACCTGACGGTCGCGCACGTCGGCGGCGGTGCTGTCTTCGCCGTGGAAGTGCACGCTGCCGCTGTCGGGCACCTCCAGCCCGGCCAGGATGCGCAGCAGCGTCGTCTTGCCCGAGCCCGAGGGCCCGAGCAGCGCCACCAGCTCGCCCGAGGGGATGGTGAGGTTCAGGTGGTCGCAGACGACGGTCTTGCCGAACGCCTTGTGAAGGTCGCGGACTTCGATGCTCATGGGGTGCGCCTCGGGACGTTCATTCCGCGCGGTCGCCCGCGCCGCGCTTCTGGTGCTTGACACGCTGCTCGACCACGTACTTCAGCACCAGGGTCACCAGCGCCAGCAGGGCCAGCAGGCTGGCCACCGCGAAGGCGGCCGCGAACTGGTACTCGTTGTAGACGATCTCGATGTGCAGCGGCATCGTGTTCGTCTGCCCGCGGATGTGGCCGCTGACGACGCTGACGGCGCCGAACTCGCCCATCGCCCGCGCGTTGCACAGGATCACGCCGTACAGCAGCGCCCACTTCACGTTGGGCAGCGTCACGCGCCAGAAGATCTGCCAGCCGCCGGCGCCCAGCACGCGTGCGGCCTCCTCCTGCTCGATGCCCTGCGCCTGCATCAGCGGGATCAGCTCGCGGGCGATGAACGGGAAGGTCACGAACACGGTGGCCAGCACGATGCCGGGCACCGCGAAGATGACCTTCATGTCGTGGTCCTGCAGCCAGTGCCCGAACCAGCCCTGCAGGCCGAACACCAGCACGTAGATGAGGCCGGCGATCACCGGGCTCACGCTGAAGGGCAGGTCGATCAGCGTCAGCAGCAGGTTCTTGCCGCGGAACTCGAACTTGGCGATGGCCCAGGCCGCGGCCACGCCGAAGGCCAGGTTCAGCGGCACGCTGATGCCGGCGGCGATGAGCGTGAGCTTGATGGCCGACAGCGCATCGGGCTCGACGATGGCCGCAAGGTAGACGTCCCAGCCCTTCTTCAGCGCCTCGTAGAACACCGTCACGAGCGGCACGAAGAGGAACAGCGTCATGAAGCCCAGGCCGAGCGCGATGATCAGCCGGCGCACCCAGGGAGCCTCGCCGGTGGCGCTGCGCAGGCGGGCCGCGGGCTGCACCTGGGTGGACGGCTTGGCGAGCACGGCCGTGTTCATGCCACACCCCCCTGCCGCCGCCGCGCCCAGGCCTGCAGCAGGTTGATCACCAGCAGCAGGATGAAGCTCACCACCAGCATCACCACCGCGATGGCCGTGGCGCCGGCGTAGTCGTACTGCTCGAGCTTGGTGATGATGAGCAGCGGCGTGATCTCGCTGATCATCGGCATGTTGCCGGCGATGAAGATGACGCTGCCGTACTCGCCGAGTGCGCGTGCGAAGGCCAGCGCAAAGCCCGTCAGCAGCGCCGGCATGATGATGGGGAACACCACCTTCGTGAAGGTCTGCCAGCGCGTGGCGCCCAGCGTGGCGGACACCTCCTCGAGCTCGCGGTTCACGTCTTCGAGCACAGGCTGCACCGTGCGCACCACGAAGGGCAGGCCGATGAAGACCAGTGCCACCCACACGCCGATGGGGGTGAAGCTCACCTTGAACGGCAGCCACTGGCCGAGCGTGCCGTTCTGCGCCCAGATGGCGGTGAGCGCGATGCCGGCCACCGCCGTGGGCAGCGCAAAAGGCAGGTCCACCATCGCGTCGACGATGCGCTTGCCGGGGAAGCTGTAGCGCACCAGCATCCAGGCGACGATCAGGCCGAAGAAGGCGTTGAGCAGCGCGGCCAGGAAGCTGGCGCCGAAGGTGAGCCGGTAGCTGGCCAGCACGCGCGGCGTGGTCGTGGCGTCGAGGAACTGCTGCCAGGTCAGCGTGAAGGTCTTCAGGAAGGCCGCCGACAGCGGGATCAGCACGATCAGGCTGATGTAGAGCAGCGCAAAGCCGAGCGCCAGGTCGAAACCCGGCAGCACGGTGTGGCGCTTGAGAAGGGCGCGGGAGAGGATCACGAACGCCTCACCGGCCTTTCGCGGCGAGGATCACTTGGTCGTAGTGGCCGCCGTCGTTGAAGTGCTCGGTCTGCGCCTTCGTCCAGCCGCCGAACACCTCGTCCACGGTGAACGTGGCCACCTTCGGAAACTGCTTCGCGTACTTGGCCAGCACCCGGGCGTCGCGCGGGCGCAGGTGGTGCTTCGCGGCGATCTCCTGGCCTTCGGGCGAGTACAGGTACTGCAGGTAGGCCTCGGCCAGCTTGCGCGTGCCGCGCCGGTCGACCACGCGGTCGACCACGCTCACCGGGTTCTCGGCCAGGATGGTGCGGCTGGGGTAGACGACCTCGAAGCCGTCGCCGAACTCGCGCGCGATCAGCGGCGCCTCGCTCTCGAAGGTGACGAGCGCGTCGCCCAGGTTGCGCTGGGCAAAGGTGGTGGTGGCGCCGCGGCCCCCGCCGTCGAGCACCGGCACGTTGGCGAAGATGCGCGTCACCAGCGCCTTGGCCGCGGCGTCGCTGGCGCCGCCCTTCACGCCCGCGCCCCAGGCCGCCAGGTAGGTGTAGCGGCCGTTGCCGCTGGTCTTGGGGTTGGGGATGATGACCTGCAGGCCGCTGCGGCCGAGGTCGCTCCAGTCGCGGATGGCCTTGGGGTTGCCCTTGCGCACCAGGATCACGCTCAGGCTGGTGGTGGGGCTGGCGTTGTTCGGCAGCCGCGTGGCCCAGTTCGCCGGCACCAGGCCACCCCGCGTGTGCAGGATGTCGATGTCGTTGTGCTGGTTCATCGTGATGACGTCGGCCTCCAGGCCGTCGGCCACGCTGCGCGCCTGGCGGCTGCTGCCGCCGTGGCTCTGGTTCAGCGTCACGTCCTGGCCGGTGGTCTTCTTCCAGTGCGCGGCGAAGGCGGTGTTGAAGTCCTTGTAGAACTCGCGGCTGACGTCATAGCTCACGTTCAGCAGGCTCTGGGCCTGCTGCGCGCCGGCCAGGCCCGGCAGGGCCAGGGCGCCGGCGGCACCGAGCAGCTGGCGGCGGGAAACAGAGAAGGGCATGGGGAATCTCGGAGCGCGGAAGGGGATCGGGCCGTGCACTGTAGGCAGCGCCCGGGCCCTGACCAACGAAGCATTCCGCGTCTGCTGATGCGGAAAACGAATGAGCCGGCACCGGGGTGCCGGCTCATCGGCCGCGGCGGGCTTACTTCTTGGTGAAGATGCGGTCGAACACGCCGCCGTCGTTGAAGTGCGTGGGCTGCGCCTTGGCCCAGCCGCCGAACAGCTCGTCGATGGTGAAGAGGTTGACCTTGTTGGTGAAGGTGCTGGCGAACTTGGCCGCCACCTGCGCGTTGCGCGGGCGGTAGTAGTTGTCGGCGGCGATCTCCTGGCCCTGCGGCGTGTACAGGAACTCCAGGTAGGCCTGCGCGACGGCGCGCGTGCCCTTGCGGTCGACGTTCTTGTCGACCACCGTCACCGGCGGCTCGGCCAGGATGCTCAAGGAGGGCACCACGATGTCGAAGCGCGTCGGGCCGAGTTCCTTGACGGCCAGGAAGGCCTCGTTCTCCCAGCTGAGGAACACGTCGCCCACGTTGCGCTCGGCAAAGGTGGTCAGCGACCCGCGGGCGCCGCTGTCCAGCACCGGGACGTTCCTGTACAGGTCGGCCACGAAGCTCTCGGCCCGCGCCGCGTTGTTGCCGAACTTCTTGAGCGCGTAGCCCCAGGCCGCCAGGTAGTTCCAGCGTGCGCCGCCGCTCGTCTTGGGGTTGGGCGTGATGACGCTGACGCCGGGCTTGACGAGGTCGTCCCAGTCCTTGATGCCCTTGGGGTTGCCCTTGCGCACCAGGAACACGATGGTGCTGGTGGTCGGGCTGCTGTTGTTGGGCAGGCGCGTCTGCCAGTTGGCCGGGATCAGCTGCGCCTTGGCGTGCAGCTCGTCGATGTCGTAGGCCAGCGCCAGCGTCACGACGTCGGCGTCCAGGCCGTCGATCACGCTGCGTGCCTGGCGGCCGCTGCCGCCGTGGCTCTGGCGCACGGTGACGTTGTCGCCCGTCCTGCCCTTCCAGTGCGCGGCGAAGGCCTTGTTGAACTCGACGTACAGCTCGCGCGTCGGGTCGTAGCTCACGTTGAGCAGCTGGATGTCGCGCTGCGCGCGGGCCAGCGGGCTGAAGGCGACGGCCGCCGTGGCGGCGACGGTGAGCAGGGCCTGCCGGCGGGCGTGCGCCGCGCGGGTCGGGTTCGGAATCGGCGTGGACATGGTGGCTGGGTGAGGTGTCGACGGCAGTGGCGTCGGCCCTGGTGGGCTTGAACGGGCCGCGATCGTAGGAACGCGCTCACCCGCCCGACAACGAACGATTCCGACACAGCAGATGCGCTTCGTGCATCAGCGCTCGCGGCTGGCGAGCCAGCCGTAGAGGCTGTAGCTCACGAGCTCCGACATGGCGTGGCCCGGGAACGCGCGCACGAGATCGTCGCGCACGGCCTGCACCAGTGGGCCCTGGCGCGCGGGGTCGGTGAGGGCCGCGCGGTCGGCGCCCAGGCGCTCTTCCTGCCGCCGGATGGCGGCATCCGCCGCCGCCAGGTAGGCCTGCTGCTCGCGCACCGCGTCGGCCAGCGGCAGCACCGGGCCGCGGCCGGCATACAGGCGCGCGGCGGGCTTGCCGGCCGCGAGCGCCGGCAGCGCCTGCAGAGACGCCTGCCAGGCTGCAAGGTCGAACACCGGCCGGCCGCTGTCGACGGCGCCCTCGAGCCAGGCGTGCGTGCGGTTGGCGACGAGGTCGCCGACGATCAGGTCACCGGTCGAGTCGACGCGCACCACCGTCTGCGTGGCGCTCACGCCGGCGGTGGCCAGCACCTGCAGCGTCAGGCGGTCGCCGTTCTTCAGCGGCACGCTGAGCGTGCGCTCGAAGCTGGTCTTCGGCGCTTCGAGGCGCGGGTAGCTGTCGGCGGTGAAGGCCTTGGCGATGTTCACCCAGTAGTACGTCTTGTAGGCATGCACGCCGGCCATGCGCGCCGCCGTCTCGCGCGAGGCGATGCTCTCGGCACCGAGGCGGTGGAACACCGACAGCGCGTTGAACTTGTCCGGGTTGGGGTGGGTGACGATCACGCGCCGCACCGGCGAGCGGGTCTTCGATGCGATGTCGGCCAGCAGCGCCTGCGCGCCCTGCGGCGTGAACTGCGTGTCGATGACGGTGACCTCCTGGCCGTCGTCGATCCACACGCTGTTGGTGCTGAAGCCCTCGGGCGAGGACGTGTGCACGTGCACGGCGGTGGGGGCGGCCGGGGCGGCCAGCGCGGCGCTGGCCAGGCTGGTGACGACGGTGGTGGCGATGAGCTGGCGGATCATGGTGGAGTCCTTCGAGCGGTGGTGGGCGGTGGCAGGACTGTGCCCGGGCGGGCTGTTCGAAAATCGCTCACCGATGACGATCGATACGGCAAAACGGACAAGGCTTCCGATGACGACCCTCGACCCCGATGCCGCCCCGCGGCGCGCGCTGGTGCTGGAGGAGCGCTTCGCGCCCGGCCCCGGCCACTGGCACCGGCACCGGCGCGCGCAGCTGATCCACGCCAGCGAGGGCGTGATCCACGTCCACACGCCCAAGGGCCACTGGGTGGTGCCGCCGCAGCGCGCGGTGTGGGTGCCGCCCGACACGCCGCACAGCGTCGGCTCGTCCTGGGGCTACCGGCTGCAGACGCTGTACCTCGACCCGCGCCTGCCTGGCGTGCCGCGCCGGGCTGCGGTGGTGCCGGTGCCGCCGCTGCTGGCGCAGCTGCTCGGCGCTGCCGCGGCCTGGGGCGGCGACTACGCCCCGCGCGGCCCTGAAGCGCGGCTGGTGCGGGTGCTGCTGGATCAGCTGCCGCGTGAGCTGGGCCGCTGCGAGCTGGCCGCGCTGCACCTGCCCGAGCCGGCGGACCCGCGGCTGCGGCGCATCACTGCGGCCTGGCACGCCGACCCCGCCGAGTCACGCGATCTGGCCGCGCTGGCTGCGCCGGCCGGGCTGTCGGTGCGCACGGCCACGCGCGGCTTTCTGCGCGAGACGGGCCTCACGCCGGGCGACTGGCGCACGCAGCGCCGCATGCTGGCGGCGGTGGAGCTGCTGACGCAGGGGCGGCCGGTGACCAGCGTTGCGCTGGACGTGGGCTACGCCGACACCAGCAGCTTCATCGCCGTGTTCCGGCGCGCGTTCGGTGAGACGCCCGCGCGCTGGGCCGCGGCCTGGCGCAGCGGCGTCAGCGTCTGAGGGCCTGCGCGGCCGCGGGCGATCTGGTGCCGGCTTTCGGAATCGAACCGAAGACCTTCCGCTTACAAGGCGGGTGCTCTGCCAACTGAGCTAAGCCGGCGCGGCGCTGTCGAGGGCCGGGCGGATTCTAGGTGCCGGGTCGTCGGCGGCCGGTGCTACTTGATGCGCTTGAGCGTGGGCCGCGGCGCATCAGGCCCGGGGCTCGGCGGTGTCGGTGGCTCGACCTCGGGACCGTCGTCATCGGGCGCGCCGGGCGCGCTGGCCGGGGCCGGTTCGGTGGTGGCCAGGCGCAGGCCGCGGGGCGGTTCGGCACCGGCCGGGCCGTCGTCGGCACGCGGTGCGGCCTCGCCAGCGCCGGCCGGCATCGGGAAGGCCATGCCCTGCCCGTTCTCGCGCGCGTAGATGGCGACCACGTGCTCCACCGGCACCATGATCTCGCGCGTCACGCCGCCGAAGCGCGCCTTGAACTCGATGGCGTCGTTGCCCAGCCGCAGGTTCGAGGTGGCCTCGAAGCTGATGTTGAGCACGATCTCGTTGTTCTTGACGTACTCCATCGGCACCTGCACCGCGCCGCTGACGTGCACCGCGATGTAGGGCGTGAAGCCGTTGTCGGTGCACCAGTCGTGCAGCGCCCGCACGAGGTACGGGCGCGTCGAGCTGCCTGCGTTGTCCGTGAGGCCGGCCATCGGGTCGCGCGCCGGCTTACTTGCGCATCACCTTCTCGGACGGCGTCAGCGCCTCGATGTAGGCCGGGCGCGAGAAGATGCGCTCGGCGTACTTCAGCAGCGGCACGGCGTTCTTGCTGAGGTCGATGCCGTAGTAGTCGAGCCGCCACAGCAGCGGGGCGATGGCGACGTCGAGCATGCTGAAGTCGTCACCCAGCATGTACTTGTTCTTCAGGAAGATGGGCGCCAGCTGCGTCAGGCGGTCGCGGATCTGGTCGCGCGCCTTCTCAAGCTGCTTCTCGGTGGCCTTGACGCCACGGCCCTCGAGCAGGTTGACGTTGCTGAAGAGTTCCTTCTCGAAGTTGAACAGGAACAGCCGCACGCGGGCCCGCGCCACCGGGTCGCCCGGCATCAGCTGCGGGTGCGGGAAGCGCTCGTCGATGTACTCGTTGATGATGTGGCTCTCGTACAGGATGAGGTCGCGCTCCACCAGGATGGGCACCTCGTTGTACGGGTTCATCAGCGCGATGTCCTCCGGCTTGGCAAAGATGTCGACATCGCGGATCTCGAAGTCCATGCCCTTCTCGAACAGCACGAAGCGGCAGCGGTGCGAGTAGGGGCAGGTCGTTCCGGAGTAGAGCACCATCATGGCGGGGGGCCTTTCGTCGTCTTCTGTCGAGATTGTCCGTCGGATTGCGGCAGCTGCCGGCCAGCCCGGCGCGGATAAAGCAAAACGCAGTGGGTGCCGTCGGCCCCCACTGCGCCAGATGCCCCGCCCTGTCGGGAGGGGCCGGTCACGCTTACTTGATGTCCTTCCAGTACGCGGCGTTCAGGCGCCAGGCGATGAGCGTGAAGAAGAACAGGAAGATCAGCACGCCCACGCCGATGCGCACGCGGCTGGTCTGGTTGGGTTCGGCCATCCACTGCAGGTAGGCGGTGAGGTCGGCGATGGCGATGTTGTACTCGGCCTGAGTCATCGTGCCCTGGGTGATGGGCTCGAAGCCCTTGAAGACCTCGACGGTCTTGCCCGGGGCATGCGGGTCGGTCTGCTTCTCGAACACCGCGCGCTGCTGGCCCTGCAGCTCCCACAGCGGGAACGGCATGCCGACGTTCGGGAACGCCATGTTGTTCCAGCCCGTGGCCTTGGTCTCGTCGCGGTAGTAGGTGCGCAGGAAGGTGTAGATGTAGTCGGCACCCGTGCCCTGCCCCGCCGCCGAGCGCGAGCGCGCGACCAGCGTCAGGTCGGGCGGCGCCGCACCGAACCATTCCTTGGCGTCCTGCGGGTCGAGCGCGACCTTCATGACGTCACCGACCTTGGCGCCGGTGAAGATCAGGTTGTCCTTGATCTGCTGCTCGGTCAGGCCGATGTCGCGCATGCGGTTGTAGCGCATGAACGCGGCCGAGTGGCAGTTCAGGCAGTAGTTCGCGAACAGCTTCGCTCCGTTCTGCAGCGCGGCCATGTCGGTGACGCGCTTCTTGTCGAATTTGTCCCAGGGAATGCCGCCGCCGGCAGCCACGGCAGAGGACACCAGCGCCAAGGACGCCAGCAGCGAGAGGAGGAGTTTCTTCAGCATGGAGGACATCTCGGGCTCGGCCTCGTTCAGTGCGCGTGGAAGACCACGCGGTCCGGCACCGGCTTGAACTCGCCAAGGCGGCTCCACCAGGGCATCAGCAGGAAGAAGCCGAAGTAGAACAGCGTGCCGACCTGCGACACGATGGTGCCGACGTCGGAGGGCGGCTTGATGCCGAGGTAGCCCAGGACGAAGAAGTTGACGACGAACACGCCGTACAGCCACTTGTTCCAGTTCGGGCGGTAGCGGATGCTGCGCACCGGGCTGCGGTCCAGCCAGGGCAGCGGGAACAGGATCATCACCGCCAGGCCCATGACGACGACACCCCAGAACTTGGCGTCGAAGGTCTTGAGCAGCGCCGCGGCGATCACGGCCGCCACCAGCGGCACCCACTTCCAGACGCCGCGCAGGCCGCCGAACAGCGTGGCCAGCACGCCGGCGGCGCCGATCAGCACCACCAGCACGGTGACCATCTGGTCGGTCACGGCGCGCAGCATCGAGTAGTAGGGCGTGAAGTACCAGACCGGGGCGATGTGCGCCGGCGTCTTCAGCGGGTCGGCCGGGATGAAGTTGTTGAACTCCAGGAAGTAGCCGCCCATCTCGGGAGCGAAGAACACCACCGCCGAGAAGATCATCAGGAACACCGACACGCCCATGATGTCGTGCACGGTGTAGTACGGGTGGAACGGGATGCCGTCGAGCGGCTTGCCGGTGACCTTGTCCTTCTTGGCCTTGATCTCGACGCCGTCGGGGTTGTTCGAGCCCACGTCGTGCAGCGCCAGCAGGTGCGCCACCACCAGGCCCAGCAGCACCAGCGGCACGGCGATGACGTGGAAGCTGAAGAAGCGGTTGAGCGTGGCGTCGCCCACGACGTAGTCGCCGCGGATCAGGATCGACAGGTCCTCGCCGACAAACGGGATGGCGGCGAACAGGTTGATGATGACCTGGGCGCCCCAGTACGACATCTGGCCCCAGGGCAGCAGGTAGCCCATGAAGGCTTCG
>JAIXTY010000338.1 GCA_027483705.1 Rubrivivax sp.
GGCCACCTCGACCTTGCTCGCGAACGTGGCCTGCGGCAGGCCGGCCAGTGCGGCCAGCATCTGGCCGGTCTGGTTGCAGTCGTCGTCGATCGCCTGCTTGCCCAGGATCACGAGGCCCGGCTGCTCCTTGTCGACCAGCGCCTTCAGCAGCTTGGCCACGGCCAGCGGCTGCAGCTCGACATCGGTCTCCACCAGGATGGCGCGGTCGGCGCCGATGGCCATGGCCGTGCGCAGCGTCTCCTGGCACTGCGCCACGCCGCAGGAAACCGCGACGATCTCGGTGACTGCGCCCTTCTCCTTCAGGCGCACCGCCTCTTCGACGGCGATCTCGTCGAACGGGTTCATGCTCATCTTGACGTTGGCGATGTCCACGCCCGTGCCGTCACTCTTGACGCGCACCTTGACGTTGTAGTCCACCACCCGCTTGACCGGGACCAGCACCTTCATGCCCAGAGCTCCTTGGTTTGCTTCGTGTCCGTGCGCCCGCGCGCCAAACGCGCGCCTCTGGCGGCTCAATTGACGTTAACGTCAATCGGGCCATTCTAGGCGGCGGGGTTGGCGGCGCCACGAGGGCGGGCCGCAAAATAGAACGATCGTACTATTTTTCGGAGACGCTGCCCGCGGCGCGTGCCACGGCCTCGCCACGGGCGACGTCGATGCGACGCAGCAGCACCAGGCCGGCGACGAAGAACAGGCCCGTGCTGGCGATGCCCAGACGGTGGTTGCCGCCCGTGGCCCAGGTGACGAGCCCGTACGTGATGGGCCCCACGATGGCCGCGGCGCGAACCGCGAAGGTCCACAGCCCGGAGAACTCGGCGAGGCGATCCGCGGGGGCGAACAGCCCGGCCAGCGCGCGGCCGGCGCTCTGGCTGGAGCCCATGCACAGGCCCGCGATCACCGCGGCCACCCAGAACGGCTCGGGCGTCGTCGCGGCCAGCGCCAGCAGCGTCATCAGCACCCAGCCCCAGAGCGTGAGCGCCAGGGCGCGCCGATGGCCGATGCGGTCCTGCCAGTAGCCGAAGGTGAAGGCGCCCAATGCCGACGCGATGTTGACGAGGAAGATCAGCATCATCGTCTGCGTCTGCTTGAAGCCCAGCACCTCTTCGGCGTAGATCGCGGCCAGCGCGATGACCACCGCGATGCCGGCCTGGTAGAAGACGGCGCAGGCCAGCAGCCAGCGGAAGTCTTCGAAGCGCCGAGCCTCGAGCCAGGTGCGGCGCAGGCGTTGCCAGGCCTGACCGACGGCCCCGCGCGTGGCCACCGGCTGCGGCACGGCGCGCTCCTTGAGCAGCGCGAAGGTGGCGAGCGACGCGATGGCGTAGATCACGGCGGTGATCAGCATCGTCACGGGCACGAAGTGCGTGGCCGGCAGGCCCTGCCCCTGCGCCCAGATCACGTACCCCAGGCTCAGGCCCAGCGTCAGCATGCCGCCGAAGTAGCCCAGGCTCCAGCCCCAGCCGGAGACGCGGCCCAGGGCCTCGCGCCGGGCGAGCTCGGGCAGAAAGGCGGCTGTGAGCTGCTCGCCGATCGCATAGCAAAAGTTCGAGATGACGATGGCCACCACGGCGACCACCAGGTCGCCCCGCCCCACGCCCGCCAGCGCCGCAGTGGCCAGCACGCAGCCCACGGTCGTGGCCACGAGCAGCAGCTTCTTCGCAGCACGCGCATCGGCGTAGGCGCCGATCAGCGGCGTGGCCAGCATCACGAGTGCGTTGCTCAGGCCCAGCACCAGCGTCCAGGCCAGCGTGCCCCAGTCGGCCCCGTCGGCGACCACGCCCACGAAGTAGGCGTTGAACACGGCCGTCAGCACGACGGTCGTGTAGCCCGAGTTGGCGAAGTCGTACATGGCCCAGCCGAAGACCTCGCGGCGCGAGACTCCGGGGTTCAGGGCATCGGGGGCGAACAGCGCCATCGCGGCATCTCCACGCTGCGCCGCGGGATGCAGCGCCTGGGTCGCGATGATGGTGCCCGGAGCGGGGCTCGAACCCGCATGCCCCGTGAGGGGCCGCGGATTTTAAGTCCGCTGCGTCTGCCGATTTCGCCATCCGGGCGGCGCGGCGGCAGGAGGCTGGGGTGGTGGAGGCGCGACCGGGAGTCGAACCCGGCTAGACGGATTTGCAAGCCCTCAGCGCGCTCCTTGCGCATGGCGCCACCATGGTAGCGCACCGGGCGCGGCATCCGCGGAAAGAGCCGAAAACGCGCCCTGTTGGGCAAGAAGTTACCCACCGATCAGGCCGGTCCAGGCCCGGGCGCCGACGACGAGCCGGGGCCGCCCGGCCCTATGGCTGCACCACGCGCAGCCGCACCTTCTGTCCAGCGCTCAGCGCGGCCTGCAGCTCCACCAGCAGCGCCGCGAAGGTGACGCGGCTGCGGCCGATGGTCTTGGCGTAGCGGCCGGCCCCCACCAGGATGCACCCCTCGGTGTCGGCCACGCTGTTGCCCTCATGGATGCGCACGCCCTCAAAGCCCGGCACGCCCTCCACCAGCGGCAGCGGGCGCTGGAAGCGCGGGCTGTGCGTGATCACCACCCCATAGTCGCCTGGCGGGATCGCCGTCTGCCCCGGCAGCTTGACGCCGGCGGCCCGCACCGGATCCTCCAGCGTCCAGGCGCGCCAGTCGCCGTCGAGCGTGAGGCTGCCGATGGTGACGTCTGCATCGATCTGCAGCCGCTCGATCTGCAGCTGCATCACGGCGTGTCCTGCCCCGAGTCGATGCGACTCTCGGGCGCGCTGGCGCTGCGCTGCTGGCTGTTGCGCTGCTCGCGGGCCTTGACGGTGTCGAGCGCGCTGGCCACCGCGATGGCCAGGCACAGGACGATGATGATGACGGTGGTGCTGAAGCTGAAGCTCATGGCTCTCGGCCTCCGACGATGCGAGTGAGGATGCGTTCGAGCCCCGAGGTGCCCAGGCTCGCGAGCGCGGCCGCGATGCCGAGCTGCGCCACCAGCGGCAGGTCTGGGGCCCAGGACAGGGCGGCGCCTGCGGCCATGCCCAGGCCGCCGCTGGTCATGGCGCGGCCGATCACCACGCGCCAGCTGAGCGCCTCTTTGCTGACGAGCAGCTGGCCGATGCCCACCACCACGCCGGCGGCAGCCAGCGCCCAGGCGTGCGCGATCTGGTTCCCGAGGGCCTGCACGCTGGCCCACAGGCTGGGGGCTGGGTCGGGCATCGTCGTGTCCTTTCGTGAGGGCAACAAAAAGCCCGCCGGCGCTTCCGCGGGCGGGCTGGGGGTGGAGGGTGTTCTGGGTGGCGGCGTCAGCAGCGGTTCTGCTTCATGCGCTCGACCTCGGCGCGGTTGCGGGCCTTTTGGGCCTCGGTGTGGGTGATGCGCCCAGCCTCCACGTTGGCGCTGTGGATCTCGCCGTCGCTGAAGCACGCGCGCCGCTGCTCCACCTGGCGCGCGTGCCCGGTACCGGGCCGGTCCTGGCTGGCGTAGGTGAGGCCGTCGCGCGTGTAGACGTAGCGGGTGCTGCCGTCAGGGTAGCGGTACACCAGCTGCCGGCTCACGCGGCCCTCGAAGTTGTCGGTGTTCACCACCGCCGGCTGGCCCATCAGGCGCACCACCTCGGCTTCGGTCATGCCCGTCACCAGCTGGCCGCGGGCGATGGCCAGGCGCACGGCCTGGGAGCGCTGCGCCTCGGTGCGCAGGCTGGCCTCGCCGGCGGGGTTGCCCTCCACCACGTTGGCCTGCGGCACGGCCATCTCCTGGGCCTTGGCGCCCTTGTGCGTGTCGCACGGCGCCTGCTGGAAGCTCACCCGGCCATCGGTGCCGGTGCACTTGAACATCGTCTGGGCGCTGGCCGGCACCGTGGCCACCATCAGCGCCAGGAACATCAGAAATCGCATCGTCGTCCCCCTGTTGTCAGTGCCACATCGTAGGCAGGTGCTTGCGCCGCGGCAAGCTGGGCCCATGGCGTCACACCACCCGCCCGACGGTGATCTCGATGGGCTCGACGTCGGGCGCCTGAGACTCCACCACGCCGTCGCGCACGAAGGCGTTCTGCCCCACGGCCACGTTGCGGCCGCGCACCCGGATCAGGCTGCCCGACTGCAGCTGCCCATCGTAGGCCGCCACCGCCTGGCCGGCGGGCAGCGACACCGTGCTGGTGTCGTCGTCGTGGTGGGCCAGCACCCGCCCCACCAGCACGGGCGGGGCGGGCAACAGGGCCTGCAGGCGCTTGAAGAGGTTCATGGCTACAGGGGCAGCAGCTGCAGCTGCAGGTTGTCCAGGTACACGGCGCCGGCACCGAGATCGATGCCCATGGCCACGGCGTTGAACGACTGGGTGGCCGGCAGCGAGCCGACGGCCACGTCCTGCACCAGGGTGTCGTTCACGTACAGGTACAGTCGGCCGGCCGCATTGCTGCGCAGCAGGCGCACCTTGTGCCAGGTGTTCAGCGCCAGGCCGGTGCCGCTGAAGTCCTCGCTGTTCAGCGAGAAGCGCACCACCCCGGCCTGGGCCTCAAAGTACGCCGCATGGGCCGTGCCGCTGAACCCAACCGAGACACCGCCCTGGCAATAGCTGATGCCGCTGCTGGCGTACAGCCGGAACACCAGGTCGGCGGTGGGCGCCACGGGGCCGTAGCTGTAGCCCGTGAACGCGGCGCCGGTGTCGGTGTCGTCGACCAGCAGCAGCGAGCTGGGGGCGCTGAAGGACTGCGACGTGCTCAGCGCGGCATTCAGGCACGTCAGCGTGCCGCCCAGCGTGCCCGCGTTCGCGATGCCGGTGGTCTGGCCGTTGGTGCCGCTGAAGGGGGCATCGATCACCAGCACCGAGGGGCTCTCTGTGGCCACCACAGCGATCTGGAACTCGTTGGAGTCCGCCGTGCTGTCGATGCTGTCGGTGGCCCGCACGGCCACGGTGCTCGACTCCGGCGAGCCCGGCGCCGTGCCCACCAGGCGCCCGGTCGACTCCACCAGGGCCAGCCACGCCGGCAGGCTGCCCGAGCGCATCGAAAAGCGCAGCGGCGGCTCGCCGCCCGTGAAGTACGCCGCGAGCGCCACGTCAACGCTCGCGCCAGTCGCCACGCTGATGTTGGGCACCGTGCCGCTGAAGCCGAGCACGTCTTCAATGGGCGGCGCCGCGGCTGTGCCATCGATGAGCTTGGTGTGCCGCTCCAGCGTCAACGTCACCGCTGCGCTAGGCAGCTCCACGTCGAGCTGCACCGCGGTCACCAGGCCCACCCAGCTGGGCGTGTCCATCACGCGCACGAGCCAGCCGGGGTCGGGCACCACCGCCACGCCGCCGGCGCTCACCACAGGCAGCCTGATGCTGTGGATCTGCTGCTGCCCGCTGCGCCCCAGCGTGGCCTGGCCGCGCTGCCGCACCGCGATGGCGTCGGTGATCAGCACGTCGGTGACCATCGGCGCCTGGAAGGCCCCCGAGGTGCCCGCCAGGCGCACCAGGCCGATTACGCCCTGCTGCTGGCCGGCCACCACCACGCCGTCATAGGGCGGCTGCTCGTCGAGCTGGAAGCTCTCGGTCTCCACCACGGCCAGCGGCAGCTCGAGCTCGGGCGCGGCGCTGGCCCACTCGTTGGGCAGCAGCGCGTAGCGCGGCCGCACCGTGACGCCGTAGCCGGTGCGCAGGCTCTGCGCCACGGCCCCGGCGGCTTCGGCCACGCGGCGCACCACCGCCAGCGGCGTGCCCACGAAGCTGAACACACCCTCGGGCACCGGCCAGTCGTCGATGGCCCACTGCACGTCGAGCTCGGTGTACAGGTTGGCCGCGGTCGCGATTTGCGCCGCGGTGGTGTCGCCCTCCACGGCCCAGGTCTGCTCGGCCTGGTACGGCGCGCCGGCGGCGCAGGCCAGGCTGCGGCCCTCGATCGACACCTGAGCCCCCGGGTGCTGCCGCGTGCGCACGACGGACTCCAGCACGAACTCCCACGCCGCCCCGTCCACCACCACGCGCACGCGCGGCGGCTGCTGGCCGGTGCTGAGCCTCGCGAACAGGGCGGCCCCGCCGCTGGCGCGCAGCGTCCAGACGATGCTGTCGCGGTCGGTGGAGATGCTCACGCGGTCCACCGGCAGCACCGAGTCGTCGCGCAGGTCGCGCACGTCCAGGGTGTGCGCCAGGTTGTAGGCCGCCGCGGCGCTGACCGTGAGCCCGGCACCGGTGCCGGGCGCCGTGGGCGTGCCGCCGCCGGGTGGCGAACCGGGCGTGTAGCTGCCGCCGGTGCTCCAGATGGCCGAGCCGGTGCCCCAGGGTGTGACCACGGCGGCGGCCCACAGCGCCGCGCCCAGGCCCCACGGCGTGGTCAGGGTGGCCGTGACCTGGGCCATCAGACGTCGGCCCTGAAGATGAGCCCGCCCTCGTCTGCGCCGGCGGCACCCGGCGAGATACAGCGGCCGTACCAGACGCCCGCGTGCGCGCCCTGGGTGTTGAAGCGCAGCACGTTGCCCGGCAGCCAGCCGGTGCCCCAGCCGCTGGCCGGCAGCGTGAAGTACGGCTGGCTGGTCAATGGGTTGAGCGGCACGAAGTTGCTCGCCGTGTTGCCGGCGCCGATCTGGCCGTAGCGCTCGCTGACCAGGTTGAAGGCGGTGGCCGAGGTGAACACCAGCGCCCAGCGGTCGGTGATGCCGCCGGCGTTGTTCATCGCGATCGCGCCGGCGTAGCGCGGGGTAATCACCGGGCCGGTGACGGCGTCGGCCCAGGTGCGGTTCCAGGTCTGCTGCGCGAAGGGCGCCAGGGTCACGGCGGCCCGCAGGTTGCCCACGTCCAGCAGCGTGGAGACGCGGCTGCCGGTCGTGTACGCGTTGGCCAGTGTGCTGGTGAAGCGCACCACCCCGGTGACGTAGTTGACCGACTCGACCACCTTCACCTCGGGCGGCGTGCCGTTGGTCGGGTCATCGATGAGCACCGGCCAGCCAGGCCAGAAGGCAGGCAGCACGCCCCCGAGATCCTGTACTGCCCGGGTGAAAGGGTTGGCGCCGATGTAGCTCTGCGTCACCGCTGCGCTTGCGTTCAAGATGCCTGGCGTCGCCGACGTCGCGCCGACGGGCTGCACGCGCACCTCGAGTCGGTCAAGCGTGACCTGCTGCGCCCCGGCGATGACGCCAGCGGTCAGGTGCCCAGGTGCACTGACTCTTACGTTGGGCGGCCCGTAGCGGTACACCTGCACCGCAGCGCCGGCCCCCAGGCCCGTGAGTCCGGTGCCGGCGAAGGTGAGCGTGCCCGCGGCACCGTCCACCGCCGTCACGTTGCGCCAGGCCAGCTTGAGCGTCGACGTGACGATGCCGACCTTCTCGCCCACCTTGATCAGGTCGCTGGGCGAGTAGCTCAACCCCGAGAGGCTGTTGCCCCCGGCGCTGACCAGCGTGCCCGCGTAGACGCCCGCGGCGGCCAGGTAGGCGTAGTCCAGGGCGTTGGCGGCCTGCGGCAGCGAGCGCTGGTCGCGCGCCTCCACGGCCACCGCGGCGGCCGCGAAGGCCAGCAGCGACACGTTCGCGTCAGCCGCGCGCTGGTACACGGCCACCTGGGCGGTGCTGGCCAGGCTGTTCTCGTTGCTCAGCACGGCCGGCCACACTTGGCGCAGCTGCCGCCGGCCGGTGGCCAGGTCGGCGGGCATCGCGGCGGGGAACACGCTGTTGGCCACGCCGGTGAGCACCACGGGCCCCACCGCGTGACCACCACCGAGCAGGCCGCCGGCCATCTCGTCAGTCATGCGCTCCGAGCTCAGGAACTTCAGGTCTGCAGCGACGATGGGCATTTCACACCTCGAGGAAGCGCAGGCCCAGGCGGTAGAAGTCGCCGGGCACAGGGTCGGAGTACTCGATCACCGGTACGGCGTCGATTGCGCCGGCCTGCTGGTCGAAGATCACGGTGCGGGCGGCCTCGCTGCGCACCACCAGGCTGAAGGTCTGCCCGGGCAGCGCGGCCCAGGCCCGCAGCGTGAGCAGGTCGGAGCGCAGGATCCAGGCCTCGTCGGCCTCCAGCTCGATGGGCCTGCCGGCCTGGCGGGCCGCGCTCTCGACGATGAGCGCGCCGGTGAGGCTGTAGCGCGGCGCGCTCATGGCCACGGGCAACCAGGCGAACTCGTTGGCCCAGAGCAGGTTGGACGGCAGCGTCAGCGTGGTGGCGCCGTTGGTCAGGGTGTGGGGCACGTCAGCCTCCTAGGCCACGCCGGGCGCGCTCGAGCACGGCCAGCAGGTCGTTCGCGAACTGCTCGCTCACCAGCTCGCTGGCCCTCGCGCCATAGGCGCTGAGGTCGATGCGAACGGTCTTCGTGGCGGCGGCAGAGCTGGCGCCGCCGCTGGGGGTGGGCGCCTGGCTGGGCAGCGGCTCGTAGGTGCCAAAGGCCGGCGTGGGCAGGCCACGCTCGCGCCGGATGCGGGCCTCCTCGCTGCGGCGCCGCAAGGCCGCCGGCGTGAGCTTCCACATGCCGCCGTCCTTGTTCTGGTTGAGCATGGGCACCCAGTACCAGTCGCCGCTGTTGTCGGGCGGCGGCTTGTAGGTGGTGAAGCCGTCGGTGCGGATCTGCGCCACAGGGGGCAGCGTGCTCTTGCTCAGGCCGCTGGTGGCCCCGCTGTCCTGGATGCCGGCCGCGGCCGTGTTGAGCGCCTCGCCGAGCTCGTTGACCTCCTGCTTGAGATCGTCGACGCGGTCGCGCGTGCGCTCCACGGCGCGGTCGGCCTCGCCGAAGGTGCGGCCGAAGGACTTGCCGGTCTTCTCCACCTCGAGCTGCACGCCGACGAGCCGCGCCTCCACCTGCAGCTGCGCGCTGGCGACGCCGCCGTTGGCGGCGATGGCGTCGTCGGCGTACTTCCTGAACGCCTGCTGCTTCTGGGCCAGCGAGAGCGTGGCGTCGTTGCGGATCAGCTCCCAGGCGCGGCGCGAATCTGCAGCCGTGCGCTGCAATTCCTCGCGGCTGGTGATGCCGAAGCGCTTCATGGCCTCGGCCACGCTGTTGACGCCCTGGCGCAGCTCGTCGAGCTTGCCCTGCGCGGCGCCCAGGCCGCTGGCCAGGTCGGCGCCGCTGATCTTGCCCTGGGCGCCCAGGGCCTTGAGCCGCTCGATCACGGCCTGCACGGCCTTCTCCGTCTTGGCCGCGTCCAGGGCCTTGTCCAGCTGGCCCTTGAGCAGCTGCCCTGCGCGCTCGCCCTGCTCACCGGCGCGCTCCAGCGCACCGGTGAGCGCGTCGACGTCGTTGATGGCGGTGTTGAAGGCTTCGCTGAAGCCGGTGGCCAGCTCCTGCACGCTGGTACCGGCACGGCGCAGCGCCTCGCCGTCGATGGCCTGCAGGGCGGCCTGCAGCCGCCGCGCGCCCTGCTCGGTGCTGTCGAAGGCGGCACGGGCCTTGGTCTCGAACACTGCCAGGTCCTGGCCCTGCAGGCCCTTGGCCAGCGCGGCGCTGATCTGGTCGCCGGCGATCACGCCACGGCGGGCCAGCGCGTCCAGCGCGGCGCCGGCGGCCTGGATGCCGCTGATGCTGTCGAGCTGGAACGAGCCCGCGACCTTGTTGAGCGCCGCGCTGACGCTCTCGCCCTTGATCACCAGCTGGTCGAACTCGCCCACCAGGCCCTTGGCCTCTTTGCTGAGGCCGAAGGTGGCGTCGGCGGCCTGCTGGGCCTTGGCGGCCTGCTCGGCGGCCGCCGCAGCCGCCTGGCGCGTGGATTCGGCCAGGCGGCGCTCGTTCTCCTCGAGCTCGGCGCTGCGGTCTCGGAAGCCCAGCAGCTTGGCGGCGCCCTCGCCGATGGCGGTGCCCGCGGAGCGGAAGGCGTCGACCACCAGGTCGCCGAACGCGGCCACCGCCACGCCGGCCAGCCCCAGGCCGCCAGCCACACGGCCCAGCAGGCCCACCTTGGACAGCAGGCCCGCATTGCCCGCCGCGCTGGCCGCCGCGGCCCGGGCCTCGGCCGCGCCCAGCGCCGTGGCTGCGGCCGCGTTGGCCGTCTTGCCGGCGGTGTTGGCCGCCAGCGCAGTGGTGTTGGCCACGGCAGCCGCGGTACCGGCGGCACGGGCCGTCGTCTCCGCAGCCTGGGCGGCCGTGGCGGCGCGCGTGGCGGCCACCTGGCGCAGCACCACCGCGGCCAGGTCGGCCGCCTTGTAGGCCGCGGCGGCCTGGCCAGCCACCAGCAGCGCGTTCGCCACCTGCTGCAGGTTGTCGGCCAGCAGGTTGATCAGCTCCGCGGCCTTGGCGCTGGCCCCGCCAGCCTGGTCGGCCTGGCCGATGTAGCGCGTCCACTCGGTGCTGAGGTTCTGGATGGCGCGGCCCACCGTCTGGGGCAGCTGCTCGAACTCGCGCTGCAGCGCGGCCTGCTGGCCCTGCAGCGCGTTGATGACAACCTGGCTGGTGAGAGCACCCTGCTCGGCCAGCTTGCGCAGCTCGCCGATGGGCACTCCCAGGCCGTCGGCCAGGGCTCGCGCCAGCCGCGGGCTCTGCTCCATGACGGAGTTGAACTCTTCGCCGCGCAGCACCCCGCTCTGCAGGCCCTGCACGAGCTGCACGATGGCCGCGCGCGCTGAGTCGGCGCTGCCGCCGCTGAGCTGGATGGCCTGGTTGATGCTCTCGGTGAGCGCCAGGGCGTCGCGCTGGCTGAGATTCAGCTCCTTGCCGGCCTGGCTGATGCGGGTGAAGAGGGTGGCGGTTTCTTCAAGCGCGCTGCTGGTGCGCTTGGCGACGTCGAAGACGCCCTCGAACCCCGACTCGAAGGCCGCGCCCTCGCCCGTGACCAGGCGGATCCGCGCGCCGAGGTTGCTGTACTGGTCGGCCACACGGGCCACGTCGGCGGTGAGCGAGCCAAGCACGCCGCCGCCGATGCCCAGTGCCGCGATGTTCTGCAGGCCGCGCAGCTGCTGCCCGAGCTGCGCCACGCCCTCGCGCACGGTGGCCTGCGCGCGCACCTGCTGTGCGGCGCTGCTCTGCGCCGCGGCGCCCTGCTGCTGGTAGGCCTGCACCACCGACCGCGCCTGCGCGGTGGTGGCCGACATGGCCTGCTGGACTTGCCGCTGCTGCGACGCCAGCGTGGTGGTGGAGATGCCCAGCGCGGTGAGCCCGCGGCGCGACTGGTCGAGCGCCGCGGTCTGCTCCTGCACTGCCGCCTTGGCCGAGCGCACGGTGTCGCGCAGCTTCTCCATCTGCCCCACCTGCGCGCGCGTGGGCGTGCCGGTGGCGGCGATCTCCTGGCCGAACTTCTGTGCCGCCTTCTGGGCCTGCTCGAGCTCGACCTTGGCCGCTTCGGTGCGGGCCTTCAGCTGCGTGAAGGCCTCGATGGCGGCCTGCTGCTGGCCGAGCTGCCGCAGCTCGGCGGCCAGGGCCTGCGCCCGCGCAGCCGCTGCCGGGTCGACGGCGTCGTCGAGCCGCTCCAGCTCGCTGGCGAGCTGGGACACCTCGGCCTGGCCGGAGGTGTTCGCCTCGATGTCGTAGCGGATCTTCGGGCCGGTCACGGGTGGGCCTTGGTGGGGAGGTGAAGTGCGGCGCGCAGGCGTGCGCAGGCCCGGGCTGCGGCACGGGTGGCCGCAGCCCGGGCCGCGCCGTGGCGCGCCGGGTCAGGTGCTGATCAGCCGGGGGAGCCCGGCGATCAGGGCGAGGTCAGGCCGCGCACCTCGAAGGGCATGGTCTTGCCCGGGGGCGTGACCATGGCGCCCGTCAGCGGCACCTCGTTCCAGTCGTCGGCCAGGAAGTCGAAGCCGGCGTCGGGCGTGAGAACCACCTCGTAGATCTCGCACTCGATGTCGGCGCCGCTCTCCTGGTTCCTGCCGTCGAACTGGATCCACGCGCGCAGGCTGGGCTGCGTGGCCGCGGCGATGTTCCAGCCGCTGGTGCCCGCGCGGCTGTAGCCCGCGTTCAGCGGCAGGCCCGCACTGCCAGCCGCGGCCACGTGCGTGGCCAGCGCGCTGCCCGCGACGATGGCCAGGAAGCCCATGCGCGCGTTGAGCAGCGTGAAGTCGGTGTTGAGCACGTAGGTGGGGCCGGTGGCAGTGATGGCGGTGCTGGCCACGGTCTGCGAGATGCTGACCGTGTAGGTGCCCGCGCCGCCAGTGCCCGTGCCGAACGCGGTGATCGTGGTGCTCGCCGTGACGCCCGAGCCGGTGATGACCTGGCCCACGTACAGGGCGCCAGAGGCCACTGCCGTGACCGTGAGCGTGGTGCCCGCGATCGCGCCGGTGACCGAGGCCCCCGTACCCGCCAGCGTGGGGCTGCTGATGTTGCGGCCCACCACGCGGATGTTCTGGCCGGAGAAGGCGCGCACCGACTCACCGGTGACGGTGCCCGAGGCCTGCGAGAACGCCGTCTCGGTGCCCAGGAAGAGCATGCGGATGGCGTTCTTGTCGGCGTCGCTCAGCGTCATGCGGAAGGTGGGCTCGCCACCGATGGTGACCGCGCCGATGATCTGGCGGAAGTTGTCGCGGCCCTTGCTGGGCAGCGTCAGGCGCTCGGCGTTGGCACGCGGCTCGAACGAGCTCGCGTAGAGGGGACCCACCCAACCCCTGAAGTTGCCCGAGGTCGGGTCCTTCTGGTTGATGTGGACGTTGCCGGAACCGATGAAACCGGGCATGGGAAATCTCCTTGTGGAAGCCTGTTCAGGCCCCCGGGTAGGTTTGCTGGTAATCGATCTCGAAGGCGCTGATGAATCCAGCGCCTTCGGTGGTGATGGCCGTGAGCTGGCCTTCGATCTCGACCTCTCGCGCGGGGCCGGGCGCCACGCCCTGCTCCAGCTGCTCGCGAACGCGGTTGCGCCAGGCGTCCTGCCGCATCAGCACACGCGCCAGGAAATGCAGCGCATCGGCATCGCGCCGCGCGTTCCCGGTCAGCGCGGCTGCGCCGACCAGGATGCGCACGAAGCGGGTGTCGCGCTGGCCTGGCTGACCCCTGAGCCGGTCCGCCGTCTGCAGGTGGAAGATGGCGCGGTCGCGCTTCTCGTCCACGTTGCGCAGGTCCAGCGGCAGCGCGGGGTTGTCCAGGTGCAGCACGCCCTGTTGCTTGGCCAGGGCGGCCAGCTCCAGGCCGACGGCCTCACCGATGAGGTACGCGGTGCTCTGCGGCATGGTGGCTACTCCGCGAGGCGCTTGAGGTAGGCCACCGACTGCAGGCCGTCGAGCACGCGCGCGGGGTCACGCGTCACTCGCCACCGCCTCGGGGGCTGGCGTTCGCCGGCCTGGTTGGTGGCGGTGGTGGTGAGCGTGTCGCCGCGGCGCACGTCGGCTGCCGCCGTGGCGAACAGCAGCCGATGAGTCGGGGCCTGCATCTCGCCCTCGAACTGCGGCTCGTCGGTGGTGCCGACGATGCCGCTGAACGTGACGGTGTCTTCGCCTGGCCGTTCGCGCTCGCAGGACACGGCAAAGCCCTCTTCGTCGAAGAAGGCCGCCATGTCAGCTTCGAGGTCGAGCATGGGGCGGGCTCAGGTCTGCGGCAGCTGCTGCTGGGCCGGGTCGGCGGCCTTGGCCTCGGCTTCCGCCTTGGCCTTGGCCTCGGCTTCCGCTCGGCCCTCGGCGCCGGGGCGCGCGTGGCCGATGCTGTAGAGCCACGCCGCTTCGGCCTTGTCGACCTCGGTGAAGCCTTGCGGCTCCACGCGCTCGCCCTTGACCATCAGCGGCTCCAGCGCCTGGATCTCGATGAGCTTGGCCGCCATGATCAGGCCACCGCGCCGGTGATCAGGTAGCCCGAGTCGGGGCCCACCAGGTAGGGCTGGAAGGCGTCGCGCATGGGGTACAGCCAGCTCTCCTGGCTGTCGTGCCAGTACGGCTCCAGGACCACCGGGCGGCCGGTCAGCTGGTAGGTGTAGCCGAAGCTCGGCGTGCCCATCTGCTGGGCGCTGCGCGTCTCGGTGTAGGCCAGCAGCGCGAACTTGCCCCAGATGTCCACGAACGCGGTACCGGTGTGGTACTGCATGTCGCCTTCGATCACCTGCAGCTCGAAGAGCGCGGACAGCTGTTCGAGCGTGGCCGGCGTCTGATCGCGGCCGTCAGCACCGCGGCCGCCGCGCAGACGGGTGAGCACCTTGTCGTGCTTGGCCAGCGCGGTGCGGACCTCGGGACCGATGATCATGCGATTGGGGCGCCGGCCGGTCTTCTTGCGCACGGCCTCGCGGGCGTTGGCCACAATGGCGAACGGATCGCTCGCGGTGGGGTTGCTCCACTGGTCGGTGCCCGTGAGCGTGATCTTGTTCTCCGCCGCGTAGGCGGCAGCGTTGAGGGCCAGCTGAGCGGCCAGCTGCTCGCGCTCGCGCGCCATCAGGTCGGCCACACCTTGGATGGCGTGCTGGGCCAGGTCCAGCCCCGGCACCGCGGCCGCCTCTTCCAGCATCTGGATGGGCACCTTGCCGTTGAGCTTGCGGTCCACCAGCGCGAAGTCGCGGGTGGCGTAGCCGAACTGCACCGAGTGGATGTCGGCGCCCGGCGCCTGCCGGGTGTCGTAGAGCCGGTAGCTCTCGGCGTTGAACTCGATGATCTTGCCGCCGCGCTGGCCGACAGGCACACGCGGAAACAGCATGTCCGCCACGGGCGACTGATCGCTGCGGTAGCCCAGGGCCACCTCGGTGAGGATCGGGTCGACCGCACGGGCCTGCGAAGGGGTCATTTGGGGCATGTTGTGCTCCTAAGGATGTGAAGGGTGTGCGGCGGGGTCAGCCCGGGATCAAGACGAACTCGCGGAACTGACCGGCAGCAGTTGCGGGCGGCTCGCCGGGAGCCAGACGCGCGAGCTTTGCGCCGGAGGAGAGCGCGACCGCACGGCCCTGGTTGTCGGTCTCGACAGCGCCGTTCGCGGAAACGGCGCCACCGGTCTCGATCTGCGTGGTGCCGAGAACGTCGACGGGCACCAGGTCGCCAGCGGCCGCAGCGCGCGTGCGCGTGACGCCGGCGCACTGCGCGCCGGCCGCCGGCACTGCGCCGGCGCCGGTGACAAAGCGGTTCGCCGACAGCGCGGCGGCGGCCTGCACCGTGAGGGTGAGGACGGGGATGCTGAAGCTGCTCATTGCAGTGGCTCCTGATGGGGGTGGGGATCAGTGGCTGTAGCCGAGCGCCTTGCAGGCGTCGACGAAGCTCACCTTGTGCTGGGCGGCGTACTGCTTGGCCTTGACGACGCGGGCATCGGCGCTGGCCGAGCTGCCTTCGCCTTCCTCCTTGGACGGGGCCGGCGAGCTGGGCGCGGGCTGGGGCGCGTCGGCGTGGTGCGCGCTGCTGGCCGCCGCGAGCGACTGGCGCTCCGCGGCCAGGATGGCCTGGGCGGCCTCGGCGCCGCTGGTCTTGCCGTCGAGCGCGAGCTGCATGACGAGGGCCTGGTGGCCCTTCATGCCCTCGCCCTCGGCCAGCACGGCCTTGACGCGGGCGAGCTCGGCCGCGGCGCCTTCCTGGCGGCCGGCGGCGGTGAACTCGGTGCGGAGCGTGGCGAAGAGGGCCGCGTGGTCGCGCTCCAGCGACTCACGCGTGATCGGGGTGTCTGCCTGGGGCATGACTTCTCCTTCTGCGGTGGTGGTTGAGTCGTCCGAGAGCGCGGCACCGGCGCTGGTGGACAGGGGTTGATCCGACCGCGCCGCCGCGCCGAAGACCGCCTTGCGGCGCTTGGCGTAGCGGGTGGGGTCGCTGGCCAGCTGCTCGGCCATCGCCGCGACCGTGGAGACACCGTCCACGAGGCCTGCGTCGATGGCCTGCTGGCCGATGAACACACGGCCGTCGGCCATGTGCTCGAGCACGAGCTCGCTGGTGGTGCCGCGGTGCTGTGCCACGGTGTCGACCAGGAGCGAGTAGAGGTAGTCGAGCTGCGCCTCGGCCTGCGCGATGACCTCGGCCGAGGGCGGCGCGCCGTTGACGCTGGTGCGCTTGTAGCGGCCGCGCACGAGCTCCATGCTGGTGGGCGAGGCGGGCTCCCAGCTCAGGCGCTGCACCACGCCGAGGCTGCCGACCATGTCGGTCTCGCCTTCGACGAAGATGGCGTTGGAGGCACTGCCCACCCAGTACATGGCCGAGGCCATGACGCCCTCGATCACGGTGACGGTGGGCTTGGCCGCCGCCAGGGCCGCCAGGGCCTTGCCGGCAGCCGGCACGCCCAGCACGTTGCCGCCGGGGCTGTCGGGCGCGAAGATGACCGAGCGCACCCGCGGGTCGGCAGCCATGCTGTCGAACTGCTGCGTCAGCATCTGGGTGCTGATGCCGCCGCTGACCTGCATGAAGAGATTGGCCTTGGGCGCCATGACGCCCGCCGCGCGCAGCACCGCCACGCCGCCCGGCAGCACCTCGTAGCGCTGTTGCTCGTTGGCCAGCGGGCGGCCCAGGCGCTGCTCCACGGCCTGCACGTCGATCTTGTCGCCGCGCAGGTGGGTGGCGTAGATCGCCTGCAGCTCGAGCAGCGTCTCGGGCAGGATGGCCCACGGGCCGGTCATGAGTTCCAGCAGCTTCATCGGCGGCCTCAGAAAGACGAAGCCCGCACGAGGCGGGCTTCTGGGTGGAGCAGAACGGCGGCCGGCTTCATGGCAGCACAGTCGTGATGACCACGGGCTTGGGCAGCTCGGTGGTGAAGACCAGCCAGGGCGGTGACGTGGGGCCAGCACCGCCCAGCGCGAAGGCCGCCTCGGTCTCGACCGCCACGCCCGGCCCGCTGACGCGCACCAGGGCCAGCGCCAGGTCGGATTCGACCGCTGCCGTGGGGCCCTGGCCGGCCAGCAGCGGCAGCGCCTCGTCGGCCTCTTCGGCGGCCTGGACTGCGGCTCCGCTGCCCAGCGCCAGAGCTAGGCTGGTTTCCAGGGCGACGCCGGGCGGCAGGGCCAAGGGCAGCGCCAGGGCGGTGTCGGCCTCGAGCGCGGGGTCGATCGTCAGGGCCTGCAGCAGCGCCAGGGCCGCGTCACTGCTCTCGGCGATGCCCGGCGGCACGCCGGTGGGCACGTCGCCACCGCCGGTGCCGGGGTTGAGCGTGCCGAACGGCGCCGCCGCTGACCACACGCCGCCAGCGCCGTTGCGCAGCTGCAGGCCGGGCGCGTTGTACTCGGTGTTGGGCGACAGGCCGGTGATGGTGTCCGGGCTGATGCCGTCGGGCAACGCCGTGGGCGTGCCGCCATCGATGCGGTACTCGGTGGCGGTGCCCGACCAGGCCACGACGATGCTGGTGGCGCCGGCGGTGATGCTGTCGATGGCCGGCACCGCACTGCGGCCGGCGAACGAGCCGAAGCGCAGGCCCGACAGCGCGCCGTGGGGGCGGCCCTGGGTCAGGTCGCCGACAGGGTGCGAGCTGCCTGGATCCGGCGTCTTGGCGCCGAACGAGCCGAAGTCGATGCCCGACAGCGCGCTGTGCGGGCGATGCTGGGCCATGGTGGACTCGTCAGACGATGGTGAAGGTGTCGCCGGCGGCCGGGGCCGTCGTCAGGGCCACCACGGTGAGCGTGGGCGTGGCGCTCGCGCTGCTGGCCGTGATGTTGGTGGCCTGGCCGCGCAGCGCGGCGGTGGCGGTGTCGTCGTCGAACAGCACGACGCGGCCCTTGAGCTGGTCGGCCACGCTAGTGGCCGGGCTCATGACCGAGGTGGTGATGCTGGTGGTGGTCGACGAGGCGCCCACGGTGCCGCGCAGGGTGGTGCGCTTGGCCACGCGGTCG
Organism: Rubrivivax sp.; assembly: GCA_027483705.1. Classification (GTDB taxonomy): domain Bacteria; phylum Pseudomonadota; class Gammaproteobacteria; order Burkholderiales; family Burkholderiaceae_C; genus Rubrivivax. The sequence goes on from JAIXTY010000338.1 coordinate 17,526, forward strand.
CGGATGGCGTCGAGCGCGCTGCTGGTGAGCGCCGTCACCGAGCTGGGCGGCAGCACCATCACGTTGTCGGTTGCGGCGATCGCGAAGGTGGGCGCGGCGGCCAGCGTGACCGTGCGGGTGCTGCCCACGTAGCCCGTGACCAGGCCGAAGGCGCACTGCACGGCGCTGGCCACGTCGTGCAGGTACAGCAGGCAGCCGTTGAGCGCGTTGTCCTCGGCCGGGCCGGCAGCCAGCGTGAAGCTGGTCTGCGAGGCCAGCGTGGCGATGGTGGTGGCCAGCACGGCCCCGGGGATGCCGATGGTGAAGGCCGCCAGCGGGAAGCGCACCGTCTGGCTGTCGACCGTGATGTCGCTGACGACGACGACGTAGCGGGAGCCCGCCGACCAGAAGCCGGCGGTGGTGTTGTCGCTCAGGTCGATGGTGACGGTGTTGATGCCCGTCAGCGCGTCGAAGTCGGCCGCCACCGTGATGCCGGCGGCCGAGGCGCGCTGGACGGTGTTGCCATCCTTGTAGACCTGGATGTCGGCCGCGACCAGGCCGGTGGCCGCGATCGGCGCGCCCGTCGCACCGGCGAAGGAGCCGAAGGGGAGCTGGATGGTTGCGCCAGGGCGCACGATGCCGAGCTGGTACATGGTCGTATCAGGCGATGAGCCTGCCCTTGATGAGTCGAGACTGAGCCAGGCCCGCGCCGGTGAGCGGGAGGGCGCCGGAGCCACCGCCGCCGCCGGCAGCCTTGTACGCAACGATCACCGCTTCGTAGTTGGCGCCCGCGCTGACGGTGACAGCACCGCGCTGGTCGGTGCTTGCGCCGGCCGGGATGCTGTAGGCGCCGTAGCCCTGATACGCGTTTGCTGCGCTGGGCGTGCCTGTGAAGCCAGTGAACCCGCTCGGGCCGGTGATGCTTCCCAGCGTGCGGTCCATGACGTAGGCCACGAGGATCGGGCCGCCACCGCCGGTGTCGATCTGCCCAGCTGGCGCGGCGTTCGGGTTGTTCGTGGTGTCGTTCGCGTTGCCAGCGCTGGCCTCAACGTGTGCCGTCGTGGCCACGTTGTCGAACTCATAGGCCTTGGCCCGCCAGTTGCCGATGCTGGTGAAACTGATGGGGTAGCTGTTGACGCCACCAGCTACATCGGGGCGGCTCAGGATCAGCACAGCAGCGCCATTACCCGAGCCCCCTTGCTGACCACGATCGGTACCGAACCCAGGTGAGGAGAAGGTCAGGCCGACGCTGGAGAGGTTCCAGATGATGATGGCAACCATGTTGCCGGCAGTGACGTTGCCCGGGAAGACGACGTTGCCGGACGTCCCACTGTTGACCACCAGCTCGGGGCTTTGCTGCACAAGTCCCATGTCAAGCAACCCTCACGAATTTCATGTTGTCGGCCTTGCTGCGCTGCGCGACAAAGCCTTGCAAGCGGGGGACATAAAGCAGGCGCTTGTTCAAGATCCCGCCGTTCGACAGCGGCGTGCCCGTCGGGGTCCACAGGGCCATGTCCCATGCCGTGCCAGCGTTTGGCGTTACGACGTAGAACGTCTGCATCCGCAGGGAGTGCATGAAGTAGAACTTGCCGTCGAGCGGGTTGAACGCCATGCCGCCGTAGGCGGGGGTGTCGGCCGCAAACTGGGTGAGCGCGGCACTGCTGTTGATCGTGATGTCGCGGCTATTGCCAGTTGACGGATCCAGCTCGCGCGCGCTGACGCCCGATCCACCGCCAGACCCTGTACCCCACTGAAGTGCAAAGATGCGGTCCCTGATGGAGTCGTAGGCCGCCGGGAAATTGTTGAGCAGCGAGCCGGACCCTGGCTTGCTCCAGGTCTGCGTGCTGACGTTGAAGCGGTAGCCCGCCTGCGTCCAGATGTTGCCGACCCCGTCTTGCACGATGCCGTACCCGGCAGAAGGCCAGGGGGTGATGTCCGGGTAGGTAAAGCGCGGCAGGTAGTCGTTGCTGGTCAGGCTGAACAGGTCCATGCCAGGACCCTGCGGCGTACTGCCTCCCCAGGCGAAGTTGCACCCTGCAAGCAGAACCGCGTTCAGGCCTTCGATGTAGTGCGTGTAGTGGTAGGTGTGCCGCGATGCAGGCGTGCCGTCCGCGTAGTAGAGGACGTTAGCCTCAGTGCCATTCCAGGTGCTGCCCTTGCGCAGCGTCCAACCAGGGCTGCCGGCTTCAAGGTTGACACTGGCTGCGGCATTGCTCGGGCCATCGTTATGCCCACCAGAGGCCACGGCGATGAGTGTGCTATCGCTGGGACGCAGCGTGAAGTCGCAAAAGGCGTCGAGGTTCAGGCTGCCTGGCGGATTGGCTGTGCCAGGTATGTCCACCCATTGCCCGATCGAGGCGCCAGCAAGCCACGCGGGCGGGCTCGTCGGAGGCAACGTCGCCGCGGCGCTGACCACCACCCCCTGCAGCGTGGGCGTGCAGAGGGTCTTGATGGCGCCGATGTGGTTGACGTCCGCCCCGCTCACGCCTGCCGTCAGCGCGAACACGGCCAGGCCGCCCGCGGTGCGCATCACCCAGCGGGCCGGCGTGCCGACGGAGACGGCCGCGTCGGCCAGGTGCGCGCCCAGCACGAAGCGCCGCGGGGTCGTGGCTTCGATGCTGGGCAGCGGCACGGTGAGGGTGCGCAGGTGGGTGCCGGAGGCGTTCTCGAGCCGCGCGGTGATGGGGCTGGCGCCAAAGGGCGCGAGCAGCGCCTCGAGCTGAGCCTGCTGCGACGTGGCGCCGCCCACGGCCACCGCCGTGGCGTAGTCCAGGATCGTCAACAGGCCCATGGCGCGCGTTCGGTGGGAGCTGCCGTCAGACCGCGTTGCCGCGGAAGAAGACGCCGGCCGCCATCGGCACGTCGGCGCCGCTGGGGGTGACGACGAAGTCGAACAGCGTGAGCGGCACCAGGTCGGCGTCGGTGCCGGCGGTGGTGTCGGGGTCGTAGCAGACGACGATGTCCGTCCAGCCCGTGCCGGCGGCGACGCCGGCCCAGGTCTGCGCCGGCAGCGACAGCTCCATGCGGTTGAGCGTGTCGTCGGGGGCCGGGAAGGCCGCCAGCTCGACGTCGGTGAGCACCTTGCGGGCATAGCCGCTGTTGGTGACCTCCACGACGTCGACGTCGGCGATCAGTTGCGCCAGGGTGTCGTAGCGGCGCATGACCGCATCGGTGGCCGCGCCGGCGTTGATGGCCACCAGCACCAGCGCGCTGTTGGCCGGATCGTTGGCCTTGACGCGGCGGTAGAACTCGGCGACGCGGCCGAGAGCGATGTTGAAGACGAAGGAGGCCATGGGGTGCTCCGGTTTTGAAACTGGGACTACCGCGTGACGCCGGGGCGCACGCGCACAGCGCCGCTGAGGCAGACATCCACGTTGCCCTCGGCGTCTTCGACTTCGATGTCGTACTCGTAGAGGGACTCCGGCGCGGTGAGCTCGTCGCCGCAGGGGATGGCGGCCGTCTGCTCGTCGGTGAGCCAGAACTCGATCCAGCCCTCGGTGGGCACGGTGGCGATGCGCGTACCGAAGTTGGTCACCACGGTGGCGTCGAGCGCCTTCTTGCGGATCTGGCCGCGAACCTGCGCGCCGGTCAGGTCCACCGGCGTGGGCTCGGCCTCGGGCGTGGCACGTCGGGTGAGGTACTGGCGCACGGGGCGCAGGCTGGCGCCCTGGTGCAGCTCGAGGTCGCGGCGCTCGCCGAGAGTGCTGATCTTGCTGGTGGCCATCAGACGGCTCCGGGCGCGGGCGCGCGGCTGGGCTGCGGGGCAGGCGCGCCGGCGCGCGGGCGCAGGGTGATGCCGCGGGAGGCCAGCAGCTCCTCGTCGGCAGCGCGCTGCTCCACGACCGCGCCGAAGTTCTGCCCGAAGAGCTCCCAGCTGCCGCGCGTGAGGGTGGTGAGGCCTCCGTCGACGGCGTCGAGCCAGGCGGTCACTTCGTCGCGCGGGTTGAGCGAGCCCTGGCTGTCGCCGTGCCAGGCGCCGCGGCAGTAGGCCCAGCGCATGCGCGCGTCACTGAAGAAACCCGGCGCGCGGATGCGGCCGCTGGCCACGGCCTCGGCCAGCCACGTTTCGGTGACGGGCTGGCAGAAGTCGGTGGCGGTCTGCGTGCGCACGTCGAGTAGGTGCTTCCAGGCGTCCAGCCAGGCGGCGCGCGCGGCGGTGTAGCTGGTGCTGAACTTCTTGAGCAGCAGCTCGCTGCCGATGAAGGTGCCGGCGCCCAGCTGGTCGAAGACCGCGGCCACGAAGTCAGGGAACGCCGGGTTGGGGCGGCCGGGGTTGTAGACGTTGGCCTTCTCGCCCTTGGCCAGGCCGATGACGGCGGCGGGGCCCATCTCGATCTCGCCGGTGGGCGCCTGCTCGCTGCCGCCGCCGCCCTGGCCGCCCGGCTGCATGCCGAAGATGGGGGCCGTGCCGGTGCCCGATGGCGTCTCGATCACCATGGTGAGGAAGGCGCTCACGACGGCGGCCTTGACCTCGGCATCGGTGTAGTCGCCGAGCAGCTTGAACAGGCCCATCACCGGGGCGAGGTAGCTCACGCCGCGCGGCTGCTCGGGCCGCAGGCGCTTGAAGTGGTGCAGGATGCGGCGGCGGCCGCTCTCGCCGACGGGCTCGATCCAGTCGCCCGCGAACACGTCGCCGGCCGCGGCCAGGTGCAGCGAGCCCGGGTGCTGGCGGTAGACGTGCACGCCGGTGACCAGGCCGTTGGCGCCGCGGCGGATGCCGCCAGCGGCATCACCGGAGTCGGCAGCGCCCTTGGGGTTGCCCACGCGATCGGCCTCGAGCACCTGCACGCGCAGCCGGTACGGCTGGGTGGTGGTGGGCTCGCCGTCGGGCAGCATGCTGAAGCAGTCGCCGCTTTCGAGGCGGGCGCGGGTGACCAGGTCTTGCAGGCCGTAGAAGGTCTGGTCGCCGTAGTAGTCGCACGCCGTGCTGTCGGCCCAGAGCGCGTGCTCGGCGCTCACCTCTTCGGCCCAGTCCTTGGCCTGGCGCACCGTCCAGCCCAGGGTCTTGAGGTGCGGCATGGGCACCCACACCAGGCCGGTGCCGATGGCGCGCGCGACGTTGGTGTTGATGGCGCTGGCGGCCAGCGGGTGGTTGCGCACCAGCCAGCGCGCCTGGCCGCGCTGGTCGGCGATGCGGCGCAGCGTGTCGGCCGCGGCGCTGCGCGGCCGGGTGAACCAGCGGCTGAGGAAGCTGTCGCCGCCGGAGGTGCTGGTGTAGCCGCTGTCGTCCATGGAGGAGGCGCCGCCCAGGCCGGGCGTGGGCTCGGCCATGCGCTCGAGCTGGGCCTGCAGCATCTCCAGCCGCGTGCGCGCGGCGTAGCGCTGCAGGGCGCGCTCAGGGTCCCTCCACTCCACCAGGCGGTCGACGAGGTTGCGGCGCATCAGCGGTTGCCCGGGACGAGGCGGTACAGCCGGCGAGCGCCCGGCGTGAGGGCGGCGACCTCGCGGTCGAGCTGCTCGATGGCGGCGCGGATCTCGGTGAGGTCGGCGCGCGTCATGCGGCGGCGGGTGCCGCCGTCGCTGATCTCGTACTCCTGCGCGCCGCTGAGGATCTTGGCCTCGGCAGCCAGGTACAGGGCCCGGCGGGCCTGCAGCTCGGTGAGTGTGGCCATGGGTACCTGGTGCTCAGCGGGTGGACGCGGCGAGCAGCCGCTGGAAGGTGCGCGCAAAGTCGCGCTCGGCGGTGCGGCGCGCGATGCCCTCGAAGTCGAGCCGCGGGCGGTAGCTGGGCGGCTTGCGCACGAACACGAGGATGGGCGTGATGCCGCCGCCGGCCTCGCGCCGGTACACGCCCGGAGCCATGGCGCCCTTCTTGACGGCCAGCTCGCCGCCGACCATGGACACCCGGTCCAGCCCGCCGACGAAGTACGGCGCGTTGCGGGCGTTCTTGCGGCTGCGGGCGCTGCGGGTCTTGCGCTGGGCGGGATCGAACGCGGTGCGCGTGGCGGTGAGGATGCGCTGGATCTCGCCGCGCTTGAGGTTGCCCTGCGGCGTGAGTAGGTTGGCCGGCACGCTGCGGCCGAGCACCGCGCGCTGGCCCGGGCCGAGCGCGCCGGCGTAGCGCATGTTGCGCTCGAAGCGCTTCTCTTTGCGGCGGCCGCCGTCGACCTGGGGCAGCAGGTAGTCCTCGGGTAGCGTGCCGTTGTTGGAGGTGCGGTCCTTGACGGCGACACGGGCCACCAGGTTGGCCGGCGTGGCGGGCTCGATGCGCGTGGCGTTGAGGGTGTACGGCGTGGCGCCGCCCTCGAACACGCGCGGCATCTCGGCCTTGATGTCGCGCTGGGCCTGCTGGATGGTGAAGGTGAGCGCCTTGGCCACGATGAGGGGCACCTGGCTGCCGACGAGCGCGCGCATCTCCACCGCGGCGTTGCGTGCGCTGGTGGGTGACTTCTTGACGCTGTACATGCGCGGCGCGCGACCTCAAGAAAACGGCCCCAGGGCTTGCGCCGAGGGGCCGTGAAGAGCATTCGCTCAGGAGGAGTGGGTTTCAGGGCGGCTTTTCACGACCTACCTGAAACGAGGCGAATTCTGGGGGGATGTGTCTCATGGGAGCGAGCGGTTTTTTGTCTCGTCTGGGGGAGACATCGGGGAGCTTGACGAGAGGCGGAGCGGGGCGCTATCCGCGCGTGGAAGTGATGCAGCCGTAGATGGCTTCGCGCATGGCCGCGGCGGGGTCCTTGTCGACGAGCGCGGTGTAGTGATGACCGCTGTACGCGTCGGCGCGGGCCTCAGCTCCATCTTGGCTGACCTCAAGCAACAGGCGGTGCTGCACAGCCAGCCGCAAGGCCACGCCATCGGGATCCACGTCGATCACTCGCTGACCCGCATCTGCGCGCACCAACATGTCCAGCGAGGCGATCGCCAAAGCCAGCACGTGTTCAGCGTCAAGGCGTCCGTTCTCAGCTTCGAAGCGGAGCTGCGGGTACTGCAGACCGAGCGCCTTTGCCAGCTGGTGCATGGCGGCTGGGTGCTCTTCCATGAGCGGCCGCAGTTGCTGGGCGGTGATGTGATTGGGCATTGGGGTCTCCTTCGGGGTCGCAGTATGCGGCGCCTAACCGCCGCTCGAGCTGACACGGCCGGGGGCCGCGCAGCTCAGCTTGGGGTTAGGCCTTCTTGTGCCAGCGCGGGTGGAATGCCTTTGGCTTCGGCGGGCGCGTGCGGTCCCAGCCGGCAAACCAGGCATTTAGGCGCGGGCGCCAGTGCCGCTCAAACGTTGGCTGGTCAACGCCAGCGGCGGCGAATCGGTACGGACAGGCATCGAAGGGCTCGCCCTCGCGGCCAGCACGTTCGCCGGCCGCCTCGCACTCTGCCAGCGTCAAGCGCAATTCTTCGCGCTCCGGCGCCAGGCCTAACCCTGCGTGCGAGCCGACCTCGCGCGGCGTTGCGTCATTGGTCATCGCTGCTCTCCTGCCGCGCCAGCCACTCCTGGCCCTTCGCGGTGATCTCGAAGTCCCCGCGGCACCCGCAGTCGCACCCGCCCACCAGCCCGCGGCGCATCAGCATCCGCATCTTGCCGAGCACCAGCTTCTCCGGCAGGCCATCGGGCATTGCTTGGCGCACGTCTTTGTCGTTGCCGAAGTACCAGTTGTGCCAAACGCCTGGGCGCCTGGCCAGGAACCGCAGCACCGGCTCGTCCGGGATGTCCTTGCACTGCATCGCGCGCTTCGGAGCCGGCCGCCCAACACCAGGGTCCAGGCTGCTGCGCATCGGCAATCCGCGGTGCAAGGCATCGATTTCCATGGTCATGGCGGGTCTCCGGGGGTTAGAACGGGGCTTCTTCTTCCTGCGGCACCTGGCCGTGGAGGTAGCGGCTGGGCAGTCGCGTGCACAGGCGGCGCGCGACGATCTCGGGTGGCGTCGGGAAGGGCCAGCCAGGCACGATGACGGATAAGCGCAGCTGGCCGCCCTGGCTGCCGGCCATCTCGATGGCCTCGCGGCCATCGGGGAGCTTCCAGCGGTCACCGGCGCTCATGGCTGCGGCTTCATGAACACCAGCCAGTGCGTGCCGGCCTTCTTGCCGCTGGTGTTGCCGAACAGGGGGGGGGTACGGGCTAAGCTGCAGCACCTCGGCCAGCTTCACCTGGGTCTCGTTCCATTTGAAGACGAGCACGCCGTCGGGATGCAGCACTCGGAAGCACTCCGCGAAGCCCTGCCGAAGGTCATCTCGCCAGTCCGAGCCCAGCTTGCCGTACTTGGCCGCCAGCCATGAGCGCGGGCCCGCACGCACCAGGTGCGGCGGGTCAAAGGCCACCAGGCGGAAGGTCGCGTCGCCGAACGGCAGCGCGCGAAAGTCCATCAGCGCATCGGGGTGCACGTGGATGGTTCGCGTGCCTTCGCGGCCGTGGCTGCGGTCGGTGACGCTGATGGTCTCGCTCCGGCGGTCACCGAAGATCGCGTCATGGTGGCCACGGTCGAACCACATCATGCGGCTGCCGCTGCACGGATCCAGAACGCGCGCGGTCTTGTGGTCTTGGCTCATCACTGCGCGCTTGTGGGGTCGCCGGGCAGGGACTCGCGCGGCGGCGCATGCGGCAGTCGATCGCGCGCGGCGAGGTTGTCGGCCAGGATCTGCCGGCTCGCCCGGTAGACGGTCTCGCGGCAGTCGGCCACCAGGCGGTACCAGTGGCTGCGGCTCACGCCCAGCTCGGCCGCGGCCAGCTTGATGTTGCGCACGCCGTGCAGGTAGTGCAGCTCGAAGGCCTTGCGGTCGAGCGCCTCGGCCGGCTGCGCCAGGAAGGCCAGGTGGAAGGCGGCCAGCTCGGCGCCCGCGATCGCGTCGGGGCCGTCCTTCGCGCGGCGCACGCTGCCGCGCGCCTGCAGCCGGCCGAGCAGGGACGGCGGCAGCGAGGGCTTGACGTAGAAGTTGCGAGTCCGCGCCCACCAGGCCCAGCACAGCGCGAGCTCGTGCTGATCGGGGCGCACGGCCTGCAGCTCGCGGTCGGCCGCGGCGGCATCGGCGTCTTCGACGTCGTCGTCGCGGGGCGGCGCTGCGGCGGCCAGGCGCTGCGGCAGCTGCTCGGTGGGTGCGGTCATCGGTTGAGTCCTCGTGAGAGCACGCGGCGGCCTTCGGCTGCCGGCATGGGGATGGGTGCGGCCGCCGGCGCAGGCGCTGGTGGCGGTGGTGGTGTCGGCTGTTCCACCGCCGGCGCGGCTACGCCGGGCGTTGCGTCGGGCTGGAACACGCCGGCCGCGGCGGGCGGCGTGGGTTGTTCCAGCGGCGCGGCGTTGATGAACAGGTCGGGCGTGACGTGCGCGGGCACCAGGCGCTCGCGCAGGCGGTGCCAGTCGGCGGCGCTCCAGCGGTGCAGGCCCAGGTGGTGCGCGAGCGCGAGGTTGTAGACGCTCAGGTCGAGCGGCTCGTTGCGGTCGGCGTGGCTGAACTTCTCCCACACGCGCTTGAGGCCGCCGCCGGGCTTGCGCTTGAGCAGCGGGCGCTCGCAGAGCAGGCCCTCGAACCAGCTCTGCTCGAGCGCCGAGCTGTAGTGCATGGCGCCCCAGCCGCTGGTGAGCTTGAAGCGGTTGAAGAGGTGGTCCTTGGCGACATCGGTGCCCACCGTCCACAGCAGCACGCCGCCTTCGACGCGCTTGCCGTTCCAGTCGATGTCCTGCTTGGTCGGCGTCTGGCCGATGATGGGCCGGTTGGGCCGGCTGCTGCCGTGCATGGCCAGGCAGCCCACGTGCACGCGGCTGCTGGCGTAGTTGTAGACGTCCTGGGTGTTGCTGCCGCCGGTGTCGATGCCGTAGACGCTGGCCTTCACGAGCACGCCGCTGGCGTGCAGCCAGGGCGTGGTGCGGTACTCGTCGAGCTTGCGCCACACGCTGGTGGGTGAGTCCGGGCTCTCGGCCGGGCTGCCCATAAAGACCTGGTAGTCGATGACGGCGTGCTCGAGGCCGGGGCCCCAGGCCTCGGCCTGGGCTTCGAGGCGGTTGCCCTGGGTGTCAACCGAGATGGTGACGACGAGGGCCCAGTCGGGCAGCTGGCGGGGCTGCACGCGGGTGCGCTCCATGAGCTCCTGCGCCGAGGTCTGCTCCAGGGTGTTGGCCCAGCTGAGGGCCAGCCGCGTGTTGTAGAACACCTGCATGGCCTCGGGGCTGCCGCGCTCCAGCAGCTCTTTCGCGCGAGCGTGCTCGCGAGCCAGCTTCAGCCAGGTGATGCTGCCCACCGCCGCGTAGAAGGCGCTGCAGTGCACGCTGATGGTCTCGCCGTCGCCCTCGCTGCGGGCCTGCCAGTGGGCGGTGCCGCCTTCCTTGGTGCCGCGCAGCATGCGGGCCTTGTGGCGCTCGTCGATCTCGGCGCCGCACTCGGGGCAGACGAACCAGGCGCGGTGCATGAAGCCGCTGTCGGCGTCGCGCTCGTAGCGGAAGTTGCCGACCTCGAGCTCGTGGTGGTGGCCGCAGTGCGGGCACGGCACCAGGTACACCTCGCGCGTGCCCATGTCGTGCAGCTGGTCGATCTTGCTGCTGCCGGTTTCGCCTGGGCTGCTGGTGTACAGGATCTTCGAGTTGTGCTCGAAGGTGGTGGTGCGGGCCTCCGCCAGCATGACGGGGTCGCCCTCACCGTCCACATCGCGCTCGAGGCGGTCGATCTCGTCGACGTACACGTAGCGCGCGGGGATCTCGGCCAGGTTGGCCGCGCTGCCGGCGGTGGCGATGTACATGGTGCCGCCCTCGAAGTCCTTGGCGAACACGGTGTTGCGGCTGTCGCGGCTGCGCGGGCGGGCGAAGACGGCCTGCAGCTCAGGCACGTCGCGGATCATCTTGCTGATGCGCGCGCTGAGGCGCTTGGCCAGGCCGTCAGTGGGCTCGAGCACCAGCATGTTGGCCGGCGCCTGGTGGGCGCTCGCGCCCAGCCAGCACAGGGCCACCTGGGTCTTGAACATCTGGCTGGCCACCTTGGCCACCACGCGGCGGGCCGGGTGGCGCGGCGAGAGCACCTCGAGCAGGCGCCGCGCCATGGGCGTGTGCGCGATGCGGTACTTGCCGGGCTTGGCGCTCTCCTTCGGCACGACCATGTGGGCCTCGGCCCAGTCGTCGATGCGCAGCTCGGGGTCGGGCTTCGCGCCGCGCAGCGCGGCCTCCGCCATCAGCGCGTAGCCGTCGGCCAGGTTCATGGCTTGGCCACCTCGCCCAGGCGGTGGCGGATGCGGGCCTCGAAGTCGGCGTAGGCGCCGCGGAGGGCGTCCTCGAGGTGGTGCTGCACCTCGCGCACCTCGGTCAGGCCCAGCACCTGCGGCGCGGCGCCGCGCATGGCGGCGAAGGTGGCGTCGCGCAGCTCGCGGAAGGCATCGAAGACGGCGCGCTCGGCCGGCTCCACCGGCATCAGCTGCGCGGCCTTGCGCTTGGCCTCGAGCTCGGCCATGTCGGCCTCGGCGGCTTCGCGCCTGGCGCGGTGGTCGCCGTAGCCTGGGACGGGCGCCGCGGCGCCGGTGTCGTCGCCCTTCCCTGCCTTGGAGCCGACGCGGGCGCGCACGTTCTCGGCCTTCCACTTCTGCGCCGCGGCGATCGAGTCGACGGGCATGCCGCGGCGCTTGTACCGGGTGACCAGGGCCGGATCCACGCCGAGCGCATCGGCCAGCTGGGCTTGCGAGGGCGCCGTCATAGGCCGCACCTATGGCGAAGGGGTGTCAACGCTTGAGCGTTGACAAATCCGCCAGCCAGCGACTGGCGCGCGCACGGGGGCCGAATCACCCGCACGGCGGCCCTCGCCGGGAGGACCCAAAGGGGGGTGGCGGCACCCGAGGCCGGTGCCTGTTCCGCCTGTTGCTTTGCTGTTGCGCCGTAAGTCCTTGTCGTTACTTGTGTTCCGCCGTTACGCGGGGTGGTGTGCTCTAGGAAGGGGGAAGGGATCAGCGAAGGCGCAGCACCCACCGCACCGTGCACGCTGCATGCGGGCGTGCGCGCGGAACAGCGGAACACAAGTAACGACAGGCACTTAGCGCGCAACAGCCGTGCAACAGGCGGAACAGGCCGGGCCATCACGCGCCCTCCCCTTCGCCCACGCCCTTGCGGCCGAAGCGGGCCAGGTGCTTCTCGAAGTCCTCGATGCAGCCCCACATCCACTCGCCCTCGGTCACGCCGTTCAACGGGCCTACGCCTCGAGGTATCCAGCACCGCACCGTGCGCCGATCGGTCTGGCTCACCCGCACCGCCACGGGCTTGTAGGTCAGCGCTGCTGGCAGGCGATGCCCGTGCTCATCACGGTCGACCGTCTCGCCCACGTGCCGCTCCACCGACCTGGTGAATGTGGCCTGGTTCCCGATGTACCGCTCGTTCTCACCGTCAGCCCAGCGCCTGAACAGCGTGAAGAGCTGCGTGGCACTGCAAGGGTGGACAGGGACGCCGAGGTACCCGCCCAGCCAGTCGTTCACGAACCGCTCAGCGGGCTTCAGGCCCAGCTCGACGAGCGCCTCCTTCGCCTTCGTCATCAGCGGCTTCGTGTACTCGTTGAAGTCGCCCAGGTCCACGCCCTGCAGGTAGTGCATGAACTTGCCCACGCCGTCGGCGCGCAGGAACTCCGCCACGCGCAGGTACAGGCTCGGGCTCTCGGCCGCCGGCGTATAGATGACCAGGTGGCGCCGATCGTCCTTCTCCAGCGCCACCGGCTGCAGCTCGTTCGAGAGGAACACCACGTTCGCGTGGTTGCTCTCCCAGCGCACCTCCTGGTGCATGCCGCGAATGGGGATCTCGTCCTCGGTGATCACCCACTTGAGCTTGTTCTTCTGGTGAAAGAGCTCCTGCCTGGTGACCACCTCGTTGCCGATGAGCAGAAGCTTGCCGCTCATGTAGCCATTGAAGCGATCGTCGAGCTCGCTCTGGCCGACCATCTTCCCGTACTTGCCCAGGATGCGCCGGAAGGCGTCCCAGAACAGGTTCTTGCCCGTGCCCTGCGGCCCGTGGAACACCAGCGCGAAGCGGATCTTCGCGCCCGGCCGCTGCACGATCAGCGCGCACCATCGCAACACCTGCTGGTACACCGCGGCCACCTCTTCGTCGCTTCGCCCGCTCAGGCTGCACAGGTGCTGCAGCAGCTCCAGGATCGGCGCCACGTCGGCCTCGGTGCACGGCACCGGCTTCGTGGGCATGCCGCCCCACAGGTTGACGCAGCCCTCGGCCACCTCGACCCCGGGCTCGAAGACGATCTGCTCAGGCTTCAGCAGTCGCCGCTCCGGGTGCCCGAGCCAACTGTTCACGAAGGGGCTGCCGAAGAGCAGGCGCAGGTTCTTCACCTGCATCGTGGTGCGGTGCTCGCCGTCCCAGACCAGGTCGGTGCCGTACACCAGCGCGAAGCTCTTCAGCAGCCGCTGCACCACGCCACCGCCCCCCTCCCCCCCTGGCGGCGCGTCGGCGCCGCCAGGCCGGCCAGCCTTGCCGCGGCGCTTGGCCGGCGGCTCGCTCAGCGTGTACTCGTCGGGGGGCGGGGCTCCCTCTGCCGGTGCAGGCGCAGGCACCGGTGCGCCGCCGCTCGCGGCCAGGCGCATGCGTGGCTTCGCGGCCTGCACCTCCACCGCCAGAGCGGATGCCAGCCACAGCAGCGCATCCTTCGGGCGCGCACATCCGGGGGCCCACTTCATGACTACGTCGATGGGCGACATGCCCAGCTCCTCGCCGAAGTCCATGATGCCCTCGGGCGTGATCTGCAGGTCTTCCTCGAGGTCGCGCCCCAGGTCCTTGCTCGTCACGCGGTAGCCGTTGCGCCAGGTGCGCGCCATCGGCAGCACCCGCGGCACCCAGCGCGCCAGGTCGGCATAGGCCGCCACGTTCACGCGGCGGAAGTCGTCGCCCTGCTGGCGTGGGCTCTCGTGCCTGGCCATCGGCGCAGCAGCTGGTGCCGGGCTCGGCGCTGCGGCCGGTTCAGGCCCGCGGCGCTCGGCCTTCGCGGCCTTCTTGCTGGCCTCGACGATCTCGCGCAGGTACGCCAGCGCCTCGGCCTGCAGGGGCATCACCTGGGCCGCGCGCGACTCCAGCCGCGCGCCCGTGCAGGTGAAGTAACGCCCGCCGCAGTACACCTCCACGCCGATCGGGTCGTGCTTGAAGCTGTCGGTGTTGCCCAGCGTGATGATGTGCACGCCCTTGCCGGAGGGGCTGAACTCGGTGTACGAGTCACAGGCCTGCATCACCGCCTCGTGGTGCTCCAGCGGCTGGCCGCCGGGCTCGGTCTTCCAGTCCAGGTCGATGCCCACCAGGCCGTCGCCGTCCAGGAAGGCGAAGCCCACGCCGCTCATCGCCGGCATGCGGCGGAAGCGCTGCAGCGCCGCGTCCAGGCCCAGCAGGCGTTTGCGGTCCTTCGGGCTGCCCAGGTCGCCGAAGCGCTTGCCGCCGTCGCCGTAGTACGGCACCTTCTGCAGGCCCTTGCGGCCTTCCACCTCTTCCAGCTTCCACAGCAGCCACTGCGCACGCTCGCGCATGGCCTGGGGCATGTTCGTGGCCAGGCGCTCAATGAGCGCCTCGCGCTCAGGGTTCGGGGTCGCTGCAGCCATCAACGAGCCGCGCCTCCCTGCCTGGCGCGCACCCGCAACCGGCGCTCGTGGTCCGCGCGGCAGTCGGGGTCGCAGTACACGGCCAGCGGCAGGCAGCGGTCGCCGCAGTTCGCGCACGTGCCGGGCTCCGCGCTCTCGGCCGCGGCCCGCTGGGCCTGGCTGCGCATCGCCAGCTGGCGAAACTCTTCCTCGCGCCGCGTGGCCATGTCGTCCACGCCGAGGCGCTCGTCAGGGTGCACGCCCTCAGGGGCCACCGAAGGTGCAGTCACCGACCGCCCCCGATCGGTTGGCCAGCCAGAAGCAGGCGCTTCAAGGCGTCGCGCTCCTCCTCGGCCAGGCGCAGCCGGCGCTCGAGCTCGCTCTCCTGCCGGCGCAGGCTGCCGAGGTCATAGCCACGCTGGTGCAGCTGCCACAGCACCGGCGCGTCGTTGCCGCAGGCGTCCATGAGCGCGCTCAGCTTCGGCCAGCAGACGCCCTCCTGGCCGCTCTCCCAGCGGCTGAGCTGGCCTTTGTCGCCCTTGATGGCGTGCACCACCTCCTTCGGCTCA
>JAIXTY010000343.1 GCA_027483705.1 Rubrivivax sp.
AGTGGCGCAGCAGAACCAGCTGCCCTGCATCTACCTGGTGGATTCCGGCGGTGCCAACCTGCCCAACCAGGACGAGGTGTTCCCCGACCGCGACCACTTCGGCCGCATCTTCTACAACCAGGCGCAGATGTCCTCGCTGGGCATCCCGCAGGTGGCGGTGGTGATGGGCTCGTGCACCGCCGGCGGCGCCTACGTGCCGGCGATGAGCGACGAGACCATCATCGTGCGCAACCAGGGCACCATCTTCCTCGGCGGCCCGCCGCTGGTGAAGGCCGCCATCGGCGAGGTGGTGAGCGCCGAAGACCTGGGCGGTGGCGACGTGCACACGCGCCTGTCGGGCGTGGCCGACCACCTGGCCGAGAACGACCACCACGCGCTCGCGCTGGCGCGCAATGTGGTGGCCAACCTCAACTGGCGCAAGCCCGACCAGCTGCTGATGCAGCCGCCGCGCCCGCCGCTGGCCGACCCGGCCGAGCTGCACGGCGTGATCCCGGTCGATTCGCGCAAGCCCTTCGACGTGCGCGAGATCATCGCCCGCATCGTCGATGGCTCGGAGTTCGACGAGTTCAAGGCGCGCTATGGCAGCACGCTGGTGTGCGGCTTCGCGCACATCGAAGGCATGCCGGTGGGCATCATCGCCAACAACGGCGTGCTGTTCTCCGAGAGCGCGATGAAGGGCGCCCACTTCATCGAGCTGTGCTGCCAGCGCAAGGTGCCGCTGGTCTTCTTGCAGAACATCACCGGCTTCATGGTCGGCCGCAAGTACGAGGCCGAGGGCATCGCCAAGCACGGCGCCAAGATGGTCACGGCGGTGGCCACGGCCACGGTGCCGAAGTTCACGGTGATCATCGGCGGCAGCTTCGGCGCCGGCAACTACGGCATGTGCGGCCGCGCCTATTCACCCCGCTTCCTCTGGATGTGGCCCAACGCGCGCATCAGCGTGATGGGCGGCGAGCAGGCGGCCAGTGTTCTCGCCACAGTGAAGCGCGACGGCATCGAGGCCAAGGGTGGCGCCTGGAGCAGCGACGAAGAAGCCGCGTTCAAGGCTCCCATCCTGCAGCAGTTCGAGCAGCAGGCGCACCCGTACTACGCCAGCGCGCGCCTGTGGGACGACGGCGTCATCGACCCCGCCGACACGCGCCGCGTGCTGGCGCTGGGCTTGAGCGCCAGCCTGAACGCGCCGATCCCGGAGGCGCCGCGCTTCGGTGTCTTCCGCATGTAGTGTACGATGTGTGCACTTTGCTGATTTCGCACACATCATGCGCACGAACATCGAGATCGACGACGAGTTGATGGCGCAGGCCATGCTTGCCGGGCCCTACAAGACGAAGAAGGACGCCGTCGAGGCGGGCCTGAAGCTGCTCGCCCGTCAGGCCGCGTACCGCGAGATCCTCAAGTGGCGCGGCAAGCTCAAGTGGGAGGGCGACGAGAGCATCGACTGGACGCAAGCCGAGGCCGCACCGGCCGCGTCGCCTGCCACCGCCGAAACCGTGGTGCAGGAAGCCGCGCCGCGCAGCTACGGAGCGAAGCGCCGTGCTCGTCGTTGACTCCAGCGTCTGGATCGACTTCTTCAACGACGCCGAGCACCCGGCGGTCGAGCTGCTCAGCCAGATGCTCGATCACGGCGAGGTGCGCATCGTCGTGCCCGACCTGGTGCTGTTCGAGGTGTTGCGCGGCTTCCGGCACGAGGGCGCCCATCGCCAGGCGCGGCGGCTGATGGAAAGCCTGGCTGTCGAAGACACCGCGAGCGCCGAACTGGCCCTGCGCGCCGCCGAGCACTACCGCAACCTGCGCGCCCGGGGTGTGACGGTGCGCAGCGGCATCGATGTGCTGGTGGCCACATTCTGCATCGAGCGCGACTATGCGCTGCTGCACCGCGACCGCGACTATCTGGCCTTCGAGCAGCATCGCGGCCTGCGCGGCTGGCGCCACTGAAGGAGCTGCTGATGACGAGCACGCTGGAAATCCTGCGCCCGCGCGCGCACGTGGCCGAGGTCTGGCTCAACCGGCCCGAGGTGCGCAACGCCTTCAACGACGGTGTCATTGCCGAGCTGACGGCCACGTTCCGCGGTCTCGGCAGCGAGCCGGGCCTGCGCGCCATCGTGCTGGGCGGCCGCGGCAAGGCCTTCTGCGCCGGGGCCGATCTGTCGTGGATGGCGCGCATGGCCACCTACACCTGGGACGAGAACCGCACTGACGCCGCCGCACTGGCCGAGATGCTGCACACGATCTGGTCCTGCCCCGTGCCCGTGCTGGGCCGCGTGCACGGCGACTGCTATGCCGGCGGCGTGGGCCTGGCGGCGGTGTGCGATGTGCTGGTGGCAGCGGACACGGTGCAGTTCTGCCTGAGCGAGGCGCGGCTGGGCCTGCTGCCGGCCACCATCGGGCCCTACGTCGTGCGCGCTTTAGGCGAACAGGCCTCGCGGCGCTACTTCACCACCGCGGAGCGCTTCGATGCGAAGCGCGCCGCGTCGCTCGGCTTCGTGCATGAGTGCGTGCCGGCCGAGCAGCTGGACGCCACCTGCGCCGCGATCGTCGACGCCTGGGTCGGCAACGGCCCGGCCGCGGTGCGCGCCTGCAAGCGCCTGGTGCAGGAGGTGGCCGCGCGGCCCATCGACGCCGATCTGCGCGCCGAGACGGCACGCCGCATCGCCGACATCCGCGCCAGCGACGAGGGCCGCGAGGGCGTGGCCGCGTTCCTGGGCAAGCGCGACCCGGCCTGGCGCTCATGAACACGTTGCCGGTGCCGCTGGATCTGGCGCAACTCGCGGCCCTGGCCGCGGCGCTGGGCTGGGCCAGTGGCGTGCGGCTCTACGCCGTGGTGTTCATCACCGGCGCCGCCGGCTACCTGGGCTGGCTGCCTCTGCCGGCGGGCTTGCAGATCCTGCAGAACCCGATCGTGCTGGCGGGTTCGTTCCTGCTGTTCGTGGTGGAGTTCGTGGCCGACAAGATCCCGGCCGTCGACACGCTGTGGGACGCCGTGCACACCTTCATCCGCATCCCCGCAGGTGCGGCGCTGGCGGCTGGAGCGATGGGAGCCGACAGCGCCACCTGGGGCCTGCTCGCCGCCCTGGCCGGCGGCACGCTGGCGGCCACGGCGCACACCGCCAAGGCCACCACGCGCGCGGCGGCCAACACCAGCCCTGAGCCGGTGTCGAACTGGCTGCTCTCGCTGGCCGGCGACGCGGCGGTGCCCACGATGCTGTGGCTGGCCGTGGCGCACCCGGTGGTGTTCTGGCCCGTGCTGGCGCTGGCTGTCGTGCTGGCGGTGGTGCTGATCGCCGTGTTCTTCCGATTCCTGCGCGCGCTGCTGAAGCGCTTCATGCCGAGGCCGGCTTCGGCGGCCTGACGAGGACCGAACCATGTTCTCCAAGATCCTGATCGCCAACCGCGGTGAGATCGCCTGCCGCGTGGCCGCCACGGCGCGGCGCCTGGGCGTGCGCACGGTGGCCGTGTACTCCGACGCCGACGCCGACGCGCGCCACGTGCGCGCCTGCGACGAGGCCGTGCACGTGGGCGGCAACGCGCCGCGCGAGAGCTACCTGCAGTGGCAGCACATCATCGATGCCGCCAAGGCCACCGGCGCGCGGGCCATCCACCCGGGCTACGGCTTCCTCAGCGAGAACGAGGACTTCGCCCAGGCGTGTGCCGACCACGGCCTCGTGTTCATCGGCCCGCCGGCCAGCGCGATTGCCGCGATGGGCAGCAAGAGCGCCGCCAAGGCGCTGATGGAGAAGGCCGGCGTGCCGCTGGTGCCCGGCTACCACGGCGCCGACAACGACCCGGCGCTGCTGGCGCGCCAGGCGCTGCGCATCGGTTACCCGGTGCTCATCAAGGCCAGCGCGGGTGGCGGTGGCAAGGGCATGCGCAAGGTCGAGCGGCCCGAGGACTTTGCCGCCGCACTGGCCAGCTGCCAGCGTGAGGCTGCTGCCAGCTTCGGCAGCGACCACGTGCTGGTGGAGCGTTATGTCACGCGCCCGCGGCACATCGAGATCCAGGTGTTTGCCGATGCGCACGGCCACTGCGTGCACCTCAACGAGCGAGACTGCTCGGTGCAGCGCCGTCACCAGAAGGTGCTGGAGGAATCCCCCGCGCCGGGCCTGAGCGCTGCGCGCCGCGCCGAGATGGGCGCCGCCGCCGTGGCCGCAGCGCAGGCCGTGGGCTACGTGGGTGCGGGCACGGTGGAGTTCATCGCCGAACCGGAAGGGGATGGCGACATCCGCTTCTACTTCATGGAGATGAACACGCGGCTGCAGGTCGAGCACCCGGTGACGGAAGCGGTGCCGGGCCTCGACCTTGTGGAGTGGCAGCTGCGCGTGGCCAGTGGCGAGCCGCTGCCGCTGGCGCAGGACCAGATTCCGATGCGCGGCCACGCCATCGAGGCCCGCATCTGCGCCGAGAACCCCGACGCCGGCTTCCTGCCCGCCACCGGCACGCTGCACGTGGCACGCTGGCCGGCGCACGTGAGCTTCGAGCGCGCGGACGCGCTGCCGCGTGTGGACAGCGGCGTGCGCGAGGGCGACGCCATCAGCCCGCACTACGGCTCGATGATCGCCAAACTCATCGTGTGGGGCGAAGACCGCCACCAGGCGCTGGCTCGGCTGGCGGCGGCGCTGGCGCAGACGCACATCGTCGGCCTGGCCACCAACGTGGCCTTCCTGCAGCGCGTGGTGGCGAGCCGGGCCTTTGCCACGGCCGATCTGGACACTGCGCTCATCGAGCGCGAGCGCCCGGCGCTGTTCGAAGGCCCGGTGCTGCCCGCCGGCTGGGCCGCCGCCGGCGTGGCGGCCCGGCAGCTGGCCGACGAGGCCGCGCAGGAAGGCGCCGACCCCTGGAGCCGCCGCGCCGGCTGGCGCCTGGCCGGCGGCGCGCGCCGGCGCCTGGTGCTGGCGCGTGGCGACGAGCCGCTGCAGGCCGTGCTCGAGCGCCGCCACGACGGCGGCGCCGTGCTGGAGCTGGGGGCCGAGCGGCTGCCGTTCAGCAGCCGCTCACTCGGCGAGGGCCGCTTCGACGTCGTCCTGGGTGATCAACGCGCGCTGCTGGCCGTGTATCGCGTCGGCGAGCGCTACGCCGTGTTCGCGCCGACGCTGCCCGGTGGCAGCGCGCTGCTGCATGAGCACGATCCGCTGGTGCACGCGGCGGATGGCGCCGGCGAAGGCGGCCGCCTGACGGCGCCGATGCCGGGCAAGGTGATCTCGCTGCTGGTGGCCGCGGGTGCGGCCGTCACCAAGGGCCAGCCACTGGCGGTGATGGAGGCGATGAAGATGGAGCACACACTGGCCGCCCCGCGCGACGGCCGGGTGGCCGAGCTGCTCTACGCCGTGGGCGATCAGGTGGCCGAGGGGGCCGAGCTGCTGCGGCTGGACAAGGCCTGACGGAGCACCTGGCCGTGGCCCTTCACGAGACCGGCACCCAGGCCGAACAGCGCGCCCCAGCCCGAGGGGCTGGCCTCCGCCTTGCCTTCCTCCGGCGCGGCGGCGGCGCGGCGGAAGGCGCGCGCCAGCAGCGGGCCGTCGGTGGCCACCATCGCATCGCAGACCAGCAGCACGTCGCGGGCGTAGAGCGGCTCGGCCAGCAGGCGCGAGCGCTCGATGCCCTGACCCAGCTCGCGCTCGAGCAGGTCATGGATGCGTTCGGCAAGCTTGAGGCAGTGGCGCGTGTGCATGCGGCGAAGTCTGAGCCCATGGTGGGGCCTGTCACATCCCCACAAGGTGCGACCGCAACGCCCCGGTACATTTGAAACGCGGACGACCCGCTTCTCTTCCTGGAGTCCACCCGCCATGTTTCCTTCCCGCGTCACCCTGTGCGAGGTCGGCCCGCGCGACGGCCTGCAGAACGAGGCGCAGCCGGTGCCTGCCGCCGCCAAGATCGGTCTCGTCGAGCGGCTGCAGGCGGCCGGCCTGCGCGAGATCGAGGTCACCAGCTTCGTGAGCCCGAAGTGGGTGCCGCAGATGGCCGACAACACCGAGGTGCTGATGGGCCTGCAGCGCCCGGCCGGCGTGCGCTACGCCGTGCTCACGCCCAACCTCAAGGGCCTGGAAGGCGCGCTGGCGCTGCCGACCACGCACCGGCCCGACGAGGTCGTGGTGTTCGGCGCCGCGACCGAGGCCTTCAGCCAGCGCAACATCAACTGCAGCATCGACGAAAGCCTGGCGCGCTTTGCGCCCGTGGTGGCCGCGGCACACGAGGCCGGGCTCAAGGTGCGCGGCGCGCTGTCGTGTGCGCTCGGCTGCCCCTACCAGGGCGAGGTGAGTGCCGACGAGGTGGAGCGTGTCGTGCGCGGCTTCAAGGCCATCGGCGTGGACCACTGCGGCATCGCCGACACCATCGGCGTCGGCACGCCGCGCCAGGTGCAGGCGGTGATGGAGCGCGCGTTGAAGCACTACCCGCTGGTGGAGGTCAGCGGGCACTTCCACGACACCTACGGCCAGGCGCTGGCCAACATCCTGGCCTGCCTGCAGATGGGTGTGCACACCTTCGATGCCAGCGTGGCCGGCCTCGGCGGTTGCCCCTACGCCAAGGGCGCCACGGGCAACGTGGCCACCGAGGACGTGGTGTTCATGCTGCGCGGCATGGGTATCGACTGCGGCGTGGACCTCGACGCGCTGGTCGACGCCGGGGCCTACATCAGCGGCGTGCTCGGCCGGCCGCCGGCCTCGCGCGTGGGGCGGGCCGTGCTGGCCAAGCGGGGTGTGGCCGTGAACGTGGTGGCGGCATGAGCACGGAGTGTCTCGATCAGCGCCCTGAAGGCTTCCGCCGCGTCGCCGCCGCGCTGGCCGCCGCCGGCCACGCCGCGCCGCGCTGGCTGGACGTGGCCGCGCGCACCTCGCAGGAGGCCGCCGACGCCCTGGGCGTGAGCGTGGGGCAGATCGCCAAGAGCGTGGTCTTCCGCCGCAGGAGCGACGACACGGCCGTGCTGGTGGTGACTGCCGGCGACCGCCGCGTCGACGAGAAGCATGTCGCCGCGATCACCGGGCCGCTGGGCCGCGCCGATGCCGACTTCGTGAAGGCGCGAACCGGCTTTTCCATTGGCGGCGTCTCGCCCCTGGCGCATGCCGAGCCGCTGACGGTGCTGATCGACCGCAGCCTGTTCCGCTTCGGCGCCGTGTGGGCCGCCGCCGGCCACCCCAACGGCGTGTTCTGCGCCACGCCCGACGAACTCGTGCGCCTGGCCGCCGCGCCGGTGGCCGATGTCGTGCAGGAGCCGGCGCCATGACGACCGTCCTGCAACCGGCACCCGTGCCCAGCCCCTGCGTCAACATCTGCCGCATGGACGAGGCCAGCGGCCTGTGCGAGGGCTGCCTGCGCACCATCGACGAGATCGCCTGCTGGAGCCTGCTCGACGACGCCGAGAAGCGCGGCGTCTGGCAGCAGCTCGACCAGCGCCGCGCCGCGCGCGCGACGGCAGGCGGCTCGCCATGAAGCGCATCGTCTTCCACCTCGACCCGATCTCGCCCTTCGTGCACCTGGCGTTCATGCGCCTGCCCGAGGCGCTGGCGGGCACGAGCTACAGCGTGGAGTACCGCCCGGTGCTGTTCGGCGCGATGCTCAAGGCGCTGGGCAACAAGGGTCCGGCCGAGATCGAGCCGAAGCGGCAGTGGACCTTCCGGCACGTCGCCTGGCTCGGCGCGCAGCACGGCATCCGCATCGACGCGCCGGCCGTGCACCCGTTCAACCCGCTGCCGCTGCTGCGCCTGCTGGTGGCGGCCGGCGCCAACCGCCGCCACACCGAGATGGTGCTGCGGCATGTGTGGGAAGGCGGCGCCGATGCCGTCGATCCGGCTCGCGTGGCAGCGCTGCGCGAGGCACTGGCGCCCGAGGGGCTGGCCCGCGACCCCGACGGCGACGACGTCAAGGCCGAGCTGCGCGCCCACACCGAGGCCGCGCTCGCCGCCGGCGCCTTTGGCGTGCCCAGCTTCGAGCTCGATGGCCGTCTGTTCTGGGGCCTGGACGCGCTGCCGATGCTGCGCGCCGCGCTCGAGGGCGACCCCTGGTTCGACGGCCCCGCCTGGGTCGACGCCGGCGCACCGCGCCCGGGCATCGTCCGCTCTGCCTGACAGCGACGACTGTCACGCCCGCTGTAAGCCTGGCATCAGCGTCGCGTCAGCCGGCGTTGGTTCCACGTCAGAGCTGGGTCAGAGCCCCTGGCCAAAGTAGGGCCACTCGCCATCGGTCGGTGGCGACGCCCTTCAAACCAGGAGACACAACATGGAGACGACCCTCGTGCAGCGCATCGCTGCGCACCCGTCGTACCGCGAACTGAAGGCCCGGCGCACCAGTTTCGGCTGGTGGCTGACCGGGGCGATGATGGTCGTGTACTACGGCTTCATCCTGCTCGTCGCGTTCGACAAGCCGCTGCTCGCCAGCCGCCTGGGCAGCGGCGTCATGACGCTGGGCATGCCCATCGGCCTGGGCGTGATCGTCTTCACCGTCGTGATCACCGCGCTGTACGTGCGCCGTGCCAACCGCGACTTCGACCGCCTGTCCGACGAGGTCGCGCAGGCGATGGCCGCCACGGCCCCGATCGCCAAGGGAGCCGCCAAGTGAAAGCCAAGCAACTCCTCATCGGCCTGACCCTGGCCGCAGGCGCCGGCATCGTGCTGGCAGCGGGTGCCGACCTCGGCCAGGCCGAGAAGCAGGCCACCAACTGGACGGCGATCGGCATGTTCGGCGTCTTCGTCGCCTTCACGCTGTGGATCACCAAGTGGGCCGCGGCCAAGACCAAGAGCGCGGCCGATTTCTACACCGCCGGCGGCGGCATCACCGGCTTCCAGAACGGCCTGGCGATCGCGGGCGACTACATGTCGGCCGCCTCGTTCCTGGGCATCAGCGCCGCGGTCATGGCCAGCGGCTTCGATGGTCTGATCTACTCGATCGGCTTCCTCGTGGGCTGGCCGGTGGTGACCTTCCTGCTCGCCGAGCGGCTGCGCAACCTGGGCAAGTTCACCTTCGCCGACGTGGCGGCGTTCCGCTTCCAGCAGACGCCGGTGCGCATGTTCGCGGCGAGCGGCACGCTGGTGGTGGTGGCCTTCTACCTGATCGCGCAGATGGTGGGCGCGGGGCAGCTGATCAAACTGCTGTTCGGCCTGGAGTACTGGATCGCCGTGGTCATCGTCGGCGGCCTGATGATGGTGTACGTGCTCTTCGGCGGCATGACGGCCACGACCTGGGTGCAGATCATCAAGGCCATCATGCTGCTCGGCGGCGCCTCGTTCATGGCCTTCATGGTGATGGCGCAGTTCGGCTTCAGCCCCGAGGCCATGTTTGCCAAGGCCGTGGAGATCAAGACCGGCCTGGCCACCACCGCCGGCAAGAGCCCGGAAGAGGCGGCAAAGGCGGGCTTCTCGATCATGGGCCCGGGCGGCTTCGTGAAGGACCCGATCAGCGCCATCAGCTTCGGCATGGCGCTGATGTTCGGCACCGCCGGCCTGCCGCACATCCTGATGCGCTTCTTCACCGTGCCCAACGCCAAGGAGGCGCGCAAGTCGGTGCTGTGGGCGACGACGTGGATCGGCTACTTCTACATCCTGACCTTCATCATCGGCTTCGGCGCCATCACCTTCGTGCTGACGAACCCCTCGTTCCTCGATGCGAAGGGCGCGCTGCTCGGCGGCAACAACATGGCCGCCATCCACCTGGCCAACGCGGTGGGCGGCAACGTGTTCCTGGGCTTCATCAGCGCCGTGGCCTTCGCGACCATCCTCGCGGTGGTGGCCGGCCTCACGCTGAGCGGCGCCTCGGCCGTGAGCCACGACCTCTACGGCACCGTCATCAAGGGCGGCAAGGCCGACCCGAAGGCCGAGCTGCGCGTTTCGAAGATCACCACCATCTGCCTCGGCATCATCGCCGTGCTGCTGGGCATCGCCTTCGAGAAGCAGAACATCGCCTTCATGGTGAGCCTGGCCTTCGCGATCGCGGCCAGCGCCAACTTCCCGGTGCTGCTGATGAGTGTGCTGTGGAAGGGCTGCACGACCAAGGGTGCGGTGATCGGCGGCTTCCTGGGCCTCGTCAGCTCGGTGGCGCTGACCATCGTGTCGCCGGCGGTCTGGGAAGCCACGCTCGGCAACCCCAAGGGCAGCGCCTGGTTCCCGTACACCAGCCCGGCTCTCTTCAGCATGACCATCGGCTTCGTCGGCATCTGGCTGTTCAGCGTGCTCGACGGCAGCAAGCGGGCGCAGGAAGACAAGGCCGGCTTCCTGGCGCAGCAGGTGCGGTCCGAAACCGGCATCGGCGCCTCGGGGGCCTCGGGCCACTGACCGGCGAAACGCGCAAAGGCTGATCCCGGTCAGCCTGCGATTCGGGGCCGCAAGCGACAGTTTGCGGCCCTTCTCTCTTGCGGGATCCCACCGATGCTGACGGCCGACCCCCAACGCGAGTTGCTGACCCTGGCCACCGCACGTGTGCGCGACGCCTTCCTGCGCAAGCCGCACTACGTGGACGGCGCCACCGACCTGGTGAGCGTGTGCCGCGATCTGTCGCAGCGCGGCCTGACGCAGGCGCTGGTGCGCGATGTGGGCGAGGGCGGCGCCGAGCGCATCGGCATCTTCACGACCACCGACCTGCGCGACGCGCTGCTGCACGAGCGGCCGCCGCACCAGCTGGCGGTGCGCGAGGTGGCGCGCTTCGGGCTCGTGGCGGTGGACCTGGACGCCGACCTCTTCGAGGCCCTGTGGCGCATGGTCAGGCACCGCGTGCACCGGCTCGTCGTCACCGACGCCGCCGGCGCGGTGGTGGGCGTGCTGGGGCAGCTCGACCTCGTCAGCCTGGTGGCCAACCACTCGCACATCGCGGCGCTGCAGATCGACGAGGCCGCCTCGCTGGCCGAACTGCGCGAGGCCGCGCGCCGCATCGACGCGATGGTGGCGCTGCTGCACGGCGGCGGCGTGCGCGTGGAGCGCATCGCCTCGCTGGTGAGCGAGTTGAACGGCCGCCTGCTGGCGCGCCTGTGGCAGCTGCTGGCGCCGCCGGCGCTGGTGGCCCGCAGCTGCTTCGTGGTGCTGGGCAGCGAGGGCCGCGGCGAGCAGATCCTCAAGACCGACCAGGACAACGCGCTGATCCTGGCCGACGGCGAGCCGCCGCTGCCGCCGGCCGAGCTGGCCGCCGTGGCGGGCAGCGTCAGCGACGCGCTGGCGACGCTGGGCTGGCCGCCCTGCCCGGGCGACGTGATGCTGAGCAACCCGTTGTGGCGGCAGACGCTCGCCGGCTGGACGCAGACGCTGCAGGGCTGGGTGCGCGGCGACGGGGGCGTGGACGGCGTGATGAACCTAGCCATGTTCGCCGACGCCAGCGCCGTGGCCGGTGACGCCACGCTGCTGCAGACGCTGCGCGAACGCCTCGTGCCGATGGTGCAGGGCCACGACACCTGGCTGGCGCGCTTTGCGGCCGCCGCCGACCAGTTTGCCGAGCCGGGCAACTGGCTCACGCGCCTCACGCACCGCCTCGACGACGAGCCCGTGGACCTGAAGAAGCTCGGCACCTTCCCGCTGGTGCACGGCGTGCGCGCGCTGGCGCTGCAGGCCGGCATCACCGAGACCGCCACCACCGCGCGGCTGGCCGCGCTGGTGGCGCAGGACCGGCTCGACGCCGCCCTCGCGCGCGACCTGGCCGATGCGCTGCACGCGTTCATGGGCCGGCGCCTGGCGCGCGGGCTCGCCGGCGAGAGCAGCGTGCTGCGCCCGGCCGAGCTGCCGACGCTGGAGCGCGAGGCACTGCAGGACGCGCTGGCCGTCGTGCGCCGCTTCCGCGCCCACCTGCGGCATCACTTCCACTTCGAGGCGCTGTAGCGCCATGGCCTCCCCGCGCCGCCGCGCCGAACGCCTGCTGGCCCAGCGTCTGGTGGCTCTGGTGCTGCTGGCCGCGGCGCTGTGGCTGCTGCCGCCGCTGATGCCCTGGCTGCACGGCCCGCCGCTCGCAGGTTGGCCGCGCTGGGCCTGGGCGCTGTTCGGGCTGTGGGCGCTGCTGATCGGCGCGCTGGCGCTGCTGCTGGAACGCCCGGCAGCCGACGACATCAACCCCGGGGCCGACCCGCCATGAACGCACCGGCCGCCACCGTGCCGCTGCCGCTGGTGCTGGCCGCCTCGCTGGCCTGGCTGGGCGTGCTGCTGGCGGTGGCGGCCTGGGCCGAGCGGCGAGCCGCGGCCGGGCGCAGCGTCGTCGCCCACGGCACGGTCTACGCGCTGAGCCTGGCCGTGTACTGCACGGCCTGGACCTACTTCGGCAGCGTCGGCCGCGCGGCGGCCGGCGGCCCCGCCTTCCTGGCCATCTACCTGGGGCCGACGCTGGCCATGGGCCTGGGTTGGCTGGTGCTGCGCAAGATCGTGCGCATCGCGCGCGAGCAGCGCCTGGTCAGCATCGCCGACTTCATCGCCAGCCGCCACGGCCACAGCCGCGCGCTGGCGGCACTGGTCAGCGCGGTGGCGCTGGTGGGCGTGGTGCCCTACGTGGCGCTGCAGCTCAAGGCGATTGCGCACGGCGTGGTCATGCTGGCCGGCGTGCAGGCGGCCGAGGGCCCGGTGGCCGCCGTGGCCGCGGCGCTGCTGGCGGCCTTCACCATCGCGTTCGGCACGCGGCAGCTCGACGCGCGCGAGCGCCACGAGGGCCTGGTGGCCGCCGTGGCCGCCGAGGCGGTGTTCAAGCTGCTGGCCTTCGTGGCCGTGGGCGTGTTCGTGTGCTGGGGCCTGTTCGCAGGCCCGGCCGACATCGCCGCGCGTGTGGCGGCCGACGCCACGCTGGCCGCGCGCCTGCTGCCCGCCGGCGGCGCCGCAGGCTTCGACGTCGCCGGCTGGACGGCGCTGCTGCTGCTGGCGGGCCTGTCGGTGCTGCTGCTGCCGCGGCAGTTCCAGGCGGCGGTGGTGGAGAACGTCGACGAGCGCCACCTCCGCCGCGCCAGCTGGCTGTTCCCGGCCTACCTGCTGGCCATCAACGTGTTCGTGCTGCCCATCGCCTGGGGCGGGCTGCTGGTGCTGGGGCCGCAGGCCGATGCCGACGGCTTCGTGCTGGCGCTGCCGCTGGCTGCCGGGCAGCCGGCGCTGGCCTTGCTGGCCTACCTGGGCGGGCTGTCGGCGGCCACCGGCATGGTGGTGGTGGAGGCCATCGCGGTGGGCACGATGGTCAGCAACGACCTCGTGCTGCCGGCGCTGCTGAAGCGCGGCGCGGGCGAGGCGCTGGCACCGCGGCTGCTGCGCGTGCGCCGCGTCGCCATCGTCGCGCTGCTGGCGCTGGGCTGGCTGTACCTGCAGCTGGCGGGTGAGTCGCGCTCGCTGGTGAGCATCGGCCTCGTCAGCTTTGCCGCGGTGGCGCAGTTCGCGCCGGCGCTGCTGCTGGGGCTGTACTGGCAAGGCGGCACCAAGGCCGGGGCGCTCGTGGGGCTGGCCGTCGGGGCACTGCTGTGGGCCTGGCTGTTGGCGGCGCCGGCGCTGGCGGGCTCGGCCGGCGTGCCGCTGGCCGAGGGGCTGTTCTGGAGCCTGGGCGCGAACCTGGTGCTGTACGTCGCCGTCTCGCTGTGGCGCCCGCCGCAGGGCGCCGAGGCCGCACAGGCGCTGCGCTTCGTGGGCGCGCTGGAGCAGGGCGCCGACGAACGTGTGTTCTGGCGCGGCCGCGCGCGCAGCGGCGCGCTGGCCGCGTTGCTCGATCGTGTGCTCGGCCCCGGCCGTGGCGCGCCGTTCGTGGCGGCCGGCCCGGCCCCGGCCACGCCGCAGCAGCTGCAGCAGGCCGAGGCCCTGCTGGCCGGTGCCGTGGGCGCGGCCACCGCGCGGGCGCTGGTGGCTGGCGCCGCCGAAGCCGAGCCGCTGGAGGCCGCCGACGTGCTGCGCCTGGCCGACGAAGCACGCGCGCTGCGCCAGCGCAACGAGCAGCTCGAGAGCCTGGACCGGCTCAAGGACGACTTCATGAGCAGCGTCACGCACGAGCTGCGGACGCCGCTGACCAGCATCCGCGCCCTGGGCGAGCTGATGCGCGACGAGCCGGAGATGCCGGCCGCGCAGCGCCAGCGCTTCGTGGGCATCGTCGTCGACGAGAGCGAGCGCCTGTCGCGCCTGGTGAACCAGGTGCTGGACCTGGCCAAGATCGAGAGCGGCAACGCCGAGTGGCAGCCCGAGCGGCTGGACGTTGTGCCGCTGCTGGCGCGTGCTGCGCAGGCCACCGACGGGCTGTTCCGCGCGCGCGGCGCGGTGGTGCACATCGAGGCGCCGGCCGCGGCGCCGCCGGTGAACGTCGACGCCGACCGGCTGCTGCAGGTGCTGATCAACCTGCTGGCCAACGCGGCCCGCTTCGTGCCAGCCGGCAGCGGCCGCGTCGTGCTGGCGCTGGCCTGCACGGCGAACCAGCTGACGATCGAAGTCCGTGACAACGGGCCCGGCGTGCCCGAGGCCGTGCAGGCGCAGGTCTTCGAGAAGTTCCGCCAGGGCGGCGACGCGCGCCAGCGCAGCGGCGGCACCGGCCTGGGCCTGCCGATCAGCCGCCGCATCGTCGAGCACTTCGGCGGCCGGCTGTGGCTGAAGAGCCGCCCCGGAGAGGGCGCCACCTTCGGCATCGAGCTGCCTCTGGCGGCCGACGACGCCACGACAACGACGACGGAGACAAACCCATGACGCCGTACACCGTGCTGATCGCCGACGACGAGCCCAACATCCTCGTCAGCCTGGAGTTCCTGATGCAGCGCGAGGGCCACCAGGTGCTGCTGGCGCGCGACGGCGACGAGGCGCTGGCGCTGTGGCGCGCGCACCGGCCCGCACTGCTGCTGCTGGACGTGATGATGCCGGGCAAGACCGGCTTCGAGGTCTGCCAGGCGGTGCGCGCCGACGAGGGCGGGCCGCGGCCGAAGATCCTGCTGCTCACCGCCAAAGGCCGCGACACCGACGTGGCGCAGGGCCTGGGCGTGGGCGCCGACGGCTACATGACCAAGCCGTTCTCCACCAAGGAGCTCGCGGCGCGTGTGCGCGAGCTGCTGGCCTCATGAACCCGCCCGTCCGGCCGCCGTTCGATCGTGCGGTCGTCGTTGCCGCCGTGGCGCCCGGTGCGCTGCTGGCGCTGGTGCTGGCGGGCACGGCGTGCCTGCTGGCGGCCACGCTGGCGCCGGCCGAACGTGCTGCGGCCTGGGCGCTGCTCGAGCCGCGGCTGGCCATCGTGTTCCTGCTGTGGCTGGTGGCCGCGGTGGCGCTGGGCTCACTGGCGCGGCGGCTGTGGCTGCGCCACGGCGCAGCCACCGGGCGCCTGGCCGAGACGGTGCAGGTGCTGCGCCTGTCACCACCCGGCCGCCGCCTCGAGGCCGAGGGCCAGCCGCGCGGCGCGCACGCGCTGGCCGAGGCCGTGAACGCGCTGCTGGCCGAGCGCGAGGGCCTGCTCGGCGCCATCGACCGCCGCGTCGCCGAGGCCGCCGACGGCATCGCGCAGGAACGCAACCGCCTCGCGGCGCTGATGGCCGAGCTGACGCAGAGCGTGGTCGTGTGCAACCTCGACGGCCGCGTGCTGCTGTTCAACGCCCGCGCGCGGCTGCAGTTCCGTGCGCTGGCCGAGGCCGCGGCCGACACCACCATCGGCGGCGCCGAGCCGCTGGCGCTGGGCCGCAGCATCTACGGCGCGCTCGACCGCCGGCTCGTGGCCCACGCGCTGGATTCGGTGCAGCAGCGCCTGGCGCGCGGCGCCGCGCACGCCGCGGCCACCTTCGTGACGGCCACGCGCGGCGGCCAGCTGCTGCGCGTGCAGCTGGCACCGGTGCGGGGCCTGGGCGAGGGCGCCGGGGCGCTCGACGGCTTCGTGCTGATGCTCGACAACGTGACGCGCGACCTCGGCGACGAGCTCGCGCGCGACCGCGCGCTGCACCGCCTGGTCGAGGGCCAGCGCGCGGCGCTGGGCAACCTGCGTGCGGCCGTGGAGTTGCTCGACGAGCCCGACCTGCCGGCCGCCACGCGCGAGCGCTTCTTCGGCATCGTGCGCGACGAGATCCAGGCCATGACCGGGCGCCTGCACGAGGCGGCGGCCAGCGGCCTGCAGCAGGCCAAGGCGCGCTGGCCGCTGGAGGACATGCTGGGCGCCGACCTCGTGGCTGCGGCGGCGCGCCGCATCGAGGCCGAGGGCGGCCCGCGCGTGAACACCGCCGAGGTCGACGGCGCGCTGTGGCTGCGCGTGGACAGCTTCTCGCTGCTGCAGGCGCTGGCGCACCTGGCCTCGCGGCTGGCCGGCGAGTACGGCATCGGCCGCGTGGCCCTGCGCCTGGCGGCCACGGCCACGCCCGGCGACGGCAAGGTCTGGCTCGATCTCGTCTGGCCCGTGCAGGCCATGAGCACCGAGACGGTGACGGCCTGGGAGACCGAGCCCATCGTCAGCGCCGGCGAGGCCACGCCGCTGACCGTGCGCGACGTGCTCGACCGCCACGGCGGCACGCTGTGGTTCGAGCGCGCGCGGGTGCGCCAGGAGGCCTTCTTCCGGCTGCTGCTGCCGAGCCTGCGCGAACCGGTGCGCGAAGCCGCCGCGCGCGCCGACGGCGTGCACGCCGACAGCCGTCCGGAGTTCTACGACTTCGAACTGTTCCGCCACGGCGCCGGTGCCGGCGCCGGCTGGCTGCAGCGGCCGCTGGCCGAGCTGGCCTACACCGTGTTCGACTGCGAAACCACGGGCCTGGACCCCGCCGGCGGCGACGAGATCATCCAGATCGGCGCCACGCGCGTGGTGGCCGCCAGGCTGCGGCGCGAGTCGGTGTTCGAGCAGCTGGTGGACCCGCGGCGCAGCGTGCCCGAGGCCGGCATCGCCATCCACGGCATCCGGCCCGAGCAGCTGGCCGGGCAGCCGACGATCGAGGCCGTGCTGCCGGCCTTCCACGACTTCGCCGCCGACACCGTGCTGGTGGCGCACAACGCCGCCTTCGACCTGCGCTTCCTGCAGCTGAAGGAGGCCGCCACCGGCGTGCGCTTCGAGCAACCGGTGCTCGACACGCTGCTGCTGTCGGCCGTGCTGCAACCCGGGCAGGAGAGCCACCGCCTCGAGGCCATCGCCGAACGCCTGGGCGTACCGGTGCTGGGCCGCCACACGGCGCTGGGCGACGCGATGGTGACGGCCGAGGTCTTCGTGAAGATGCTGCCGCTGCTGCGCGAGCGCGGCCTCGTCACGCTCGAGCAGGTGCTGGAGGCCAGCCGCGCCACCTGGCTGGCGCGCGTGCAGTACTGACCCGCAGCCGTGCGCGGCTACGCACAATGGGCCGATGGCCGCCGACATCGCCGCTTCCGGGTTCGTGCCCGCGCTGGGCATCGGTCTGTCGATCGCAGCGCCGGTGGGGCCGATCGGCCTGCTCGTGATCGAGCGCACGCTGCGCCAGGGGTTCCGGGTGGGCCTGGCCACCGGGCTGGGCGCCGCGGTGGCGGATGCCGCCTACGGGGCGGTGGCGGCCTTCGGCGTGGCCACGCTGGTGGCGGCGCTGCAGGCGGCGAGACTGCCGCTCATGCTGGGCGGCAGCCTCGTGCTGCTGGTGCTGGCGTGGCGCACCTGGCGCTCGGCCCAGGCCGAGCCGGACTCGGAAGCCGTGGCGGTGCCGGACGGCCGCGCGCCGGTGGCGCTGGCCGCGGCCTTCGCAGGCACGGTGCTGCTGACGCTGGCCAACCCGGCCACGGTGCTGTCGTTCGTCGCGGTCTTCGGCTCGCTGGCCGGGGCGCTGCCCGGGCGCGGCTCGCACGAGGCGGCGGCCTGGCTGGTGGCCGGCGTGTTCACCGGCTCGGCGCTGTGGTGGCTGCCGCTGGCGGCGGTGGTGGCCGCGGCGCGCCACCGGGTGGGCCTGCGCGAACGCCGCTGGGTGGGCCGCATCTCGGCGGCCGTGCTCGCGGCCTTCGCGCTGTGGGCGCTCGGGTCGGCCGTGGCTGGCCCGGCGCCTGTCTAGACAAGCCGCGTCAGGCGCGCGCCGAGGTGCTCACCGTCGCGACGGGCGCCGCCTTCGTCGCGGCCAGTTCCGCGGCGGCGCTCTCATGCCGTGCGAGGCCGTCGACGAAGCCCAGCATGGCCAGCGTCACGAGGGCGGCGCAGGCGAGGGCGGAGGTGTTGAAGCGGGCGGTCTGGTTGAACATGGCGATCTCCTTCGGGAGGGGCTCCCGACTCGGGAACCGATGGATCGCACTGTAGGCAGCAGCCCGCCGCGGCGCGCGGCCGACGCGACGGGCTGCGGTGCCGCCGCGCCGAATCGCGTCTGCGCTCGATGAACGGCGCCGCGTGCGGGCTCAGCGGGCGTGCCAGGCGGCCAGCAGCGCCGCTTCGCGCGCGGGATCCAGCCCGGGCATCGGCCTCGGCGGGCCGCCGGGCTGCGCCGGCGGCATCACGGCGTCCTCACCGGGCAGGGTGTCCAGCCAGGCTGCCGTGTCGCAGAGCGTCTCGGCCAGCGGCCGCGTCGCCAGGCCGGTGGCCACGGCGCGGGCGATGTCGGTGCGGTGCAGCGTGGCCTGCGCTGCGGGCAGCCACAGCGGCAGCTCCATCCACGGCGCGACGCCGGCGGCCAGCAGCGTGGCCTCGTCCAGCCAGGTCAGCGTGGCCGGCGGGTTCAGCGCCGCGCGCGCCGCCTCGAGCAGCCCGCCCATCGTCGTGCCGCCCACCGGGCCGGTGAGGTTGAACGCGCCGGTGCCGCCGGCCTCGGCCTGGCGCAGCATCCAGGCGGCCAGGTCGCGCACGTCGATGAACTGCACCGGGGCCGCCGGGTCGCCCGGGGCCAGCACCTCGCCGCCGCGCAGCAGGCGGCGCACCCACCAGCTGAAGCGGCCGGTCGGGTCGTGCGGGCCGACGATCAGGCCCGGGCGCACCACCAGGCTGCGGCCGGGCCCGAAGTGCCGCCCGGCGGCGTCTTCGCACAGGGCCTTCAGGCCGCCGTAGGTCTCGCCGGTGATGGCTTCGGTGCCGGGGTCGGCCAGCTGCGCACGCGGCGAGTCCTCGGTGAGCGGGGCCGGGGCGCCTTCTGCGTAGACGCTGATGCTGGAGACGAACTGGTAGACGCCCACGCGCCCGGCCAGGGCGGCCGCCACGCTGTCGACGTGGCGTGGCACGTAGGCGCTGGTGTCGATGGCCACGTCCCAGGTGCCGCCGGCCAGCGCGGCGGCGAGGTCGCCGTTGCGGTCGGCCAGGCGGTGTTCGGCCTCGGGGAACAGGTCGCGTGCGCTGGCGCCGCGGTGCAGCAGCGTCACGGCGTGGCCCCGGGCCAGGGCCTGGGCCACGAGGTGGCGGCCGAGGAAGCGCGTGCCGCCGAGGACGAGGATCTTCATCGGCCCATTCTGCGGCGGTCTCCACCCGCCAGCGGAGGCACGGCGCGAACTGGCCCGTCGGAAGGGGTCAGATTCCCGCGACAGCGCGTGTCAGTTTCGCGCAAGATTCGGCGACGGGTGCTGCTGGAGCCGGCACCCCGGATCCGGACGCCAGGGAGCTTGCCATGCAGCCGTTCCAGTCGCCGCCCCACACCCCCCAGGGCCAGCCGCGCACCGCGCCCACGCCACCGCGGGCGCTGCCGCGGCTGATTCCCGACCGCGCCGAGTTCATCGACGCGCTGGCGCGGCTGCGCAAGGGCCAGTTGCTGGTGCATGCCGACGACAGCGCCGACGAGCGCTGCCTGATCGAGGGGCAGGTGCTGTACACCAGCTGGAAGCCGCTGAGCGACTTCGGCCTGCTCGACGAACTGCCCCGGCAGCCGCGCCAGGGGCGCATCCACTGCTACCGGCTCAGCCCGCGGGGCCGCGACTTTGCCGACCGGGCCTGCCGCACCTGGCGCCAGCGGCCGCTGTGGCAGCGGCTGCTGGTGAGGCTGACGGGCTGACTCAGCCGCGCCGGCGGCGGGCGGCGGCGGCACCGACCGCGCCCAGGCCGAGCGCCATCAGCGCGTAGGTCGAGGGCTCGGGCACCGTGCTCACGACGAAGCTGCGGATCTCGCCGCTCCCGAACGTGGTGCTGTGGATGTTGAGGTAGGCGTTGCCGGTGTTGAAGGCGTTCACCAGGCGCGCCGTCGCGGCGGCGGTGGTGCCGCCGCTGGCCGTCACGAAGGTGGCCGACCAGGTCGCGCTGGCGGACAGGTCGAACACCTTGCTGTACGAGCCCGAGGTGCCGCCGACCGGGAAGTCGATCAGCGAAGGCGGCTGGATCGCCACGCCGGCCGTGCCGGTGCCCGGCACGGCGGTGCAGCAGTGGATGTGCGCGACGGTGACGTTGCCGGAGAGGCCGGCAAAGCTGGTCTGGATGAGCAGCGTGTTGCCGTCTTCGTCGTACTCGATGAAGACCGAGCCCGAGCCGGTGGCGCCGGTGGCCTCGGGGCCGAGCAGGCCGAACCAGCTTTGCGTGTGGGCCTGGGCGGTGGCACCCAGCAAGAGCAGGGCCGCGGCGGCGGCGGGCCGGACGAGGTGATGAAGGGCCATGGTTCTCACTCCTGAAGCCGGGAACGGATGCCCCGTGTGGCAACGAGCATAGTCCTCGCGCCTTGACGCCACAACGACGGGCCGGGCGCCGTTCGGCGTCAACCTCATGACTTAGGGGGGTGGGTAAACAGCAGGCGGTGCCGCTCGCGCAGCAGGTTCTTCTGCACCTTGCCCATGGCGTTGCGCGGCAGCTCGGCCGCCACCTCCACGAACTTGGGCACCTTGAAACCCGCGATGCGACCCTTGAGCGCGCCGATCAGCGCGGCCGGCTCGGGCCTCTCGCCCGGCCGCGGCACGACGACGGCGATGACGGCCTCGCCGAAATCGGGGTGCGGCACGCCGACCACCGCGCTCTCGGCCACGCCGGGCAGCGCGTTCAGGAAGCTCTCGATCTCGGCCGGATAGACGTTGTAGCCGCCGGTGATGACGAGGTCCTTGCTGCGGCCGACGATGGTGCAGAAGCCATCGGCCTCGACCCGGCCCACGTCGCCGGTGCGGAACCAGCCGTCGGCGGTGAACTCCTCGGCCGTCTTCTCCGGCATGCGCCAGTAGCCCTTGAAGACGTTCGGGCCCTGCACCTGGATGTGGCCCACCTCGCCGGCGGCCACCACGGCGCCGTCGTCGCCCATCACGCGCAGGCCGACGCCGGGCAGCGCCGGCCCCACGGTGCCGCCGCGGCGCGCGGCCTCGGGGCGGTAGGGGTTGCTGGTGAGCATCACGGTCTCGCTCATGCCGTAGCGCTCGAGGATGGTGTGGCCGGTGCGCGCGCGCCAGGCCTCGAAGGTTTCCAGCAGCAGCGGCGCCGAGCCGCTGATGAAGAGGCGCATGCCGGCACAGGCCGTCTTGTCGAGCGCGGCTTCAGCCAGCAGCCGCACGTACAGCGTCGGCACGCCCATGAAGACGCTGGCCTCGGGCAGCCGCGCGGCCACCACCTTGGGATCGAAGCGGTTGAGCCAGAGCATCTTCGCGCCCGCCAGCAGCGCGCCGTGGCTGGCGACGAAGAGGCCGTGCACGTGGAAGATGGGCAGCGCGTGGATCAGCACGTCGCGGCCGGCGCGCTCGCCGCTCGCGGCG
>JAIXTY010000284.1 GCA_027483705.1 Rubrivivax sp.
GCGCGGCACCATCCAGGACGAGCTGCTGAAGATCTGCGCCGCCACGAAGCAGACGGTCTTCATGATCACGCACGACGTGGACGAAGCCATCTTGCTCGCCGACCGCATCCTGCTGATGGCCAACGGCCCGCAGGCGCGGGTGGCGGAGATCGTCGTCAACACGATGCCCCGCGACCGCCAGCGCGCCACGCTGCACCACGACCCGCAGTACTACCGCATCCGCAACCACCTCGTCGACTTTCTGGTCGAACGCAGCGCGACGCTGTCGCACGGTCGCGCGCCCGAGTTTCCGCCCGAAGTTCGCCCCGGCCTGCCCGAAGCAGCCGAAGTCATCCCTCTCGACACCCACCCCGTCATCCACAGGAGCACCGCATGAGCCGCCTCGAAGTCACCGAAAAAATCATCGCCACCAAGGTCGCCAAAGGCATCAAGTGGGCCGACGTGGCCGCCGACATCGGCCTCAGCAAGGAGTGGGTCACCGCGGGCTGTCTGGGCCAGATGACCTTCAACGACGAACAGGCCGCCAAGCTGGCCAAGACCTTCGACCTGACCGAAGCCGAGACGCAGTGGCTCAAGGTCGTGCCCTACAAGGGCAGCCTGCCCACCAGCGTGCCCACCGACCCGCTGATCTACCGCTTCTACGAACTGGTCAGCGTCTACGGCACCACCTTCAAGGAGCTCATCCACGAGGAGTTCGGCGACGGGATCATGTCCGCCATCGACTTCCGCATGGACCTGCAGCGCGAGCCCGACCCCAAGGGCGACCGCGTGAGCATCGTCATGAGCGGCAAGTTCCTGCCCTACAAGACCTACTGAGGCCATCACCATGCAGAACCAACGACGCAACGCCCTGAAGGCCGGCCTCGCCGGAGCCGTGCTGGCCGCACCGGCCATCGTGCAGGCCCAGCAGAGCTACCGCTGGCGCATGACGACCACCTGGCCTGCCGGCCTGCCGTTCTACCAGGTGGGCCCGGGCAGCGCGCAGGCCTTTGCCGAGCGCTGCGACAAGATGTCCGGCGGCCGCATCAAGATCCAGGTGTTCGCGGCGGGCGAGCTGCTGCCGGCCTTCGAGGGCTTCGATGCCGTCTCCAACGGCACCGTCGAGCTCAACCACGGCGTCTCGTACTTCTGGTCGGGCAAGACCTTCGCGGCGCAGTACTTCGCCACCGTGCCCTTCGGCATGAGCTTCATGGGCCACTACGCGTGGCTCAACTTCGGCGGCGGCAACCAGCTCTGGGAAGAGGTGTATCGCCCGCTGAACGTGATGCCGTTTGCCGCCGGCTGCACCGGCGCGCAGATGACGGGCTGGTTCAAGAAGGAGATCAAGACCCTGGCCGACCTGAAGGGCCTGAAGATGCGCATCCCGGGACTGGCCGGCCGCATCTACGCCTCGCTGGGCGTGGAGGTGCGGCAGCTGCCCGGCGGCGAGATCTTCCCGGCGCTGGAGCGCGGCGTCATCGATGCCGCGGAGTTCGTCGGCCCCTTCCTCGACGCCCGCCTGGGCCTGCAGAACGCGGCCAAGAACTACTACGGCAGCCCCTGGCACGAGCCGAGCACGGTGTCGGAGATCGTGCTGCAACGCAAGATCTGGGACGCGCTGCCCGCCGATCTGAAGGAGGTGGTCAAGGCCGCGGCCGATGCCACCAACCAGGAGGGCCTGTTCCTGCTGGAGGCGCGCAACGCCGACGCGCTGGACCAGCTGATCAGCCGCGACAAGGTGATGGTGCGCCAGCTGCCCGACGAGGTGCTGAACGCGCTGCGCAAGAACACCACCGACGTGCTGACCGAGGCCGCCGCCAAGGACGCGATGACGAAGAAGGTGCACGACTCGTTCTTCGCGTTCAAGAAGAAGCACGACCGCTGGAGCGAGATCAGCGAAGAGGTCTTCCT
Source organism: Rubrivivax sp. (assembly GCA_027483705.1). GTDB lineage: Bacteria > Pseudomonadota > Gammaproteobacteria > Burkholderiales > Burkholderiaceae_C > Rubrivivax. Next base: position 1,891 of record JAIXTY010000284.1, read on the forward strand.
GTCGAAGACGCGCGGATGAGCCTCGCGTGGAAGGCCGCCGACGCGGCCGATGCCCTCATCGACCGCCTCGGCGCCTTCACCGCGTGGGTCGTGCTGGCGATGGTGCTGCTGATCAGCGGCAACACGCTGGCGCGCTATTTCTTCAACGCCAGCACGGTGTGGCTGCAGGAGCTGGAATGGCACCTGCTGGCCTTCACCGCGCTGTGGGGCATCTCGATCATGCAGCTGCGTGGCACGCCGGTGCGGGTGGACCTGTTCTACCAGCGCTTCAGCGAGCGCACGAAGCTGTGGATCGAGTTCCTCACGGCGCTGTTGGTGATGCTGCCGTTTTCGCTGTTCGTCTGCTGGCTGGGCTGGAAGTTCGCGGCGTACTCGTTCTCCCTCGCGGAGGTGTCGCCCGACCCCGGCGGCCTGCCCTGGCGCTGGGCGGTGAAGTCGCTCGTGGTCTCGGGCTACGCGCTGCTGGCCGTGGTGGCGCTGAGCACGCTGGTGCGCTGCGGCGCGCGACTGGCCGGGCGCCCGGCAGGAGGCGAGCATGGCGCCTGAAATCCTGCCGCTGCTGATGCTCGGCGCCTTCGTGGCGCTGCTGCTGCTGGGCGTGCCGGTGGCCTATGCCGCGGCGGCCTCGGGCATCGTCTTCGGCTTCATCGGCTTTGGCGAGAGCCTCTTCAACCTGCTGCCGGCGCGCATCTACGGCGTGGCCACCGACGCCTCGCTGCTGGCGCTGCCGATGTTCGTGTTCATGGGCACCATGCTCGAGAAGAGCCGCCTCGGCCACGACATGCTGGAGGTGATGGGCCACCTGGCCGGCCGCGTGCCTGGCGGCATGGCGGTGGGCATCATCCTCTTCGGCGTGATCATGGGCGCCACCACCGGCATCGTCGGCGCCACCATCGTGCTGCTGGGCATGATCGCGCTGCCCACGCTGCTCAAGTACAAGTACGACCACGCGCTGGCCGCCGGCACCATCTGCGCCAGCGGCACGCTCGGCCAGATCATCCCGCCGAGCCTCGTGCTGCTGCTGCTGGCCGAGATCATGAACGAGTCGGTGGGCACGCTGTTCGCCGCGGCGCTGATCCCGGGGCTGATGCTGGCGGGGCTGTACATCCTCTACATCCTGGTCTACGCCTGGCGCAACCCGTCCAAGGCGCCGCCGATCCCGGCCGAGGAGCGCGCGGCGCTGTCGCGCGGGCAGCTGTGGATGCGTCTCTTGAAGGGCGTGATGCCGGCGCTGCTGCTGGTGCTGGCGGTGCTGGGCTCCATCATGGGCGGCATCGCCGCGCCCACCGAGGCTGCGGCCATCGGCGCACTGGGCGGGCTGCTGGTGGTGGCGGCCAGCGGCAAGCTGAGCGTGAAGGTGCTGCGCGACACCTGCCGCGACACGCTGATCACGAGCGCGGTGATCTTCTTCGTCATCATGACGGCGCAGGCCTTCAGCCTGGCTTTCCGCGGCCTGGGCGGCGAGCGGCTGATCCAGGACCTGTTCGCCATCATCCCCGGCGGCACGACAAGCGACATCCTGTTCTTCATGGGCGTGCTGTTCCTGGCCGGCGTGCTGCTGGAGTGGGCCGAGATCAGCTACATCGTGCTGCCGCTCTTCCTGCCCTACTTCGTGGCGCAGGGGGTGGACATGGTGTGGCTCGCGGCGCTCATCTGCATCAACATGCAGACGAGCTTCCTCACGCCGCCGGTGGGCTGGAGCCTGTTCTTCTTCCGCAGCGTGGCGCCCGAGGTCGTGCAGACGCGCGAGATCTACCGCGGCGTGTGGCCGTTCATCGGGATCCAGCTCAGTGCCGTGCTGATCGTGATGTTCTTCCCCGCCATCGCCACGTGGTTGCCCACCGCGATGGGCTGGATGAACAAGTAGCGGTTCCCGCCATGGCTACACGTCCGCCCCTGCCGCCGTTCGACACCGACAGCGCCACGCTGAAGGTGCGCCTGGCCGAGGACGCCTGGAACACGCGCGACCCCGACCGCGTGGTGGGCGTCTACACCGACGACACCGAGTGGCGCAACCGCGCCGAGTTCCCGCGCGGCCGCGAGCAGGTGCGCGCCTTCCTGCAGCGCAAGTGGGCGCGCGAGCTCGACTACCGGCTCATCAAGGAGCTGTGGGCCTGCGGCGGGCAGCGCATCGGCGTGCGCTTTGCCTACGAATGGCACGACGACTCCGGCCACTGGTTCCGCAGCTACGGCAACGAGAACTGGGAGTTCACGCCCGAGGGGCTGATGCGGCGGCGCTACGCCAGCATCAACGACCTGCCGATCGCCGAGAAGGAGCGCCTCTTCTTCTGGCCACTGGGGCGGCGGCCCGACGAGCACCCGGGGCTGTCGGAACTGGGGCTGTAGCGCGAGCGTGCGCGCGCCTAGCATCGGCGCATGAGCGAGCCGCTGCTGTTGCGCGCGGCCACGGCGGCCGATGCGCCGCGGGTGGCGGAGATCCTGATCGCGTCACGCGCTGCGCACCTGCCGTTTGCGCCGATGGCGCACACGGCCGACGAGGTGCACGGCTGGGTCGTGCAGGTGCTCATGCCGTCTGGCGGCGTGCGCGTGGCCGAGGTGAGCGGCGTGCTGCGTGCGATGGCCGCGCACGCGGTGGACAACGGCTGTGGCTGGATCGAGCAGCTCTACGTCGAGCCCGGCTTCACCGGGCGTGGCCTTGGCGACGCGCTGCTGCAGCGCGCGCTGGCCGAACTGCACGCGGCCGGCGCGCACCCGGTGCGGCTGTGGTGCTTCCAGGCCAACAACGGCGCGCGCCGCTTCTACGAGCGCCATGGCTTCGTCGCGGTCGACTTCACCGACGGCCGCGGCAACGAAGAAGGCTGCCCCGATGTTCTTTACGAAAGATCAAACATGCGCTAGAGCGATGTGGGGTACAGTCCGCCCGCGGATTCGCTCCGATCTTCTCGTTCGTCGGCTCTATTGAGTTTGACCGGCACCCGGCTTCCAAGCCCTGCTGCCGTGCTAGGCCCAGTTCTTCCATCGGTGAGTAGCGTTAGGCGTCTTTCGCACGCGTGTGCGGCAAAGGTGCCGGTGCGCGTTGTCAACCTCACACCGAAAGGAAAACTCTCATGGCCAACAAAGAAACCGGAACCGTCAAGTGGTTCAACGAAGGCAAGGGCTTCGGCTTCATCGCTCCTGATGGCGGTGGCAAGGACCTCTTCGCCCACTTCAAGGAAATCCAGGGCACGGGTTTCAAGACCCTGCTCGAGAACCAGAAGGTCGAGTACGAAGTGACGCAGGGCCAGAAGGGCCCGCAGGCTTCGAACATCCGCGTTCTGAGCTGATCGAAGCCGCCGGGGCCCCGAACAGGGCCCGGGCGACCCGGGGCGCGCTTCGGCGCGCCCTTTTTCTTTGTCCAGGCGCCAGCGCCGGGGAGCCGCGGTGAACAACCTTCAGGAAGCCACCGAGAAGATCTGCGAGCTCAAGGGCGGGCTGCTGGCGCTGGACGCCGTGGTCACCACCCTCATCACCGCGATGCCCGACGCCCAGCGCGCCGAGATGGCCCAGACCTTCGAGCGCTACACCGAGGTGGCGCGCGCCGTGCTGCTGAACGCGCCGATCTCCGAGCACACCATCAGTGCCTACGAACACGAGGTCAAGCGCTTCGGGGCGCTGTTCGGGCGTGCCTCGCCCAGTCAGGGCTGAAGGTACCCGGGCGGCAAAGCCGCCTCGCCCAGCCCCACGCCGGGGCCGTGCTCACGCAGCCGGCGGTGTGCCACCTCGAACCAGGCCGCGGCACGCGCCTGGTGCGCAGCCAGAGCCTCGGGCGACGCGGCGTAGGTCAGCGCGGCAGCGGCCTCGGCCGTGGCGGCGGGCAGGTCGCGCTGCAGGTAGCGCGGGCCGAAGACGCGCGTGTGCGGTGCGTGCAGCAGGCGCAGCGCCTCGATGAGCGGCCGCCAGGTGTAGCCCTGGTAGAAGGCCATCGCGTCGGCGGCGCGGCCACGCGCGAGATCCTTCTTCACGAGGTGCTGGAACATCGCGAACGCGCTGCCGAGCGGCTCGATGCGCGCGCGCGCCGCGGCCGCGTCGGCTTCGGCATCGAGGTGGGCTTCGACCAGCACGCCCGTGCGGTCGAACCAGGTGAGGCCCTGGCCGTGGATCTCGGCCTCGCGGAACAGCAGCGGGTCGCTGCGGCGCATCAGCGCCAGGTCGACGACAAGGAACTCGCCCGCGCCGTGCAGCCGGTAGAAGCGCTGCGCGTAGCCGGCGGTGCCGATCACCGGGTGCGTCAGCTCGCGCGGGCCGATGGTGTCGAGCGCGGCCTCGACGGCGGCGAAGGTGCTGTCGACGGCATCGTCGGCCACCACGGCCACGACATCGACATCGGACCATTCATCCTCGCGGCCAAAGGCGGCGCTGCCGCCCTCCCAGGCGGCGTCGACGGTGGGCAGCGCCTCCAGCGCCGCGCGCAGCGTGGCGATCAGCGGGCCGCGCGCCACGCGCTGCATCAGGGCCCCGGCGCGCCCGCCTTGAACCAGCGGCCGATCAGCTCGCGCTCGGCCTCGGTGATCTGCGTGGCGTTGTTCTGCGGCATCAGCTTCAGCACCACGGCCTGCTGGTAGACCGCCTGCGCATGCTGCTTCAGAAGTTCGGGCGTGTGCAGCGCCACGCCTTTCTGCGCCACCACGGCGTTGTGGCAGATGGCGCATCGCTGCTCGAGCACGGCGCGCACCTCGGCGTAGGTGGCCGGTGCAGCTGCCGCCTGCGCCGCCGCCGCCGGCCGCGGCGCGGGCTTCAGCGCCAGCGCCAGGCCCAGCAGCAGCACGGTGCCGATGGCGGCGTATTCCCAGGGCACGCGCACACCGTTCACCAGCGCCTTGTGCCGCGCCACGAAGCTGTGGCGGATGAGCGCACCGGCCAGCATCAGCACCACCAGCACGAGCCAGTTCCACGCGCCCTGGTACAGCCAGCCGTAGTGGTTGGACAGCATCGCGATCAGCACCGGCAGCGTGAAGTAGGTGTTGTGCACGCTGCGCTGCTTGGCGCGCTGGCCGTGGATGGCTTCCACCGGCTGGCCGGCACGCATCTGCGCGATCACGGTCTTCTGGCCGGGGATGATCCAGAAGAAGACGTTGGCGCTCATCGCCGTGGCCAGCATGGCGCCCACCAGCAGGAAGGCCGCACGGCCGGCGAACAGCTGGCAGGCCAGCCACGAGGCCGCGATCACGAACACCAGCACGGCGATGCCCACGCCGAGGTCGCCACCGACCTGGCCCTTCTTGCGCTCGCCCAGCAGCCTGCAGATGCCGTCGTACAGCAGCCAGAACACGACGAGGAAAGCCAGCGCCGCCACCACCGCCTGCCACGGCGCGCCCCAGGCGTGCACGTTGCGGTCGATGAGAAAGGTCTCGGCGTTGAAGAGGTACAGCACCGCAAACAGCGCAAAGCCCGTGAGCCAGGTGCTGTAGCTCTCCCAGAAGAACCAGTGCAGGTGCTCGGGCAGCGTCTTCGGCGCCACCAGGTACTTCTGCGGGTTGTAGAAGCCGCCGCCGTGCACGGCCCAGAGCTCGCCGTCCACGCCCTTGGCCTTGAGATCGGCGGCCGTCGGCTTGACGAGGCTGGAGTCGAGGAAGACGAAGTAGAAGCTCGAGCCGATCCAGGCGATGGCCACGATGACGTGGGCCCAGCGCAGCAGCAGGTTGGCCCAGTCGAGCAGGTAGGTCAGATCCATCGAAGGCGACGGCTCGGCAGCGCGGCCGGGTTCAGTTCTTCACGTCGGCGGCCTTGATCGCGGCAGCCCAGTCGGTGACCTGCTTGGCCACGAAGGCACCGAACTCGGTGCCGCTCATCTTCACTGGGGTGATGCCCAGTTCCTCGAAGCGCTTGATCACGGCCGGGTCGGCGGCCACGTCGGCCAGGGCCTTGGCGAGGCGGTCGGTCACCTCCTTGGGCAGGCCGGCCGGGCCGCTGACGCCGAAGTAGTTCTCGGCCTGCAGCTGCGGCAGGCCCAGCTCGCCCACCGTGGGCACGTCGGGCGACAGCGGCGAGCGCGTGCGCGAGGTGACGGCCAGGCCCTTGAGCTGGCCGCTCTTCATCATCGGCACGTAGGCGGTGATGACGTCGATGCCCACCGGGATGGTGCCGGCGATGAGGTCGGTCGTCATTGGCGCGCCGCCCCGGTAGGGCACGTGCGTCATGTTGAACTTCATCGCGTCCTTGGCCATCTCGCCCACGATGTGGCCGATGCTGCCGGGGCCGCCGCTGCCGAAGCTGCCGGGGCCCGCAGGAGAGGTCATGAACTTCGGCAGGTCCTTCAGGCTGGCCGGGCCGCTCTTGGGGTTGGCCATGATCAGCACCGGCGCGATGCCCAGCATGTGCACGTGCGTGAACTGCTTGATGGGGTCGTACGGCTGCTTGGGCACCGTGAAGGGGCCAATCGACAGCGGCGTGCTGTTGCTCAGCATCAGCGTGTAGCCGTCGGGTGCCGCACGAACCACCTCGAGCCCCCCGATGGTGCCGCCGGCACCGGGCTTGTTGTCCACCACGACCGCCTGGCCCAGAGCCTTGGCCAGCGGCTCGCTGATGGTGCGCGCGACGATGTCGCTGGCACCGCCGGCGGCGAAGGTGACGACGATGCGCACCGGCTTCTCGGGCCAGGCGGCCAGGGCGGGCAGCGACAGCGAGCCCAGCAGGACGGCACCGAGGCCGGCGAGGGTGTGACGGCGAGCAGGCAGGGTCTTCATGCGCGGGATCTCCAGGGTTGGCACCGGTGCATCGCAAGCACCGTGCCCGGCAGCGGCTGTCAGCTGCCGCGGTAGGTGCTGTAGCTCCAGGGGCTCACCAGCAGCGGCACGTGGTAGTGCCCTTGGGCGTCGGCGATGCCGAAGTCGAGCTGCACGACGTCAATGAACGGCGGTTCGGGCAAGGCCACGCCGCGCGCGCGGAAGTAGTCGGCCACCGCGAACACCAGGCGGTAGCGTCCCGCGGCCATCTCCTGGGCGTTCAGCAACGGGCCGTCGGCGCGGCCGTCGTGATTGAGCGCCAGGTGCCTGAGCTGCAGGACCCCGCCGTTGGCGTCGATGCGCTGCAGCGTGACGGCCATGCCGGCGGCCGGGCAGCCGTGGGCGGTGTCGAGGACGTGGGTGCTGAGGTGGCCCATGGCGGCTGGCGGCAATGCGGGTTGCCGAGGGGTTGGACGGTGTGGTGCGGTGGCGGCAAAGTGTATACAGTTGCGCATACACGTCAACGCCTCATGAGCCGAAGCGCCCAACCCTACACCGGCCTGAACGGCATCCACGCTGCCGTGGCGAGGCCGCGCCGTGGCGCCGTGGCGCGTGCGGGCTCCAAGCGCGTCGCCAGCAAGGCCGACGCCGCCCCCGCGGGCAGCACGCAGCGCATCGTCGACGCCATCACCACCGCCATCGTCGAACGCCGGCTGATGCCCGGCACCAAGCTGGTGGAGCAGCAGATCGCCGACCTCTTCAAGGTGAGTCGCACGCTGGTGCGGCAGGCGCTCAACCAGCTCAGCCGCGACCGCCTGGTGGTGCTGGAGCCCGCGCGCGGCGCCTTCGTCGCGCAACCCAGCGTCGACGAGGCGCGCCAGGTGTTCGAGGTGCGCCGCATGGTCGAGCAGCAGATGGTCCGCCAGCTGTGCGCCACCGTCACGCCCGAGCAGGTGGCGGCGCTGCGCGCGCACCTGGCGCGCGAGGGCGACGCCGTGGCCCGCATCGACGTCGCCGGCCGCACGCGGCTGCTCGCCGACTTCCACGTGGTGCTGGCGCGCATGCTGGGCAACGAAGTGCTGGCGCAGCTGCTGGCCGACCTGCTGGCGCGCTGCTCGCTCATTGCGCTGATGTACCAGAGCGCCCACTCGGCCGGCCACTCGGCCGAGGAGCACGTGGCCATCGTCGACGCCATCGAGCGCCGCGACGCCCGCGCCGCAGCACGGCTGATGGACGCCCACATCGGCAACGTCGAGCGCAACCTGCAACTGCATCCGCGCGTGGCTGATCTGGCCGCTGCGCTGAACCCCGCCTGAACCCGCCTGCCATGACAGCACCCGCCCGCTACCCACGCGACCTCGTCGGCCACGGCCGCCGCCCCCCGCATGCCCGCTGGCCGGGCGGCGCGCGCATCGCCGTGCAGTTCGTCCTCAACTACGAAGAAGGCGGCGAGAACAACCCGCTGCATGGCGACCCCACGAGCGAGACCTTCCTGTCCGAGCTGGTCACGGCGCAGGCCTACGAGAACCGGCACATGACGATGGAGAGCATGTACGAGTACGGTTCGCGCGCGGGGCTGTGGCGCATCCTGCGCGAGTTCGATGCGCGCGGCCTGCCGCTCACCGTGTTCGGCGTCGTCTCGGCGCTGCAGCGCTACCCCGAGCTGGTGGACGTGTTCCTGAAGCGCGGCGACGAGATCGCCAACCACGGCCTGCGCTGGATCCACCACCAGCACATGCCCGAGGCCACCGAGCGCAAGCACATCGCGCAGGCCACGCAGCAGCTGAAGGAGCTCTGCGGCGACGCCTGGACGGGCGGCTGGTACACCGGCCGCGACAGCCCCAACACGCGCCGCCTGGTGGTGGAGCAGGGCGGCTACGACTACGACAGCGACTACTACGGCGACGACCTGCCGTTCTGGCTGCAGGTGAAGAAGGCCGACGGCACGCTCGTGCCGCACCTCGTGGTGCCCTACTCGCTGGACACCAACGACATGCGCTGTGTGCAGGCCCAGGGCTTCAACACCGGCGAGCACTTCTTCACCTACCTGCGCGACAGCTTCGACGCGCTGTACGCCGAAGGCAACCCCGAGGGTGAGGACCGGCCCAAGATGATGAGCATCGGCATGCACTGCCGGCTGCTGGGCAAGCCGGGGCGCATCGGCGCGCTGCAGCGTTTCCTCGACCACGTGCAGGCGCGCGAGGGTGTGTGGATCTGCCGCCGCATCGACATCGCGCGGCACTGGCGCGCCACGCACCCTTTCAACGCCGACACCGCCTTCGTGTGGGAATGAGCATGAACGCGAACCCGCTCACGCTCGCCCAGCTCAATGCCGCCGACCAGGCCACGTTCACGGCGCTGCTCGACGGCACCTACGAGCACTCGCCGTGGATGGCCGAGGCCGTGTGGCAGCGCCGGCCCTTCGCCACGCTGGCGCAGTTGAAGCGCGCCTTCGTCGAGGTGCTGGCCGATGCCGGGCGCGAGGTGCAGCTCAAGCTCATCCGTGCCCACCCCGAGCTCGCCGGCAAGGCCATGGTCAGCCAGACGCTCACGGCCGAGAGCACGAACGAGCAAGGCAAGGCCGGCCTGACGGACTGCACGCCCGCGGAGTTCGCGCACATCCAGCGCCTCAACGCCGACTACAACGCCAGGTTCGGCTGGCCCTTCATCCTGGCGGTGCGCGGTCCGCGCGGACTGGGGCTGCACCGCACCGAGATCATCGCCACCTTCGAGCGGCGGCTCGCGGGCCACCCGGACTTCGAGTTCGCGGAGTGCCTGCGCAACATCCACCGCATCGCCGAGATCCGCCTGGCCGACAAGTTCGGTGCCGTGCCGCGCCAGGGCCAGCAGGTGTGGGACTGGGCCGAGCAGCTGGCCGCCTTCAGCGACCCGGGCTTTGCCGAGCAGGGCCAGCTCACGGTGACGTACCTCACCGCCGCGCACCAGGCGGCGGCCGCGCAGCTGGCCGGCTGGATGCGCGAGTGCGGCTTCGACCGCGTCGAGATCGACGCCGTCGGCAACGTGGTCGGCGTGTACGACGGCGCCACGCCCGAGGCACGCCGGCTGCTCACCGGCAGCCACTACGACACCGTGCGCAATGGCGGCAAGTACGACGGCCGGCTGGGCATCCTCGTGCCGATGGCCGTGGTGCGGGCGCTGCACGCGCAGGGGCGCCGGCTGCCGTTCGGCATCGAGGTCGTGGGTTTCTCCGAAGAGGAAGGCCAGCGCTACAAGGCCACCTTCCTGGCCAGCGGCGCGCTCGTGGGCCAGTTCGATGCGGCCTGGCTCGACCAGACCGACACCGACGGCGTGACGATGCGCGAGGCCATGCGCGCCGCCGGCCTGCCGGCCACGCTGGAGGCCATCGCGGCTCTGCAGCGCGATCCGGCGCGCTACCTCGGCTTCGTCGAGGTGCACATCGAGCAGGGCCCGGTGCTCAACGAGCTCGACCTGCCGCTGGGCGTGGTCACCAGCATCAACGGCAGCGTGCGCTACCTGGGCGTGGTGCAGGGCATGGCCAGCCACACCGGCACCACGCCGATGAACCGCCGGCGTGATGCGGCTGCGGCGGTGGCCGAGCTGGTGCTGTTCGTGGAGAAGCGAGCCGGCGCGGTGCCGGACGTCGTGGGCACGGTCGGGCAGCTCGAAGTCCCCGCGGGCAGCATCAACGTCGTGCCGGGCCGCTGCCGCTTCAGCCTGGATCTGCGCGCCACCACCGACGCCGCGCGCGACGCGCTGGCGCACGACGTGAAGGAGGAGCTGGCCCGCATCTGCCAGCGCCGTGGCCTGAGCTTCACACTGGAGCCCACGATGACGGCCGCCGCCGCGCCCAGCCACCCGGCGTGGCAGGCGCGCTGGGAACGCGCCGTGGCGGCGCTGGGCCTGCCGGTGTTCCGCCTGCCCAGCGGCGCCGGCCACGATGCGATGAAGCTGCACGAGCGCATGCCGCAGGCGATGCTGTTCCTGCGCGGCGGCAACTCCGGCATCAGCCACAACCCGCTGGAAACCATCACCGCCGAAGACGCCGAGCTGTGCGTGGCGGCCTTCCGCCAGCTGCTCGACGATCTCGCGAGCGACACACCATGACCACTCCTTCCCACGCCGCGCTCGACGCCTGGATCGACGCGCACTTCGACGAGCAGGTGCGCTTCCTGCAGGAACTGGTGCGCGTGCCGACCGACACACCACCCGGCGACAACGCGCCGCACGCCGAGCGCACCGCCGAGCTGCTGGCCGGCATGGGCCTGCAGGCCGAGAAGCACGCCGTGCCCGACTGGGCGCTGCAGGAGTACGGCCTGAAGTCCATCACCAACCTCGTCGTGCGCCAGCGCTTCGGTGCCGAGGGCCCGGTGATCGCGCTCAACGCCCACGGCGACGTGGTGCCGCCCGGCGACGGCTGGGTGCACCCGCCCTACGGCGGTGTCATCGAGGACGGCAAGCTCTACGGCCGCGCGGCGGCCGTGAGCAAGAGCGACTTCGCCACCTACACCTACGCGCTGCGGGCGCTGCAGGCGCTGGGCCTGCCGCTCAAGGGCGGCGTCGAACTCCACTTCACCTACGACGAGGAGTTCGGCGGCGAGCTCGGCCCCGGCTGGCTGCTGAGCAACCGCGTGACGAAGCCCGACCTGCTCATCGCCGCCGGCTTCAGCTACCAGGTGGTGACGGCGCACAACGGCTGCCTGCAGCTGGAGGTGACGCTGCACGGCCTGGCCTCGCACGCCGCCTACCCGCACACCGGCGTCGACGCGCTGCAGGCCGCCAACCGGCTGCTGACCGCGCTGTACGAGCACAACCGCGTGCTGCGCACCCGGCGCAGCCAGGTGGCGGGCATCACGCACCCGTACCTCAACGTCGGCCGCATCGAGGGCGGCAGCAACACCAACGTCGTGCCGGGCAAGGTGGTGATACAGCTCGACCGCCGCATGATCCCCGAGGAAGACGCTGCCGCCGTCGAGGCCGAGGTGCGCGGCCTGATCGAGGCTGCCGTGGCGCTGTCACCCGGCGTGCGCGTCGAGATCAAGCGCCTGCTGCTGGCCCACGCGCTGAAGCCGCTGCCCGGCAACACGGCGCTGGTGCAGGCCATCCAGCGCCACGGCCAGGCGGTGTTCGGCGAACCCATCCCCGAGAGCGGCACGCCCCTCTACACCGACGTGCGCCTGTACGGCGAGCACGGCGTGCCGGCCGTCATCTACGGCGCCGGCCCGCGCACGGTGCTCGAGAGCAACGCCAAGCGCGCCGACGAGCACCTCGTGCTGAGTGATCTCCGTGGTGCGACCAAGGTCATTGCGCGCACCTTGTTCGACCTTCTCAGTGACTGACCGCCCCGCCCGAGTGCGAATGGCCGCCTCACGCTGCATCGTGGTGCAAGCCCCGAGTCCCTGCTGAGCATGGAACTTGCAGAATGAAACGGCCGTCCGTGTTCGACCTTCCTTCTCTCGACTCTCTGCCCGGAGCCTTGTCATGCCCTCGTTCCTGATCACCCGCCGTGCCGCCGCCGTGGCGGTGGTTGCCGCCCTGGCCGCGCCGCTGAGTGCGCTGGCCCAGACACCGATCAAGTTCCAGCTCGACTGGCGCTTTGAAGGCCCGGCCGCGCTGTTCCTGGCCAGTGCCGCCAAGGGCTACTACAAGGCCGCGGGCCTGGACGTGACCATCGACGCCGGCAACGGCAGCGGCGGCACCGTCACGCGCGTGGCCGGGGGTGCCTACGACATGGGCTTCGCCGACATGGCGGCGCTGATGGAGTTCCACGCCAACAACCCCGAGGCGCCGAACAAGCCCATCGCGGTGATGATGGTCTACAACAACACGCCGGCGGCGGTGCTGACGCTCAAGAAGAACGGCATCAGCAAGCCCGCCGACCTGAACGGCAAGAAGCTCGGCGCACCCGGCTTCGACGCCGGCCGCAAGGCCTTCCCGATCTTCGCCAAGGCCAACAACATCAGCGGCGTGCAGTGGACGAGCATGGATCCGCCGCTGCGTGAGACGATGCTGGTGCGCGGCGACATCGACGCCATCACCGGCTTCAGCTTCACCAGCCTGCTCAACCTCGAGGCGCGTGGCATCAAGACCGAGGACATCGTCGTCATGCCCTACCCGGCGCACGGCGTGAAGCTCTACGGCAACGCCATCATCGTGAGCCCGAAGCTGCTGAAGGAGAACCCGGCCGCGGTGAAGGCCTTTCTGAGCGCCTTCCTGAAGGGCGCCAAGGAGGTGATGGCCAAGCCCGACGACGCCATCGAGTTCGTGAAGGCGCGCGACGGCATCATCAACGTCGACCTCGAGAAGCGCCGCCTGCGCATGGCCATCGACGCCGTCGTGGCCAGCCCGGATGCGCGTGCCGAGGGCTTCGGCGTCGTCAACCCCGGCCGCCTGGCGCTGATGGCCTCGCAGGTGAGCGACGCCTTCGGCACCAAGACGCGCATCGACCCCACGGCCGTGTGGACCGACACGATGCTGCCGGCCAAGGCCGAGCTGAACGTGCTGCCGCCCGCCAAGCGCTGAGACAGCGGCGATGAGGCCCTGGGCGACGGGATCAGCGCAGGTCCCAGGAAAACTGGAACATGATGCCTGCGTCGCCCAGCAGGTGAACGGCCGCGGAGGACTGGCGGTTGAACTGCCAGCCCAGCGTCGCCAGCGCCCCAGGCGAGAAGCCGTTGCTGTTGAGCGGCACCTTGTCCTCGAACTTGCCCCGGTAGCCATAGAGCAGACCGGCCGAGACCTGGCCGAACAGTTCGGGGCGCTGCCACAGCGCCGGCCAGCGGCGGCCGACGTAGAAGTACGCGCTGGGCTGGCCGAAGGAGTTGGAGAAGCGCGACGCGCCGAGCAGCCAGTCGTCCTGCCGCTGGCGCTCGACGGCCACCGCCCAGACGTGCCGGTGCTCCGGGCTGTAGCGGTAGTGCTGGGTGAACGGGGACGCCGCGACGCGCCAGTGGCCCGGCCCCGCCCAGCCCTCGATCCAGCGGCCGAGGTCGGTCTGTTCGGCCTGGGCCGGCGCGGCCAGCGCCAGAGCGGCCATCAGGCTGGCGAGCGTTTGCAAGAGGGCGGCAGACCCGCCAATGGGCACTTTCATGCCGCAAATTGTGCCGGGCAGCCCTGACGCGACCGGCCGCAAGGCCGTCCTCCTTCTCGGGTTGCTGGGCCTGCTGGCCCTGGGCGGCTGCGCCGGGCTGCAGGAGTGGACGCGCGAGCGCGCCTTGCGGCCCACGCCCACCGCCCCGGCCCACGTGCAGGCCGCGGCACCGTCGCTGCGCGAGGGCGACCGCCGCGAGCTGATCGAGTTGCCCGGCGGCGAGCGCCTGGCCCTGTGGTGGCTGCCGCAACCGCGCGACAACGCGCCGGCCCTGCTGTACCTGCACGGCACCTTCCGCAACCTCTACCAGAACCAGCCCAAGATCGACGCCCTGCGCGACGCCGGCTACGCCGTGCTGGCGGTCGACTACCGGGGCTGGGGCGACAGCACGCCGCTGGTGCCCACCGAGGCCGGCATCCTGGCTGACGCCGATGTGGCGTGGCAGGCGCTGCGCCGCCGGCAGCCTGATGCCTCGCGCCGGGTGATCTACGGCCACTCGATGGGTGGTGCCGTGGCGGTGGCGCTGGCCGCGTCGCTGAAGGGCGGCCAGGACTACGCCGCGCTGGTGCTCGAGGCCACCTTCACCAACCTGCCCGACGTGGCCCGCGAGGCCGGTTGGCTGGGGCGCATCGCGGCCCGGTTCAGCCCGGTGCAGTTCGACTCGCTGGCGCGCATCGCCCGCGTGGACGCCCCGGTGCTGATGCTGCATGGCAGCGCCGACGACACCGTGCCCATCGTGCTGGGCCGCCGCCTTCGCGACGCGCTGCCGGGTGCGCAGGTGCGCTGGATCGAGTTCGAAGGCGGCAGCCACAGCCGGCTGCACAGCGAGCGGCCCGAGGCCTATCGCCGTGCCTTCACCGAGACGCTGCCGGCGCTCATGGCCCAGGCCGGACGCGGCCAGCTCAGCCCATGAGCTTGCCCGTGAGCCTGCCCATATTCGCCACACCCGCCACCCCTTCATGGCCCACTCCCTGGAAGCCACTCCGATGACGCCCTTCGTCGACTTCAGCAACGTCTGGCTCGCCTACAACGACGAACTGCTCGCGCAAGGGCAGTTCGCCGTCGAGGACATCAGCCTGAAGGTGAACGAGGGCGAGTTCATCGCCATCGTCGGCCCCTCGGGCTGCGGCAAGAGCACCTTCATGAAGCTGGCCACGGGCCTGCGCCGGCCCAGCAAGGGCACCGTCGTCATCGACGGCAAGGAGGTCACCGGGCCTCTCAAGATCACCGGCATGGCCTTCCAGGCGCCGAGCCTGCTGCCCTGGCGCACGACGGTGCAGAACGTGATGCTGCCGCTGGAGATCGTCGAGCCCTACCGGAGCCAGTACAAGGCGAAGAAGAAGGAGTTCGAGGCCAAGGCGCGCGCGCTGCTGCAGAGCGTGGGCCTGGCCGGCTACGAGGACAAGTTCCCGTGGCAGCTGTCGGGCGGCATGCAGCAGCGGGCCAGCATCTGCCGCGCCCTCGTGCACGAGCCCAAGATGCTGCTGCTCGACGAGCCCTTCGGCGCGCTGGACGCCTTCACGCGCGAGGAGCTGTGGTGCGCGCTGCGCGACCTGCACGCGGCGCAGAAGTTCAACGTCATCCTCGTCACGCACGACCTGCGCGAGAGCGTGTTCCTGGCCGACACCGTGTACTGCATGAGTCGCAGCCCAGGCCGCTTCGTCGTCAAGCGCGAGATCGACCTGCCGCGCCCGCGCGACCTGGAGGTCACGTACACGCCGCAGTTCACCGACATCGTGCACGAGCTGCGGGGCCACATCGGCGCCATGCGCAAGCCCGGCGTGGCCGTGGCGCAGTAACGGAGTCAAGAGGGAAGGGCAGGGGCAGAACACCATGGTCGTGAGCAAGAACGTCGAACGCTGGTCGCCGCTGATCGTGCTGGTGGCGGCCCTGCTGCTGTGGCAGGCCATCGTGGCCGGCTTCAACATCCCGGAGTTCATCTTCCCGAGCCCGTGGCAGATCGGGCACCAGTTCATCGAATTCCAGGGCCCGCTGCTCGCGGCCGCCTGGAAGACCTTCTGGGTCACGATGCTGGGCTTTGCCATCAGCATCGTCGTCGGCGTGCTGCTGGGCTTTCTCATTGGCAGCTCGCGGCTGGCCTACACGGCGCTGTACCCGTTGATGGTGGCCTTCAACGCCGTGCCGAAGGCTGCTGTGGTGCCCATCCTCGTGGTGTGGTTCGGCATCGGCCTAGGCCCGGGCATCCTGACGGCCTTCCTGATCAGCTTCTTCCCCATCACCGTGAACATCGCCACCGGCCTGGCGACCCTGGAGCCCGAACTGGAAGACGTGCTGCGCGTGCTGGGTGCCAAGCGCTGGGACGTGCTGGTGAAGGTGGGCCTGCCGCGCTCGATGCCGTACTTCTACGGCTCACTGAAGATCGCCATCACGCTGGCCTTCGTGGGCACCGTGCTGGCCGAGATGACCGCCGGCGACAGCGGCATCGGCTACCTGATGCAGAGCGCCGGCAGCCAGCAGCGCATGCCGCTGGCCTTTGCGGGGCTGGTCACGATCGGCGCCATGGCCATGGCCATGTACGAGCTCTTCAGCTGGGTCGAGAAGCGCACCACCGGCTGGGCACACCGCGGTTCGCAGAACCACTGACACCCTGGCGATGCCGCTGACGCACGAACAGACGCTGCGCCACCTGCGCGCCGCCAACGCGGTGGCGCAGGCCGCGCTGGCCCAGGGCAAGCACCCGTTCGGCGCGGTGCTGGTGGCGGCCGATGGCGAGACGGTGTTGCTGCAGCAGGGCAACGTCGACGGCGTCAACCACGCCGAGGCCGTGCTGGCGCGCGTGGCCGCGCACCGCTTCGACGCCGCCGCGCTGTGGGACTGCACGCTCGTCACCACGGTGGAGCCCTGCGCCATGTGCGCCGGCACGCAGTACTGGGCGCACATCGGGCACCTGGTCTACGGTATGAGCGAGGCGCGCCTGCTGGCAATGACCGGCAACCACGCCGAGAACCCGACGCTCGATCTGCCCTGCCGCGAGGTCTTTGCGCGCGGGCAGAAGCCGATGCAGGTGGTGGGGCCGGTGCCCGAGGTGGAAGACGAGATCGCGGCGCTGCACCGCGATTTCTGGCACACGCACGGGGCCTGATCGCACGATGGCCGGCTGGCACGCGCGGCTTTCGCTGCGCTACTGGAACGACGCGGGCACCACGCGCGCGCACGACCTGCACGAGGGCCCGCTGCGCGTGCTGCAGCGCCTGTACCCCGAAGGCCCGGGCATCTGCCACCACGTGGTGGTGCATCCGCCGGGCGGCATCGTCGGTGGCGACCGGCTGGAACTCGACGCGACGCTGGGCGAGGGCTGCCACGCCGTCCTCACCACGCCCGGCGCGGCGCGCTACTACCGCAGCGAGGGCCTGCCCGGCGTGCAGCAGGTGCGCCTGGCACTGGCCGGCGGCGCACGGCTCGAATGGCTGCCGATGGAAGCCATCGCCTACAGCGGCTGCCTGGCGCACAACCGGCTTCAGCTCATGCTCGAGCCGGGCGCGCAGATGATCGGCTGGGACCTGCTGGCGCTGGGCCTGCCGGCCTCGCAGCAGCCCTTCGTGGCCGGGGCCGTGCGGCAGCACCTGGAGCTGCCGGGCCACTGGCTGGAGCGCGGCCGCATCGCTGCCGACGACCGCCTGCTGCGCGACAGCCCGCTGGGCCTGGGCGGCGCCGGCGTGCTGGCCACCGCGTGGTGGGCCGAGGGCGAAGCCATCCCGCGTGAACGCCGCCAGCGCCTGCTGGACGCAGCGCGCGAGCACACCGAGCCGCTGAGCGCCGCCACAGGCAGCCCTCTGCGCGCGGGCGTGACGGCACCCAACGACCGCGTCGTGGTGCTGCGGGCACTGGCCGACAAGGTGGAGCCGGCCATGGCCCTGGTGCAGCGCGTGCGCGCCGCCTGGCGCGCCGAGGCCTGGGGCCTGAAGGCCGAGCCGCCGCGCATCTGGCGCACCTGACGGATCGCCCCCGGCTGCGGGGCCCACGGCGCGTTCCGGCCCGCGGGTGAACCCGTGACGGAGTTGGCACGGTTGATGCGTGTTCCGACTGGTATACCAGAAGGTGCACCTTTTCGATGCCACGCGATCCGTCGTCCCTCCCGCGCCCGCCCGGGCCGCTCACCCTCAGCGACTGGCGGCAGGCCGTCCGTGGCGGTGCGTCGGTGTCGGCGCTGGTGCACGCGCGGGTGGCGCAGGCCGTGGCCGGGCCGGCGGGCACGCCTGACGCCGCCTGGATCCTGTCGCCGCAGGCGCCCGCGATGCAGGCCCACATCGCCACGCGCCTGGCCGAGCTCGAGGCCCTGGCCGCCGCCACGCCCGACCGCGCGGCCCTGCTTGCGCAGCACCCGCTCTTCGGCGTGCCGTTTGCCGTCAAGGACAACATCGACGTCGCCGGCCTGCCCACCACCGCCGCCTGCCCCGCCTTCGCGCACGAGGCCACGGCCAGCGCCACCGTGGTGCAGCGGCTGCTGGCCGCCGGCGCGGTGCTGATCGGCAAGACCAACCTCGACCAGTTCGCCACCGGCCTGGTGGGCACGCGTTCGCCCTATGGCCAGCCCACGTCCACCTGGTCGGCCGATCATGTGAGCGGTGGCTCCAGCTCGGGCTCGGCCGTGGTGGTGTCGCGCGGCGCCGTGCCGTTTGCGCTGGGCACCGACACCGCCGGCAGCGGTCGCGTGCCGGCCGGCTTCAACCACGTCGTCGGCCTGAAGCCCACGCCGGGGCGCGTGAGCACGGCGGGCGTGCTGCCGGCCTGCCGCAGCCTCGACTGCGTCTCGATCTTCGCGCTCACGGCCGACGACGCGGCCACGGTGCTGTCGGTCATCGAAGGCGCCGACGAGGCCGACGACTACAGCCGCTTCGCGCCGGGCATCGCCGGCTGGAACCACGCGCTGCGCATCGGCGTGCCGACCTCGCCACTGCTCGATGCCGAGCAAGGCGGCCCCGCCGCCTGGGCTGCCGCCGAGGCGCTGGCGCGCGAGATGGGTGCCACGCTCGTGCCCATCGACTTCGAGCCGCTGCACGCCGTGGCGCGGCTGCTGTACGACGGCCCCTGGGTGGCCGAGCGCCACGCCGTCGTGCAGACGCTGATGGACACCCAGCCCGAGGCGCTGGACGCCACCGTGGCCGCCGTCATCGCCCAGGCCCGCGGCTTCAGTGCCACCGACACCTTCCGCGCGATGTACCAGCTCAAGGCCGCGCAGGCCGAGGCCGCGGCGCTGTGGCAGCGGGTGGACCTGCTGATGGTGCCCACCGCGCCGCGCCACCCCACGCGCGCCGACCTGGCCGCCGAGCCCGTGGCTGCCAATGCCGCGCTGGGCGCCTACACCAACTTCGTCAACTTCCTCGGCTGGAGCGCGCTGGCGATGCCCGCCGCCGTCACGACCGCCGGGCTGCCCTTCGGCGTCACCTTCATCGGCCCGGCCGATGCCGACACGGCGCTCGCACGCCTGGGCGCACGCTGGCAGGCCGCGGCCGCCCAGCCGCTCGGCGCGACGGGCGCGGCATACGTGCCGCCGGCCGAGCCGCTGCCGCAGCCGGCCACCGAGCCGATGCTCGACGTGGCCGTGGTGGGCGCGCACCTCGAGGGCCTGCCGCTGAACGGCCAGCTGCTCGAACGCGGCGCGCAGCTGCGCGAGCGCACCACCACCGCGGCCGCCTATCGCCTGTACGCGCTGCCCGGCACCACGCCGCGCAAGCCCGGCCTGCAGCGCGTGGCGCAGGGTGGTGTGGCGGTGGCCGTGGAGGTGTGGGCCATGCCGCAGCGGCATCTCGGCAGCTTCCTCGCGCTGATCCCGCCGCCACTGGGCCTGGGCTCCATCGAGCTGGCCGACGGCCGCCACGTGCACGGCTTCCTCTGCGAAGCCCACGCGCTGGCCGGCGCAACCGACATCAGCCACCACGGCGGCTGGCGCGCCTATCTCGCTTCGCTCTGATCCACCCGTCTTGAACCCACCCCTCGCAGGAGACCCACATGGACCGTCGTGACTTCACCCTGGCCTCCTCGCTCGCGCCCTTTGCGCTGGGCGCGCTGCCGCTGGCCGCGCAGGCCCAGGCACGGCCGAAGGACGTGCTGGTCGTGGCCAACGAGTTCGGCCCCAACTCGCTGGACATCCAGACCATCGGCGCCAACCGCCCGGCCTACGGCGTGAGCTGGATCTGCTACGACCGGCTGATGACCTACGGCAAGAAGAAGCTGCCCGACGGCCGCGTCATCTACGACAAGAGCAAGCTCGAGCCCGAGCTCGCCGAGAGCTGGCAGATCGCGCCCGACGGCAATTCGGTCACCTTCAAGCTGCGCAAGAACGCGAAGTTCCACGACGGCACGCCGGTCACCGCCAAGGACGTGAAGTGGAGCTTCGACCGCGCGGTCAGCGTGGGCGGCTTCGCCACCTTCCAGATGGGCGCGGGCTCGCTGGAGAAGCCCGAGCAGTTCATCGTCGTCGACGACCACACCTTCCGCATCAACTTCCTGCGCCGCGACAAGCTGACGATGAACAACATCGCCGTGCCGGTGCCCTGTGTCTTCAACAGCGAGCTGGTGAAGAAGAACGCCACGCCGCAGGACCCCTGGGGCCTGGCCTGGACGCGCAACAACGTGGCCGGCGGCGGTGCCTACAAGGTCGAGGCCTTCCGGCCCGGGCAGGAGATCGTCTACGTCCGCTACGACGACTGGAAGAGCGGCCCGCTGCCGAAGCTGCGCCGCATCGTGCAGCGCGAGGTGCCCAACGCCGGCAACCGCCGCGCGCTGCTGCTCAAGGGCGACATCGACATGACCTACGACATGCCGCCCAAGGACTTCAGCGAGATGGCCAAGGAGGCGGGCAACGTCAAGGTCGCGACGATGCCGATCGAGAACGCAATGCTCTACGTGGGCATGAACGTCACCAAGCCGCCGTTCGACAACGTCAAGGTGCGGCAGGCGGTGGCCTTTGCGCTGCCCTACGACAAGATCCACGAGACGGCGCTGTACGGCCGCGGCAGCAAGCTCTACGGCGCCGCCAGCAACCAGGTCAAAACGACGGCCTGGCCGCAGCCCACCGGCTACAAGACCGACATCGCGCGCGCCAAGGCGCTGATGGCCGAGGCCGGTGCGGCCGCCGGCTTCGAGACGACGCTGAGCCTGGACCTCGGCGGTGCCACGGTGGGCGAGCCGGCGGCCATCCTGATCCAGGAGTCGCTGGCGCAGATCGGCATCAAGGTGCAGATCAACAAGATCCCCGGCGCCACCTGGCGCGCGGCGCTGCTGAAGAAGGACATGCCGCTGATCCTCAACCGCTTCGGCGGCTGGCTCGACTTCCCGGAGTACTTCTTCTACTGGTGCTACCACGGCCAGAACGCGGTGTTCAACACCATGAGCTACCAGAACCCGAAGCTCGACCGCGTGATCACCAACGCGCGCTTCGCCGAGAGCAAGCCCATCTACGACGGCATGGTGCGCGACATGATCCAGATCGCGTACGACGA
This sequence comes from Rubrivivax sp., assembly GCA_027483705.1. Classification (GTDB taxonomy): domain Bacteria; phylum Pseudomonadota; class Gammaproteobacteria; order Burkholderiales; family Burkholderiaceae_C; genus Rubrivivax. The sequence continues at coordinate 23,085 of JAIXTY010000284.1, forward strand.
AGTCCCGCGCATCCCGCTGTTCCAGCCCAGCCAGGACGTGGCGATGCAGAAGTACGTGCAGGGCTACGTCTACTGGTTCCACCTGCAGCCGGACTACCGGCAACTCTCCAAGGCCTGAGCCATGGCGGCGCCGAACGACGATGTGCGTGCCGCCGCGGTGCGGGCCGCCGCCGCGCAGCTGGGCCTGGCGATCACGGCCGAGCAGATGCCGGGCGTGCTGCGCTACACCGGGCTGGCCGCGATGATGGCCGAGCAGGTGATGGGCCTGCCGCTCGGGCCCGCCGACGAGCCGGCCACGGTGTTCGTGCCCGTGGTGCCGCGCGGAGACGGCTCGTGACGGCGCCCGCTGCGCCCACCGCTGCCACGCTGGCCGGCCAGGTGCGCGAGGGCACCACGCGCGCGGTCGACGCCGTGCAGGCCGCGCTCGACCGCATCCAGGCTAACGAGCCGCGTGTCAACGCCTTCACCGCCGTGCTGGCCGAGCGCGCGCTCAAGCGCGCCGCGCACATCGACCAGCACGAGCGCCGCGCGCGCATGCCGCTCGCCGGCGTGCCCTTTGCGGTGAAGAACCTGTTCGACGTGGCCGGCCTGCCGACGCTCGCGGGCAGCAAGATCGAAGCCACGGCCGCGCCGGCCGCGCGCGACGCCGTGCTGGTGCGCCGGCTCGAGACCGCCGGCGCGGTGCTGGTGGGCGCGCTCAACATGGACGAGTACGCCTACGGCTTCACGACCGAGAACACGCACTACGGCCCCACGCGCAACCCGCACGACACCACGCGCATCAGCGGCGGCAGCTCTGGCGGCAGCGCCGCGGCGGTGGCCGCAGGCCAGGTGCCGCTGACGCTGGGCTCCGACACCAACGGCTCCATCCGCGTGCCCGCGTCGCTGTGCGGCACCTTCGGCCTCAAGCCCACGTTCGGCCGCCTGCCACGCACCGGCAGCTACCCCTTCGTGGCGAGCCTCGACCACCTGGGCCCGTTCGCGCGCTCGGTGATGGATCTGGCCCTGGGCTACGACGCCATGCAAGGCCCCGATGACGCCGACCCGGCCTGCGCGCAACGCGCCATTGAGCCCGTGGCGCCGCTCGTGGCGCAGGGCGTGGGTGGCTTGCGCATCGGCGTGCTCGGCGGCTGGTTCCGCGAGATGGCGCTGCCCGAGGCGCTGGCCGCGGTGGACGCCGTGGCGCAGGCGCTGGGCGTGACGCGCCTGGTGGAGTGGCCTGAGGTGGCGCGTGCGCGCGCCGCGGCCTTTCTCGTGACGGCCGCCGAAGGGGCCACGCTTCACCTGAACGACCTGCGCACGCGCGCGGCCGACTTCGACCCGATGACGCGCGAGCGTTTCCTGGCCAACGCGCTGATCCCCGCCGCGTGGGTGGTGCAGAGCCAGCGCGTGCGCCACTGGTTCGCGCGGCGCGTGGCGCGCAGTTTCGAGACGGTGGATGTCGTCATCGCCCCGGCCACACCCTGCGTCGCACCGGCCATCGGCACCGAGTGGCTGGAGATCGGCGGCCAGCGCCTGCCGGCGCGCGCCAGCATGGGCTTGCTCACGCAGCCGGTGTCGGCCATCGGCCTGCCGGTGGCCACCGTGCCGCTGTGGGGGCTGAGCGCCTCGTCGCCGCACATGCCCATCGGCGTGCAGCTGATCGCCGCGCCCTGGCGCGAGGACCACGCGCTGCGCGTGGCCGCGCACCTCGAACAACTCGGGCTCGTGCACGCGCCGGTGGCGCGGCTGAACTGAAGGCCACACCCATGGACATCAACCTGCCCGCCGTGCACGCCGAACTCAGCGCCGCGTTTGCGCGCTACGAGGACGCGCTGGTGCACAACAAGGTCGAGGTGCTCGACGAGCTGTTCTGGACCAGCCCGCACACCGTGCGCTACGGCGTGGCCGAGAACCTGGTCGGCATCGAGGCCATCCGTGCCTTCCGCGCCGCCCGGCCATCCGTGGGCCTGGCGCGCACGCTGCAGAACACCGTGATCACCACCTTCGGCGCCGACTTCGGCACCGCGATGACCGAGTTCCGCCGCGAGGGCGGCACCAAGCTCGGCCGCCAGAGCCAGACCTGGTGCCGGCTCGACGGACGCTGGGTCGTGGTGGCCGCGCACGTGAGCCTGATCGATCTCCCCCACCCATGAACACGCCAGGAGCGAGGACCATGCAAGACCATTCCCTGAATCGCCGCCACGTCATCACCGCCGCCGGCGCGCTGCTGGCCGCCGGTGCGCTGCCCTCGGCGCGCGCGCAGGCGCCGCTCACCGTGGGCGTCATCTACGTCGGCCCCAAGGGCGACTTCGGCTATAACCAGGCGCAGGCCCAGGCCGCCGCGGCGCTGAAGAAGATGCCGGGGCTGAAGGTCGTCGAGGAAGAGAGCGTCCCCGAGACCGTGGCTGTGCAGAAGACGATGGAAGCCATGATCCGGCAGGACAAGGCCGGCCTCATCTTCCCCACCAGCTTCGGCTACTTCGACCCGCACATGCTGGCGATGGCGGCCAAGTACCCGAAGGTGCGCTTCGCCCATTGCGGCGGCCTGTGGACGAGCGGCAAGCACCCGGCCAACACCGGCAGCTACTTCGGCTACATCGACGAGTGCCAGTACCTGGCCGGCGTGGTGGCCGCGCACGCCAGCAAGGGCAAGAAGCTGGGCTTCATCGCCGCCAAGCCCATTCCGCAGGTGCTGCGCAACATCAACGCCTTCACGATGGGTGCGCGCAGCATCGATCCGACGATCACGACGCGCGTCATCTTCACCGGCGAGTGGAGCATGCCCGTGAAGGAGGCCGAGGCCAGCACCAGCCTCATCGACCAGGGCGTGGACGTGCTCACCTGCCACGTCGACAGCCCGAAGGTCATCATGGAGACGGCCGAGAAGCGCGGCGTGTTCTGCAGCGGCTACCACGCCAGCCAGGCCGCGCTGGCGCCCAAGGGCTACCTGACGGGCGCCGAGTGGGACTGGAGCACGCCCTACGGCCTGCTGGTGAAGGCGGCGCAGACCGGTGCGGCGCACCCCAACTTCCTGCGCGGCGGCCTGAAGGAAGGCTACGTGAAGATGAGCGCCTACGGCCCGGCCGTGAGCGCCGCGGCCAAGACCAGGGCCGACACCATCCGCGCCGAGATGATGAAGGGCAGCTTCGTCATCTTTGCCGGCGGCAAGGTGGGGCTGAAGGACAACAAGGGCGCCACGGTCATCGCCGCGGGCCAGTCGCTGGCCCAGACCGCGCCCGAGCTCGAGAAGATGGGCTACCTCGTCGAAGGCGTGATCGGCTCCATTCCAGGCTGATGCCGTGAACACCGCCGTGCTCCCGGCCGCCCCGGCCGCGCCATCGGCCACGCGCGAGCGTGCGCTGGCGCTGGCCGACGCGATGCTGCCGGCGCTGGCGGCGCTGGCCATCGCGGTGCTGGGCTTCTCGGCTGCGGTGGCGGTGGCGGGGCACGACCCGGTGGAGGTGTGGGGCCTCATCTTCAGCGGCGGCTTCGGCGACAGCTTCGCGTGGCAGAACACGCTGCAGCGCGCCGCGCCGCTGATCCTGACGGGGCTGGCCGTGGCGCTGCCGGCGCAAGCCGGCCGCGTGATCATCGGCAGCGAAGGTGCGCTGGTACTGGGCGGGCTGGCGGCAGCCGCCGCGGGCACCGCGCTGGCCACGCAGGGCGCGTGGCTGGCCTGGCCGCTGATGGCGCTGGCCGCGGCGCTGGCGGGTGGCGCGTGGATCGCGCTGGCAGGCTGGCTGCGCGAGTGGCGCGAGGTCAACGAGACGATCTCCAGCCTGCTGCTGAGCTTCATCGCCATCGCCCTGTTCAACCAGATGGTGGAGACGGTGCTGCGCGACCCCGCCAGCCTGAACAAGCCCAGCACGGCGCCGTTGCCTGAGGCGCTGCTGCTGCCGCCGCTGCCGGGGCTGGACGTGCACTGGGGCCTGGCGCTCGGCCTCGCGCTGGCGCTGCTGGCCTGGGGCGTGATGCGCTACACCCCGCTGGGCTTGGCGCTGCGCGTGGCCGGCGGCAACCCGCGCGCCGCTTTGGGCGTGGGCCTGCGCGTGCCGGTGCTCACCATCGGGGCCTGCGCAGCGGGCGGCGCCTGCGCCGGGCTGGCCGGCGCGGTGGAGGTGGCCGCGGTGCACGGTGCGGCCAATGCCAGCCTGATGGCGGGTTATGGCTACACCGGCATCCTCATCGCGTTCGCGGCGCGCTTCTCGCCGGCGGGCGTGGTGCCGGTGGCCATCCTGGTGGGCGGTATTGCCGCCAGCGGCAGCCTGCTGCAGCGGCGGCTCGGCCTGCCGGAAGCCAGCGTGCAGGTGCTGCTGGGCATCGCCTTCGTGGCGCTGATCGGCTGCGAGACGCTGCGCGGGCGGCTCGTCGCGCGCTACGGGGGGCGCTGAGCCATGGACGCCAACGACCTGGGCTGGTGGGGCGTGCCGCTGGCCATCATCGGTGGCGCCATTCGCGTCGGTACGCCGCTGCTGTGGGTGAGCCTGGGCGAGACGGTCACGGAGAAGGCCGGCCGCATCAACCTGGGCCTGGAAGGCACGCTCCTGATGGGCGCGATGGCCGCCTACTGCACCGCGCTCGTCACCGGCAACCCCTGGCTGGGCGTGCTGGCTGCCGCCGGCGTGGGCCTGCTGCTGGGGCTGCTGCACGGCTTGCTGTGTTCGCTGAACCGCGTCAACGACACGGCGATGGGCATTGCGCTGATGCTGGCCGGCTCGGGCCTGGCTTTCTGGCTCGGCAAGCCGCTGATCCAGCCCTCGGCACCCGACCTGCCGGCCATCGAGCTGGGCGGTTTCACCGATCAGCCGGCGATCCGCGCGGCTCTGGCCATCAGCCCGCTCTTCGTGCTGGGCCTGGTGCTGGCCTTCGTCGTGCACGCGGCACTGGGCCACACGCGCTTCGGCCTGCGGCTGCGCGTGGTGGGCGACAGCGAACCGGCCGCCCGCGCCTTCGGCCTGCAGCCGGTGCTGTACCGCGTGGCGGCCACGGCCTTTGGCGGTGCCTGCGCGGGCGTGGGCGGGGCCTCGCTGTCGCTCGTGTACCCGGGCGCGTGGAGCGAGGCGCTCAGCAGCGGCCAGGGCGTAATGGCCGTGGCGCTGGTGATCTTTGCGCGCTGGGATCCGCGGCGCTGCATCTGGGCGGCGCTGCTGTTCGGCGGCGCCAGCGCCATCAGCCCGGCCTTGCAGGCGCTGGGCTACACGGAGGGCTACTACCTCTTCGCCGCGCTGCCGTACGTGCTGACGCTGGCGCTGCTGGTGGGCCTGGGCAAGCCGGGGCCGAAACATGGCGCGCCGGGTGAACTCTCGTTGAACCGGTGATGGAAACGTGACGCAGATGGGATTCGCCTCCGTCAACGCCGACCCGTACGCCTGGCCTTTCGACGGCGCCTGGCGTGCCGCCGACACGGCGCTGGTGATCATCGACATGCAGACCGACTTCTGCGGCCACGGTGGCTATGTCGACCGCATGGGCTACGACATCAGCGCCACGCGCGCGCCCATCGGCCCCATCGGCGCGCTGCTGGAACGCGCCCGCGCGGTCGGCATGCACGTGATCCACACGCGAGAAGGCCACCGGCCCGATCTGTCGGACCTGCCGGCCAACAAGCGCTGGCGCTCGCAGCAGATCGGCACGGGCGGCGTGGGCATCGGCGACCCCGGCCCCTGCGGCCGCATCCTCGTGCGTGGCGAGCCCGGCTGGCAGATCATCGACGAGCTTGCACCCGCCGCGGGCGAGGTGGTGATCGACAAGCCCGGCAAGGGCTCGTTCTGCGCCACCGACCTCGATCTCATCTTGCGCCAACGCGGCATTCGCAACATCGCACTCGCGGGGATCACGACCGACGTGTGCGTGCACACGACGATGCGCGAGGCCAACGATCGCGGCTTCGAGTGCCTGATCGTCAGTGACGGCACCGGTGCCACCGACCGCGGCAACCACGACGCGGCGCTGAAGATGGTGACCATGCAGGGCGGGGTGTTCGGGGCCGTGGCGTCGTCGGCGGCCATCCTGGAGGCCCTGTGCTGATCCCGCCGCAGCGCGAGCCCGAAGGCGCCGCGGGCGTGCAGATGCTGGGCTTCTCGAAGCGCTTCGGCAGCCTGCAGGCGCTGGCCGATGTGTCGATGACGGTCGAGCCCGGTAGCTTCCATGCGCTGCTGGGCGAAAACGGCGCCGGCAAGAGCACGCTGGTGAAGAGCCTGATCGGCTTCTACCGCGCCGACACCGGCACCGTGCTGGTGGACGGCCGCGAGCGCGACATCGGCAGCCCGCGCGACGCCGGCGCCGCCGGCATCGGCATGATCTTCCAGCACTTCACCGTCGTGCCCGGCATGACGGTGGCCGAGAACCTGGCGCTGGCCGGGCGCGAGCTGCCGGCGTTCATCCGCTGGGGCCGCGAGCGCGAGCAGCTGCGCGCCTTCATGCAGACCGCGCCGTTCCCGCTGCCGCTCGAGAAACCCGTGGCGCAGCTGGCCGCCGGCGAGAAGCAGAAGCTCGAGATCCTGAAGGCCCTGTACACCCGCCGCCGCTTCCTGGTGCTCGACGAGCCGACCTCGGTGCTCACGCCGCAGGAGGCCGACGAGGTGCTGGGCCAGATGAAGGCGCTGTGCCGGGCCGGGCAGCTGACGGTGCTGATCATCACGCACAAGTTCCGCGAGGTCTTCGGCTACTGCGACGAGGTGACGGTGCTGCGCCGCGGCCGACTGGCCGGTGCCGCGAAGGTGGCCGAGACGCAGCGCGACGAACTCGCGGCCTGGATGATGGGCGCCGAGCTTGCCACGGCGGTGCCGCCCGAGGCCGATGCCGCCTCCACGGCTGCGACGGAGGAGCCCGCCGTCACCGTGATGGCACCGACCGCGGCCCCGCGCCTGGCGGTGCGCGGCCTGCGCGTGGCCAGCGAGCAGGGTCCGCCGGCCATCGACGGGCTCGACTTCGACGTGCTGCCCGGCGAAATCGTCGGCATTGCCGGTGTCTCAGGCAACGGCCAGCGCGAGCTGATGGCCGCGCTCACCGGCACGCTGCCCATCGCTGCCGGCACGCTGGCCGTCGACGGCCGGCCCTACCGGCCCACGCGGATGGCGATGACGGCCGAGGGCGTGCGCAGCCTGCCCGAGGAGCCCTTGCACAACGCCTGTGTCGGCGCGCTCAGCGTGGCCGACAACCTGGCGCTGCGGAACTTCGACCGCGCGCCGCTCTCGCGTGGGGGCCTGCTGTCGGGCCGCGCCATCCGCGCGCAGGCGCTCGACGCGATTGCCGCCTTCAAGGTCAAGACGCCGGGGCCGGGCGCGGCCATCCGCAACCTCAGCGGCGGCAACGTGCAGCGCGCCGTGCTGGCGCGCGAACTCGGCGCCTTCAACGACACGCCGCCGCGCCTGCTGCTGGTGGCCAATCCCTGCTTCGGCCTCGACTTCCAGGCCGTGGCCGAGATCCACGCCCGCCTGCGCGCCGCGCGCGACGCCGGCTGCGGCGTGCTGCTGATCAGCGAAGACCTCGACGAGATCCTGGCGCTGGCTTCGCGCGTGCTGGTGCTGAGCCACGGCCATGTGGCGCTGCAGTGCGCGGCGGCCGGGGCGGACATCGGCGCCATTGGCCGGGCGATGGCGGGTGACAGCGCCGGCGACACCGCCGACGCCCTGAAGGAAGCCGCATGACGACGCTGACCGTGGCCGCACGCCCCTACGACTACAGCTTCGACCCCGCGCACACGGCGGTGGTGCTGATCGACATGCAACGCGACTTCCTCGAGCCCGGCGGCTTTGGCGCGCTGCTGGGCAACGACGTCGCACCGCTGCGCCGTATCGTGCCCGCCTGCCAGCGGCTGCTGGCGCTGGCGCGCGCGCACGGCATGACCGTCATCCACACCCAGGAGGCGCATGACCCGCTGCTGGCCGACTGCCCGCCCGCCAAGAAGGCCCGCGGCCACCTTGCCTGCGGCATCGGCGACCCCGGTCCCCTGGGCCGCGTGCTCGTGGCCGGCGAGCCCGGCGCCGGCTTCGTGCCGGAGCTGACGCCCGAAGCGGGTGACATCGTCATCCGCAAGCCCGGCAAGGGCGCGTTCTACGCCACCGCGCTGGACGGCATCCTCAAGAACCGCGGCATCACGCACCTGCTGGTGGGCGGCGTCACCACCGAGGTGTGCGTGCAGACCACGCTGCGCGAGGCCAACGACCGCGGCTACGAGTGCCTGCTGGTGGCCGACTGCGCGGCGAGCTACTTCCCGCAGTTCCACGACGCCGTCGTCGAGATGGTGGTGGCGCAGGGCGGCATCGTCGGCTGGGCCGCGCCGCTGGCGGCGCTGGAGCAGGCCTTGGTGGGGCCCGCCGCATGATGCTCAAGCTGATCGGCCAGCGGCTGCTGGGCGCGCTGCCCAACATCGCCGGCGTCATCGTCATCACCTTCATCCTCACGCGCGCGCTGCCGGGCGATCCGGCGGCCTACTTCGCGGGCGGCTCGGCCACGCAGGAGGCGGTGGAGCAGGTGCGCCAGCAACTGGGCCTCAACAAGCCGCTGCTGGAGCAGTTCTTCAGCTACCTGGGCGCGCTGTCGCGCGGCGACCTGGGCCTGTCGCTCACCACCGGCCAGCCGGTGCTGCAGGAGCTGCTGTCGCGGCTGCCGGCCTCGCTGGAGCTGGTGCTGATCGCGCTGGTGGTGGCCTGCGCGGTGGCGCTGCCGCTGGGCGTGCTGGCGGCCACACGGCCGGGCTCGTGGATCGACCAGCTGTGCCGCATCATCACCACGGCGGGTGTCTCGCTGCCCACCTTCTTCACCGGCTTGCTGCTGGCCTACGTTTTCTACTTCCTGCTCGGCTGGGCGCCCAGCCCGCTGGGCCGTCTCGACCCGCTGTACTCCCCGCCGCCCACGGTGACGGGCCTGTACCTCGTCGATGCCCTGCTGGCCGGCGACCGCGCGCTCGCGTGGGCGGTGCTGAAGCAGCTCATCCTGCCGGTGGCGACGATGGCCCTCTTCGTGCTGGCGCCCATCGCGCGCATGACGCGGGCCTCGATGCTGTCGGTGCTGTCGGCCGACTTCGTGCGCACGGCGCGCGCCGCGGGGCTGTCGCGCGGCACGGTGCTCGTGACCTATGCGCTGCGCAACGCGCTGCTGCCGGTGGTCACCACGCTGGGCATGGTGTTCGGCTTCATGCTGGGCTCCAGCGTCATCGTCGAGAAGGTCTTCGCGTGGCCGGGGCTGGGTGCCTATGCCATCGACGCACTCACGGCCAGCGACTACGCCCCGGTGCAGGGCTTCGTGCTGGTGATGGGCATCCTCTTCGTGCTGCTGAACCTGCTGGTGGACGTGCTGTACGTGCTGATCGACCCGCGCGTGGAGGTGAGCGCATGAGCGCCGCCGGAACCACGACGACGCTGGGCCACGCGCGGCACGTGCTCAGCGAGAACCCCATCACGCTGCTCGCCGCGATGATGTTCACGCTGCTGGTCGTGCTGGCTCTCATCGGCCCCTACATCGTGCCCTACGACCCGCTGGCCAGCAACGCGGCGGTGGCGCTGCAGCCGCCGTCGGCCCAGCACTGGTTCGGCACCGACGCGCTGGGCCGCGACATCTTCTCGCGTGTGATCGTGGCCACGCGGCTGGATCTCGGCATCGCTGTCAGCGCGGTGGCCGCCAGCTTCGTCATCGGCATGCCGCTGGGCCTGGCGGCGGGCTTCTTCGGCGGCTGGTGGGACCGCATCATCTCGCGGCTGGCCGACACCATCATGGCCTTCCCCCTCTTCGTGCTGGCCATGGGCATCGTCGCGGCCCTGGGCAACACCGTGGGCAACATCGTGCTGGCCACGGTGGTGATCAACCTGCCGTTCTACATCCGCGTGGCGCGGGCCGAGGCCAACGTGCGGCGCAACGCCGGCTGGGTGGAGGCGGCGCGCCTGTCGGGCAACAGCGACTGGCGCATCCTGGCCGTGCACCTGTTCCCGAACGCGTTGCCGCCGGCCATGGTGCAGCTGAGCCTGAACATGGGCTGGGCCATCCTCAATGCCGCGGGGCTGAGCTTCATCGGCCTGGGCGTGCGCCCGCCCGATCCCGAGTGGGGCATCCTGGTCGCCGAGGGCGCGCAGTTCATCGTCAGCGGCGAGTGGTGGGTGGCGCTGTTCCCGGGCGCCATGCTGATGCTGGCGGTGTTCACCTTCAACCTGCTGGGCGACGCGCTGCGCGACATCTTCGACCCGCGGAGGCGGACATGAGCGCCAACGGCCAGCCGCCCCTGCTGGAGGTGCGCGACTTCGGCCTGGAGTTCCGCACGCGCAACGGCACGGTGAGCGCTCTGCAGGGCATCGACCTCACGCTGAGGAAGGGCGAGATCGTCGGCCTCGTCGGCGAGAGCGGCTCGGGCAAGAGCGTGCTGAGCTACGCGCTGCTGGGCATCAGCGACCGCGCCGCCCGCGTGACCGGCGGCACCGCGATGTTCGGCGGCCTCGACCTGCTGAAGGCCGACGAAGCCACGCTGGCCGATCTGCGCGGCCGCGAGATCGGCATGATCTTCCAGAGCCCGCGCACGGCGCTGAACCCCATCCGCCCGGTGGGCCGGCAGATCGAGGACGTGCTGCGCCGGCATGCCGTGGCCCGGGGCGCCGACCTCGGCCAGAGCCTCAAGCAGCGCGCGGTGCAGGCGCTGCGCGAGGTGGCCATCGCCGACCCCGAGCGCCGCGTGAAGGCCTACCCCTTCGAGCTGAGCGGTGGCATGTGCCAGCGCGTGATGATCGCGCTGGCGCTGGCCTGCCGGCCGAGCCTGCTGGTGGCCGACGAGCCCACCACGGGCCTGGACGTCACCACGCAGGCCGGCGTGATGGACCTGATCACCTCGCTGGCGCGCGAGCGCGAGATGGCCACGCTGTTCATCACGCACGACCTGGCGCTGGCTGCCGACTATTGCGACCGCATCGTCGTCATGCACGCCGGCCACGCGGTGGAGGCGGCGCCGGCAAGGACGCTGTTCGCCGCCCCGCGGCACCCCTACACGCAGCGGCTCATCAGCAGCACGCCGGGCAGCGGCGGCCACATCGACGCACTGCAGCCCGTGCCCGGCAACCTGCCCGACCTGCGCCGCGGCGACCTGCCGGCCTGCCGCTTTGCCGAGCGCTGCCCGCGCGCCACCGAGCGCTGCCGCACCGAGACGCCGCGCCTGGACCCGCTGGCCGCGCACGCGGTGGCCTGCTGGTTCCCGGTCGATGCGACGACGGCGCCCGCGCCGACGGAGGCCGCCCATGGCTGAGCGCCCGCTTCTGAGCATCGAACGGCTGCACAAGCGCTATCCCGTGCAGGGCGCCCGCGGCTCGCTGCTGCACGCGGTGGACGACGTGTCCTTTGCCATCGCGCCCGGCGAGAGCGTGGGCCTGGTGGGCGAGTCGGGCTGCGGCAAGAGCACGCTGGTGCGCCTCTTGGCACGGCTGCACGATGCCAGCGACGGCCGCATCGTGTTCGACGGCGACGACCTGGCCGCCACGCCGGCGCTGAAGTTCGCGCGCGACCCGCGCCGGGCGCAGATCCAGATGGTGTTCCAGGACCCCACCGACAGCCTGAACCCGCGCTTCACGGCGCGCGAGACCATCGCCGAGCCGCTGGCGCTGCTGAGCGGCCTGCGCGGTGCCGAGGCCGCGGCGCGGGTGGACGAGGTGGCCACGCAGGTGGGCCTGCCGCTGGAGCTGCTGCAGCGCTACCCGCACCAGCTGTCGGGCGGGCAGAAGGCGCGCGTGGGCATCGCGCGGGCGCTGGCGGTGAAGCCGCGCCTGCTGATCCTGGACGAGCCCACCGCGGCGCTGGATGTCTCGGTGCAGGCGGTGGTGCTGCAACTGCTGGCGCGGCTGCGGCGCGAGCTGGGCCTGAGCTGCCTCTTCGTGAGCCACGACCTCAACGTCGTGCGCCTGCTCACCGAGCAGGTGGCCGTGATGTACCTGGGCAAGCTGGTGGAGTTCGGCCCCAGCGAGCAGGTGTTCCGCGCGCCGCGCCACCCCTACACGCAGGCGCTGGTGTCGGCCATCCCGGGCCAGGGCCCGCGCATCCGGCTCAACGGCGAGCTGACGAGCCCCATCGACCCGCCCAAGGACGCCTGCCGCTTCCACGGCCGCTGCCCGCGCGGCGAAGACCGCTGCGGCCGCGAGGCCCCGCCGCAGGTGATGCGCGGCCCGCACATGGCGGCCTGCCACTTTGCGACATGATGGAGCGCATGGCCGAACCCGCCCCCCGTGTCGCCCTGGCCGAGCAGGCCTACATCCAGCTCAAGGCCGAGCTGCACGACTTTCTCTGGCTGCCCGGCGAGCGCGCCAGCGAGCTGGAGATTGCGCACCGCCTGGGCATGAGCCGCACGCCGGTGCGCGAGGCGCTGTTCCGCCTGCGCAACGAGGGCTTCCTGGAGGTCGAGGCCAAGACCGGCTGGACCGTCAAGCCCATCGACTTCGCGCGCATCGACCAGATCTATGACCTGCGCATCGTGCTGGAGACCGCGAGTCTGGCGCGCCTGGCCCAGATGAGCGAGCAGCCCCCCGAGCTGCAGGCGCTGAAGGACGTGTGGCTGGTGCCGGCGGCCGAGCGCCTGGGCGATGGCCGCGCGGTGGGCGAGCTCGACGAGCGCTTCCACGCGCAGCTGGTGGCGGCGGCCGGCAACGTGGAGATCAGCCGCGTGCACCGCGAGGTGACGGAGCGCATCCGCATCGTGCGCCGGCTCGACTTCACGCGCGGCGACCGCATCGACGCCACGTATGCGGAGCACGCCAAGATCCTGCGCGCCGTCATCCAGCGCAAGACCGACGCGGCGCAGATGCTGCTCAAGAGCCACATCGAGCACAGCAAGCTCGAGGTGCGCAAGATCACGCTGCACGCGCTGCAGGAGGCGCGCTCCAGCCGCGCCTGAGGCGCCGCGGGGCGTCACGGGGCACCGCTATCCTCCGCGCCCATGTACGCGGCGCACTTCGGCTTGTCGCGCGAGCCGTTTTCACTCGCGCCCGATCCGCACTTCCTGTTCATGAGCGAGCGCCACCGCGAGGCGCTGGCGCACCTGCTGTACGGCGTGCGCGGCGGTGGTGGCTTCGTGCTGCTGACGGGCGAGATCGGCGCCGGCAAGACCACCATCGCCCGCGGCTTTCTCGAGCAGCTGCCGGCGGGCTGCGTGGTGGCCTATGTCTTCAACCCGCAGCTCAGCGCGCTGGAGCTGCTGCAGACGCTGCTCGGCGAGTTCGGCCTGCCGCCGCTGCAAGGCGCCGAGCGCGACAGCGCCAAGGCGCACATCGATGCGCTCAACCGCTTCCTGCTGCAGGTGCACGCCGAAGGCCGGCAGGCGCTGGTGGTCATCGACGAGGCGCAGGCGCTCGAGCCCGCGCTGCTGGAGCAGCTGCGGCTGCTCACCAATCTGGAGACGGCCGAGCGCAAGCTGCTGCAGATCGTGCTCATCGGCCAGCCCGAGCTGCGCGAGCGCCTCGCGTCGCTGGAGCAGCTGGCGCAGCGTGTCGTGGCGCGATACCACCTCGGCCCGCTCGACGCCGCCGAGACGCGGCACTACGTCGAGCACCGGCTGGGCGTCGCCGGCCTGCAGGGGCCGCCGCCCTTCGACCGTGCGGCCCTGCAGGCGTTGCACCGCCTGACGGGTGGCGTGCCGCGCCGCATCAACCTGCTGGCCGACCGTGCGCTTCTGGGCGCCTACGGCCAGGGCCGACGACAGGTGGGCCGGGCCCTGGTGGAGCGGGCCGCCGAGGAGGTGTTCGACCGCCGCTCGGCCCGCGGCCCGGCGCGCGCGTGGTGGCCGGTGGCGGCGGGCCTGGGCTTGCTGCTGCTGACCGGCGCGGCGCTCTGGGTCGCGTGGCCGGCGCCGCCGCTGCCGGCTTCGCCGGTGGCTCTGCCGGCGGGCACGCCGTCGGCCAGCGCGCCAGTCGTGGTGCCCGCGCCGGCCTCGGCGCCGGCGATGGCGCCGGCCTCGGCGCCGGTCATGGCGACGGCGCCCAGCACCCCGGCCCCATCTGACGACCCCACCGCGCTGCGCGGCATCGCGCTGGCCGACGAGGCGCAGGCCTGGCGCGAACTGGCGCTGCGCTGGAACGTCGCCATCGGCGAGGGCGATCCCTGCGTGGCGGCCCGCCTGGCCGGCCTGGCCTGCTTCCGCAGCAGCGGCGTCGGCAGCCTGGGCCTGCTGCGCACGCTCGACCGCCCGGTGCTGCTGGTGCTGCCCGACAGCGCCGGCTCGCGCCGGCTCGTGCTGCTGGTGGCGCTCGACGACGAGGCCGCCACGCTGCAGGGCGGGCGCGCGCAGCAGCGGCTCTCGCTGCCCGCGCTGGCGGCGGCCTGGCGCGGCGAGTTCGCCACCTTCTGGCGGGCGCCGCCGGGCTGGGAGCCGGGTGCACCCGGCCAGCCGGCGGCACGCCGCTGGGCGGCGCCTCAGCTCGCGGCGGTGCTGCCCGGCCCGCGCGACGCCCCCTTTGCCGAGCAGGTGTCGGCCTTCCAGCGCCTGCAGGGCCTGCCGGTCGACGGCCAGGCCGGGCCGCTGACGCTGATGCTGCTGTCGCGCACGGCGGGGCTGGACGAGCCGCGCCTGGGCGGGGGGCGCTGAGCATGTCGCTGATTCTCGACGCCCTGCGCAAGGCCGAGGCCGAGCGGCAGCGGGGCCGCGTGCCGGGCCTGCACGTGCCCGCCGCGTCGCCGCGGCCCGAGGCTGGCGCCGGGGGCCCGGCGCAACGCGGCGCGCCCGTGTTCGCCGCGGCTGGTGCGCTGGCCGCGGCGGCTGCCGTGACGTGGTGGGTCTGGCCGGCTCCGCTGCCACCGGCCGCGGCCGTGGTGCCGGCGGCCACGCCGCACGTGGCGGTGGTGGGGCCCGCCGCCGCCACGCCGCCGCCGGCCTTGCCGGTGGTCGTGTCCGCGCCGCCGGCCGCGCCCGCGGCACCGGTGCCCGCGCCACCGTCCGCCCGCGGCACGGTGCCGACACCCATGCCCATGCCGTCGCCCATGCCGACGACGGCTCCGCCTCCCGCGCCCACAACAGCCGCGCCGCCGGCCCCCATCGTCACCCAGGTGCGGCGCCTGGCCGAGCTGCCGCCCGAGCAGCGCCGCGAGCTGCCGCCGCTGGCGGTGAGCGGCTCGGTCTGGTCCGAGCAGGCCGGCTCGCGCTTCGTCGTGCTCGACGGCCAGGTGCTGCGCGAGGGCGACAGCCTGCAGCCCGGCCTGGTGCTGGTGAAGCTGGCCCCGAGGGCCGCCACGCTGCGCTGGCGCGACACGCTGATCGAGGTGCCGTTCTGAACGCCGGGCCCGGCGCGCCGACCTCCGCGATCGCGGGGGCTGCACCCCGTGGCGCGGAGATACTCTCTCGCGCAGTTTCCGCTCATGCACCGATGACCCCGATGACCCGATTGGCCCGCACGCTGCCCGTGCTGGCGCTCGCCGCGCTGATGTCGACGGCCCTGCTGGCCGCACCGACGCCGGCCGAACCCGCGGCCACCGTCGCCACCGCGCTGCCGGCGCCGGCTGTGGCGGCGCCGAAGGTCTGGCTCGTCGGCCCGGCCGGCGCCGCGATGGCGCTGCCCGAGGCGCTGCGCCGCGCGGCCGACGGCGACGTGATCGAGCTGATGCCGGGCACCTACACCGAGCGCGTGGTGCTGGAGAACCGCCGCCTCACGATCCGCGGCTTGCGTGGTGGCGAGCTCGCGCGGGTGCAGGGCGACACCAAGCCGATGGCCGGCCACGCGATGTGGATCGTGCGCGGCGGCGAGGTGCTGCTCGAGGACCTGGAGTTCCGCGGCGCCCGCAGCGTCGAGGGCGCCGGCGCGGCCGTGCGGCAGGAGGGCGGCCGGCTGACGATCCGCCGCTGCGGCTTCTTCGACAACGAGCACGGCCTCGTCGCGCTGAACGACGCCAAGGCCGAGATCACCGTCGAGCACAGCGTCTTCGGGCTGGCGCCCAAGGTCGTGGGCGGGCTGCACCATCTGGTGAGCATCGGCCGCATCGGCCTGTTCAGCGTCAGCGGCACGCGCTTCCAGCAGGGCTTCGAGGGCCACCTGCTCAAGACCCGGGCGCGCGAGAACCGCATCACCTACAACTTCATCCACGACGGCATGCGCGGCGGTGCCAGCCTGGAGATCGACATCGCCCAGGGCGGCATCGCCACGGTCCTGGGCAACGTCATCGGGCAGGGCGCCGACACGCAGAACCCGGTGATGCTGTCCTACGGCAGCGAGGACGGCGCCTGGGACGTCAACCGCCTGCACGTGGCGCACAACACCTTCATCAACCACGGCTGGACGCCGGCGTGGTTCATGCGCGTGCACCGCGCGAAGCTGCCGCCGGGCGTCGAGGTGGTGGCCGTCAACAACCTCCTTGTCGGCGGCGGCCTGTTCGAATGGACCAACGAGGGCCGCTTCGAGGGCAACGAGCACGCGCTGCGGCGCTCGCTCGCCGACGTCGACACCTACGCCTTCGAGCTGCCGCCGGCGTCCGGCCTGCGGGGCGCGGGCGTGGACCCGCGCCTGCCCCCGGCCGGCCCCGACCTCGCGCCGCGCGCCGAGTACGACTGGTCGGCCGGCCGCAAGCCGCTCGACCCGCCGGCCGATCGCCGCACCCGCTGGTCGCCCGGCGCCTTCCAGAAATGAACCCCGGACCATGAGCGACAAGACCCACCATCCCGACACCGTGGCCGCGCAGGCCCTGGGCTGGATCGACGAGCGCACACGCGCCGTGATCCCGCCGCTGCACGTGAGCACCACCTACCTGCGCGACGAGGACAACCAGTACCGCAGCGGCCGCATCTACGCACGCGCCGACAACCCGGCCTTCGACCAGGCCGAGGCCGTGATCAACACGCTCGAAGGCGGCCACCAGGCGCTGCTGTTCGCCAGCGGCATGGCCGCGGCCACGGCGGTGTTCCAGGCGCTGAAGCCCGGCGACCACGTGCTGGCGCCCAAGGTCATGTACTGGAGCCTGCGCAACTGGCTGATGAACTTCGCCACCGAGTGGGGCCTGCACGTCGAGTTGATCGACATGACGAGCCCGGCGGCCGTGGCCGCGGCGCTGCGGCCTGGAAAGACGGCGCTGGTGTGGATCGAGACGCCGGCCAACCCGCTGTGGACCGTGACCGACATCGCCGAGACGGCCCGCCTGGCCCATGCCGCCGGCGCGCTGCTGGCGGTGGACAGCACGGTGGCCACGCCGCTGCTGACGAAGCCGCTGGCGCTGGGCGCCGACGTGGTGATGCACGCGGCCACCAAGTACCTCAACGGCCACAGCGACGTCATCGCCGGCGTGCTGGTGACGCGTGAAGACTCGCCGTACTGGCAGCGGGTGCGCAAGGTGCGCGCGCAGGTGGGCGGCACGCTGGGCTCCTTCGAGGCCTGGCTGCTGGTGCGCGGCCTGCGCACGCTGCACCTGCGCGTGCGCGCGGCCAGCGTCTCGGCGATGGCCATCGCGCGGCACTTCGAGAGCCACCCGCTGGTGGCCGAGGTGCTGTACCCGGGGCTGCCCCGCTGCCAGGGCCACGAGGTCGCGGCGCGGCAGATGACGGGCGGCTTCGGCGGCATGCTGTCGATCCGGGCACGCGGCGGTGAAGCCGCCGCCATCGCCGTGGCCGCGAAGACGGCCATCTGGAAGCGCGCCACCTCGCTGGGCGGCACCGAGAGCCTGATCGAGCACCGGGCCAGCGTCGAAGGCGCCGGCACGCCCGCGCCGCCGGACCTGCTGCGGCTTTCCACGGGCCTGGAGGACGTGGGCGACCTGATCGCCGATCTGGAGCAGGCGCTGGCGGCGGCGCACGGCCGCTGAGCACCGGGTCTACCCGGTGTCGGAACGGATGACAGGTGGTGCCGCACAGCGAGGTCCTCGCGGCGCAAGCCCTTGTTTTGCCGCAGGTTTTGTCCCCTGGCGTGAGGCTTGCTCAATTGCCCACCACACGGAGGATTTCTGATCATGCGCATCGACACCACCCGCATCGCCGCCGCCGCGGCCCTGGCCCTGGCCGCGTTCACCGCCCAGGCCGGGACGATTCCGTATCCCAGCGGCGGCACCGAGAACTCGGTGCTGTACACCTTCACGGCGTCGTCCACGGGTTCCATCGGCGCCTACTTCTTCGCCGGCGCCACGGCCGCGTACACGAACGAGCTCACGATGCTGGTCAACGGCACCGCCACGGGCATTCAGGGCCTGAACAACAAGACCTCGGGCTACGGCTCGTACCTCGACCTGGGCACCGTGACGGCCGGTGACGTGATCGTCTTCAAGATGGTGAACCTGTCGCCCGGTACCGTCGGCCCGTGGTACTCGGACAAGAGCATGAACAGCGACGGCGTGAACCACGTCTACTCGACCGACTTCGCCGGCGACACCTCCATCCCGGGTGGCACCTACGTCGCGTTCGAAGACCTTCGCGGTGGCGGCGACTTCAACTACAACGACCTCGCCTTCGTGTTCACGAACGTCACCACCACGACCTCGGTGCCGACGCCGTCGCCGCTGACGCTGGTGCTGGCCGCCGGCGCGGCCGCCGCGTTGCTGCGCCGCCAGGCCCACTGACGCGCTGCTCCTGCGCTGCCGTACCAAGGGGCCCTGCGGGGCCCCTTCTGCTTGGCGCGGCCGCGTTGACCCGGCGATGAAACATGGGCATCATCGCCAAGGTAACTTTATTACAAGCCCATGTCCTTCGACCTCGTCCTCTTCGGCGGCACCGGCGACCTCACCTGGCGCAAGCTGATGCCCGCGCTGTTCCAGGCCTTCCGCCACGGCAAGCTGCCCGAGGGCGGGCGCATCCTGGCGGTGGCGCGCGACGAGCGCAGCGACGCCGAGTACCGGAACTACATCCGCGAGAAGTTCGCCGGCGTCGACGAGGCCAAGCAGCCCAGCGACGAGGAGTACACGCGCTTCGCCGAGATGCTGCACTACCGGCGCATGGACCTCTCCCAGCCCGAGCACTACCGAGGCCTGAAGGCCTGGGTCGACGAGCGCGGCGCCGACACCGTGGTGCTGTTCCTGGCCACCAGCCCGCACCTGTTCCCGGTGATCTGCGAGCAGCTCGGCAGCGCCGGCCTGAACGCACCGCACATGCGCGTGGTGCTCGAGAAGCCGCTCGGCCACGACCTGAAGAGCGCCCGCGAGATCAACCGCGTCGTGCGCGCCGCCTTCACCGAGGAGCAGGCGCTGCGCATCGACCACTACCTCGGCAAGCCCGCGGTGCAGAACCTGATGGCGCTGCGCTTCGGCAACGCCCTGTTCGAGCCGCTGTGGCGCCGCGAGAGCATCGCCAACATCCAGATCACGCTGGCCGAGAGCATCGGCGTCGGCTCGCGCGGCGACTTCTACGACCGCACCGGCGCCCTGCGCGACATGGTGCAGAACCACGCGCTGCAGCTCTTGACGATGATCGCGATGGAGCCGCCGTCGACCAGCGATGCCGACGCCATCCGCGACGAGAAGCTGAAGGTGCTGCGCTCGCTCAAGCCCTTCACGGCCGAGTCGGTGGCGCGCGACGTCGTGCGCGGCCAGTACAAGGCCGGCACCGTGGGCGGGCAGAAGGTGAAGGGCTACCTCGAGGAAGAGAAGGTGCCCGCGGGCAGCGCCTGCGAGACCTTCGTCGCGCTGCGCACCGAGGTGCAGAACTGGCGCTGGGCCGGCGTGCCCTTCTACCTGCGCACCGGCAAGCGCATGCCGGCGCGCGACGCGCAGATCGTCGTCAACTTCCGCGAGGTGCCGCACCCCATCTTCCCGGGCACGCGGCGCGCCAACAAGCTCGTCATCAAGCTGCAGCCCGAAGACGGCCTGGAACTGCACCTGCTGGCCGCCAAGGGCGGCGGCGCGGCCAGCAGCGGGCAGGAGCTGCTGTACCCGGTGAGCCTGGACCTCGACTTCGACAAGGCCTTCCCGAGCGACCGCGTCGGCGGCTACGAGCGGCTGCTGATGGACGCCATCGCCGGCCGCCTGAACCTGTTCGTGCGCAGCGACGAGCAGGAGCAGGCCTGGCGCTGGGTCGAGCCGGTGCTGCACGCCTGGGGCAGCGACACCGTCGGCCCGCGCCCCTACACCGCCGGCAGCTGGGGCCCCGCGGCCGCCAGCGCGCTGGTGGCGCGCGACGGCTGCGCCTGGGCCGAGGAACAGTGAGCGCGCTGGCGCGTTGACGGCCCCATGCTCGACCGCATCCGCGCCTCCATCCCCGCGCTGCCGCCGGCCGAGCAGCGCGGGGCCCGGCGGCTGCTGGCCGATCCGCGCAGCTTTGCCACGCTGCCGGTGGTCGAGCTGGCCGAGCGCGCGCACGTCAGCAAGCCCACGGTCGTGCGCTTCTGCCGCAGCGTCGGCTACGACGGCCTGGCCGACTTCAAGCTCAAGCTCGCCGGCAGCGTGAACGAAGGTGTGCCCTTCGTGCACCGCTCGGTCGACGACGACGACAAGGCCGGCGACATCGTCGTGAAGGTCGTCGACAACGCGGTGGCGGCCCTGCTGCGCTACCGCAACGCCGCAGCCCACCAGAGCGTCGAGCGGGCCATCGCCGTGCTGGCCGAGGCCGGGCGCCGCAGCCACGAGGGCGCGCGCATCGAGTTCTACGGCGTCGGCAACTCCGGCATCGTGGCGCAGGACGCGCAGCACAAGTTCTTCCGTCTCGGCGTCAACGCACACGCCGTCAGCGACAGCCACGTGCAGGTGATGAGCGCGACCATGCTCAAGCCGGGCGACGTGGCCGTGGTCATCAGCAACTCCGGCCGCAGCCGCGACCTGCTCGACGTGGCCGACATCGCGCGGCGGCGTGGCGCCACCGTCATCACCATCACCGCGAGCGGCTCACCGCTGGCCCTGGACAGCCGCCTGGCCGGCGCCAGCGGCATCCTGCTGGCGGCCGACCACCCGGAAGACGCCGACCGCTACAGCCCGATGGTGTCGCGCCTGCTGCACCTAATGATCGTCGACATCCTCACCACCGGCGTGGCGCTGCGGCTGGGCTCGGGCCGGCTGCGGCCCGCGCTGCAGGCGATCAAGAAGAATCTGCGCGAGCGGCGCTATGTCAGCGCGCCGGGCGCGGCGGCCTATGACGCGGCCGCGGGTGATGCCGAGGCCGACGGCACCAGCGCCAGCAGCCCGTCGACCCCATAGAGGCGCGCCAGCTCCACCAGCTTGGGCGGGGCGCCGTGCACCTCGAAGCCGCGGCCGGCGGCCTGGGCCTGGCGGCGGGCCTCCAGCAGCAGCGCGATCGTGGCGCTGTCCGACGCCGTGAGTGCCGAGGCGTCGACCTGCAGCACGCCGCTGCCGGCGCGCACCTGCGCCGGCAGTTGTGCGGCGAGCGCCGCTGCCGTGTCGATGGTGGCGTCGGCCGGCAGCGTGAAGGCGGCGTCCATCAGCTCTTCGAGCCCTTGTTGCGCTCCGCCAGCGCGCCGATCAGGCCGTCGATGCCGCCCTTGGTGAGCTCCTGCGCGAACTGCGTGCGGTAGTTCTGCACCAGCCACAGGCCGCCGACGTTGACGTCGATGATCTTGAAGGCCTCGCCGCGCTTGTCGAGGCGGTAGTCCAGCTTGATGGGCTCGCCCTTGCCACGCACCTCGGACTGCACGATGACCTGCGTGCTGCCCTGCACGGGCTGCGTGCGCGTGATCTCGACGGCCTGGTCCTTGAGTTGCGCCAGCGCGCCGGAGTAGACGCGGATCAGCAGCAGCTTGAACTCGGCCTGCAGCCGCGTGCGCTGCTCGGCACTGGCGTTGCGCCACTGCGGGCCCACGGCCGAGCGCGTGATGACCTCGAAGTCCACGTGCGGCATGACCTTGTTCTCGACCAGTGCTGCGACCTTGGCGATGTCGCCGGCCTGGATGGCCTTGTCGGTCTTGGCGACGTCGAGGACCTCGGTCGAGACCTGACGGATCAGCGCGTCCGGGGCCGGGCCGGATGCGAACACGGCGCCCGCGGCGAGCAGCAGGCTCGAGGCGACGAGGCGGCGGAAGGTGGTGAACACGGCAGTCCTTTCTCTCTCTCAGGCACCCGCGGGGCGGGCGAAACAATCACCGACAAGGCTTCAACGCGCGAAGGCGCCTCGCCGCCGACCCCTCAACGGGTGGCCGGCCGCGGGGCGGACGCGGGCCGGGCCGGCGCGGCGGGCGGCGGGTCGTCGCCGATGTCCTCGAACACCTCGGCCGGTGCCGCGCCGTCGTAGACCGCATCCTTGCGGCGCGACAGGTAGGCCTGGCGGAAGAAGCTGTACTTGTCGAGCGACACCTGGTCGGCCAGGCCGGTGACGCCGAGCAGCGCGGCGCGCGTGTCGACGGCGTTCACCAGCGTGTAGGCCAGGCCGGCGCGGCTGTCGTCGAGCAGGTTCGAGGGCGACGCGGCGGTGTCGGGGATGCGGCCGACGCCGTCGCGCAGCGAACTCGGGCCCAGCAGCGGCAGCACGAGGTAGGGTCCGGGGCCGACACCCCAGCGGCCCAGCGTCTGGCCGAAGTCCTCGGACTGGCGCTTCAGGCCCATCTCCGAGGCCGGGTCGAGCAGGCCGCCCAGGCCGAAGAGCGTGTTCGTCAGGAAGCGCATGCCCTGCTCGAGGCCACTCTGGCCCTTGCCCTGCAGGAAGTGGTTCGCCGCCGACCACAGGTCGCCGAGGTTGCCCAGCACGTTGGACACGCCGGTGCGCACGAGTTGCGGCACGCGGTCGCGGTAGGCCTCGGCCACGGGGCGCAGCACGGCGTCGTCCACGGCCTCGTTGAAGGCGAACACCTTGCGGTTGAAGCCCTCCCAAGGATCGCCCGGGCTCGGCGTGCTGCCAGTGGTGGCGCAGCCACCCAGCGCCAGGGCCAGCACCAGCACGGCCGGCGCGGTGATGGCGCGCATGCGGCTCACGGGCTGGCTCCGGACGCGGCGGTGCCGGCGCTGTCGGCGCGGCTGGTCAGGAACTGGCCGATCAGGTTCTCCAGCACCACGGCGCTCTGCGTCTGCGCGATGGTGTCGCCGGCCGCGAGGTTCTTGTCGTCACCGCCGGGCTCCAGGCCGATGTACTGGTCGCCCAGCAGGCCGGAGGTGAGGATCTTGGCGGCGGTGTCCTTCGGGAAGGCGTAGGCCTTCTCGATGTCGAGCGTGACCACGCCCTGGAAGGTCTTGGCGTCGACGCCGATGCTCTTGACGCGGCCCACGGTGACGCCCGCCACGCGCACCGGGGCGCGCGGCTTCAGGCCACCGATGTTGTCGAAGCGCGCCTGCACGCTGTAGGTGGCGCCGCCGCCGCTGCTGCCGAGGTTGGCGGCCTGCAGCGCGAGGAACACGACGCCCGCCAGCCCCAGCAGCACGAACAGGCCCACCAGCGTCTCGATTCCCTTGCGTCCCATGAATGGGTTCTCCCAGAGTGGTTCGGCGCCCCGGTCAGGGCGTCGAGAACATCAGCGCCGTGAGCACGAAGTCCATGCCCAGCACCCACAGCGACGAGATCACGACGGTGCGTGTCGTCGCGTATGCCACGCCCTCGGGCGTGGCTTCGGTTTCGTAGCCCTGGTACAGGGCCACCAGCGTGCAGATGACGCCGAAGACGAAGGCCTTCACGATGCCGTTGCCGACGTCGCGCAGCACGTCCACGCGCGTCTGCATGATCGACCAGAAGTTGCCGGCGTCGACCCCGATCAGCAGCACCGCCACGATCCAGGCGCCAATGATGCCCACGGCCGAGAACAGGACGGCCAGGATGGGCATCGAGATCACGCCACCCAGCAGGCGCGGCGCCAGCACCCGGGCGCGCGGGTCGATGGCCATCAGCTCCATCGCCGAGATCTGCTCGCCCGCCTTCATGAGGCCGATCTCGGCCGTCAGCGAGGTGCCCGCGCGGCCCGCGAACAGCAGCGCCGCCACCACCGGCCCGAGCTCGCGCACGAGCGCCAGGTTGACGATCAGGCCCATGGTCTCGGTGGCGCCGAAGGTCACGAGCGCGTAGTACATCTGCAGCGCCAGCACAAAGCCCACGGCCAGGCCCGAGGCGCAGATGATGATCAGCGAGCGGTTGCCGATGGCGTAGATCTGGCCCACCACCAGCCCGAAGCGGCGCAGCGACTGCGGCAGCACGCGCAGCAGGTCGAGCACGAAGTAGGCCGCGTGGCCCCAGCCGCGCATCTGCTCCAGCGTCCAGGCCCCCAGGCGCTGGATCGAGGCCGCCGGGCTCATGGCAGGAAGTCCTCGGCCAGCTCGCGCGCCGGGAAGTGGAACTTCACCGGGCCGTCGGGCTCGCCGCGCACGAACTGGCGCGTCTCGGGATCGCGGCTGTCCATCAGGTCCTTCGGCGTGCCCTGGGCGACGACGCGGCCCTGGTTGGCCAGCAGGATGACCCAGTCGCTGATGGCCATGCACTCCGGCACGTCATGGCTGACGACCAGGCTGGTGGCGCCGGTGGCGTCATTGAGCGTGCGGATCAGCTTGGCGGCCACGCCCATGCTGATGAGGTCGAGGCCCGCGAAGGGCTCGTCGTACATGATCAGCTCGGGGTCCAGCGCGATGGCGCGGGCCAGCGCGATGCGCCGCGCCATGCCACCGCTCACCTCGGAGATGCGCAGCTGGGCCGCGCCCCGCAGGCCCACGGCATTGAGTTTCATCAGGACGAGGTCGCGGATCATCGATTCCGGGAGCTTCGTGTGCTCGCGCATCGGGAACGCGACGTTGTCGAACACCGTGAGGTCGGTGAACAGCGCGCCGAACTGGAACAGCATGCCCAGCCGACGGCGCACGCGGAACAGCTGCTCGGGGTTGCGGGTGTCCAGCACCTCGCCGTCGAACACCACGCGGCCCTTGTCGGCGGCGTGCACGCCGCCGATCAGCCGCATCAGCGTCGTCTTGCCGCAGCCCGAGCCACCGAGGATGGCGGTGACCTTGCCGCGCGGGAACTTCAGCGACACGTCGGAGAGGATCGTGCGGGTGTTGTCATACCCGAACGTGACGTGATCGATCTCGATGAAGGGGTTGTCGAACAAGGGTTTGCCGTGGGCGTGCCCGGGCCGGGCACCAGCGGCGCAGATTGTGGCATGCAGGGCAAACCCGGATGTTTCGGGCCGATGAAGTGCCGTGACACGGGTGCGAACGGGGGCTACCGCAGCATGGACGGCCGGCCGTCGGCGCGGCGTTCCGCGGCATCGAGGTCGACAAGTCGCACGATCAGGGCCGCGAGGTGATGCACCTCGTCGGCCCGCCGTGAACGGGGGCAGGCCCGTCGCGTCGGCCAGGATCGCGAGCCAAGGAACGCAGGTCCCGGGCCCGGGCCCGGGCAAGGGCGCCAGCGTGATCGCCGTGCTGGCGCAGTCGTATGGGCCGCTCATGATGGCGCGCGTGCCTAGGGCGGCGCCGCAGGCCCTCAGGACAGTCCTGAGCGCTCCGCGGCCCCCTTCGTCGCTACAGTGATCCGGTGCCCGGCCAGCACCGGGACGACCGCACGGTCAACGCGGCAGCGTGCTCGCACCCATCAGGAACTCGTCCACCGCGCGCGCGGCCTGGCGGCCTTCGCGGATGGCCCACACCACCAGGCTCTGGCCGCGGCGCATGTCGCCGGCGGCGAAGACCTTGTCGACGTTGGTGCGGTAGGCGCCGGCCGACTCGGTGGTGGCCTTGGCGTTGCCGCGGTTGTCGCGCGCCACGCCGAAGGCGTCGAGGACGGTGGTGACCGGCGCCGTGAAGCCCATGGCCAGCAGCACGAGGTCGGCCTTCCATTCCTTCTCGGTGCCGGGCAGCTCGACCATCTTGCCGCCCTGCCATTGCACATGCACGGTCTTCAGGCCGACGACACGGCCCTTGTCCTTGCCGGTGCCGCCGACGAACTCCTTGGTGGCGATGGCGAAGGTGCGCTCGCAGCCTTCTTCGTGGCTGGAGCTGGTGCGCAGCTTGGTGGGCCAGTAGGGCCAGGTCAGCGGCTTGTCCTCTTCTTCGGGCGGCTGCGGCATCAGTTCGAACTGCGTCACGCTGGCGGCGCCGTGGCGGTTGCTGGTTCCCACGCAGTCGCTGCCGGTGTCGCCGCCGCCGATGACGATGACGTGCTTGCCGTCGGCGCGGATCTGCTTCTTCAGCTTGTCGCCGGCCACGACCTTGTTCTGCTGCGGCAGGAACTCCATCGCGAAGTGCACGCCGTCCAGGTCACGGCCCGGCACCGGCAGGTCGCGGCTGGTCTCGCTGCCGCCGGTCAGCACCAC
>JAIXTY010000013.1 GCA_027483705.1 Rubrivivax sp.
CTGCTCGAACACCCGCGCCTGGTGGTTGGCGCGGTAGAGGATGGCGAAGTCCGCCAGCTTCGCCGCGCCGCCCTGGCCGACGTCGCCGGCCCGGAGCGACTGGATGCGCGCCACCGCGCGCTCGGCCTCGTGCTCCTCGTTGTCGCACTCCACCACGCGCACGGGCTCGCCGTCGCCGAGATCGCTCCACAGCTTCTTCTCGTAGATCTTCGGGTTGGCCGCGATCACCGCGTTGGCGGCGCGCAGGATGTGGCCGGTGCTGCGGTAGTTCTGCTCCAGCGGAATGACCGTGAGCTGCGGAAACTCACTGGGCAGGCGCTTCAGGTTCTCGATGGTGGCGCCGCGCCAGCCGTAGATGCTCTGGTCGTCGTCGCCCACGGCGGTGAACAGGGCCCGGTCGCCCACCAGCGCCTTCATCAGCTCGTACTGCACGGCGTTGGTGTCCTGGTACTCGTCCACCAGCACGTGGCCGAACTGCGCCTGCCAGCGTTCGCGGGCCTCGGCGTCGCGCTGCAGCAGCGCCAGCGGCAGGCCGATCAGGTCGTCGAAGTCCACCGCCTGGTAGGCCGTCAGGCGCTCCTGGAAACGCCTCATCACGCGTGCGGCGACGCGCTCGTCGTCGTTCTGCGCCTGGCCTTCGGCGGCGTCGGCGTCCAGGCCCTGGTTCTTCCACAGGCTGATGGTCCATTGCCAGCGGCGCGCGAGGGCCGCGTCGGTGGTGCCGCCGGCGTCGCGCAGCACGCTGAGCACGTCGTCGCTGTCGAGGATGCTGAAGTTCTCCTTCAGGCCGACCTTGTCGCCGCTTTCGCGCAGCATGCGCACACCCAGCGAGTGGAAGGTGCTGATGGCCAGGTCCTTGGCCGCGCGCGGACCCACCAGGGCCTTGGCGCGCTCGCGCATCTCGGCGGCGGCCTTGTTGGTGAAGGTGATCGCCGCGATCTGCTTCGGCGCGAGGCCGGCCTGCAGCAGCCGCGCGATCTTATGCACGATGACGCGCGTCTTGCCCGATCAGGCGCCGGCCAGCACCAGGCAGGGCCCCGACAGGTGGTGCACGGCCCGCATCTGGGCGTCGTTGAGGGAGGCGGGTGCGTTCAAGGTCGGGGCGGGTTCGAGGGCGGCGGATCATAGCGATCGCCCCCGGCTTGACAGCCCCGCCGAACGGTGACGATCAGCCCACAATCCCGCGCCATGCAAGCCCGCCACCTGCCCCGCTTCCACCCGCGGCCGCGCATCGCGGCCGTGCCGCTGCCCGGCGGCCGCGAGGCCCTGGTGATCGACGGCGCGCTGGAGAACCCCGACGACGTCGTCGACCTCGCGGTGCAGTACCGCCACCTGTTCGAGCCGGCGGCGGCCTACGCCTACCCGGGGCTGGAGCTGTGGGTGAACGAGCAGGTGCTGGCGCGCTTCACCGAGTTCTTCGCGCAGCACCTGCGGGGCCGGCTCGGTGCCCGGCGCACGCTGCAGGCCAGCGCCCGGCTGTCGATGGTCACGCGGCCGGCCGCCGCGCTGCAGCCGCGGCAGTGGTTCTGCCACCGCGACGACGAAGGCCTGCCCGAGGCCGAGATGATCGCGGCCAGCGTGCTGTACCTGTTCCACGACGCGGCGCTCGGCGGCACCAGCTTCTACCGCCCGCGCCTGCCTGCGGCCGAGACGGCGCAGCTGATCGCCGACGCCCAGCGTCTGGACGGCGCGGCCTTCAGCGCGCGCTGGGGCATCGCACCGGGCTACCAGGTGGGCGACAACACCGCCTTCGAGCGCGTGGCGCAGGTGCCGGCGGCGTGGAACCGGCTCGTGGTCTACGACGGCGGCGTCTTCCACTGCAGCGACAACGGCGACGCGCCGCCCGCCGCCGACGACCCCGCGCGCGGCCGCCTCACCTTCAACGGCTTCCTGCGCTGCTCGCGGGCGGCGCGCTGATCTCGCCGCTCAGGCCTGCTCGAAGCGCGCCAGGATGCCGGCGTGCCGCTGCGGCCACTGCGCCAGCGCCGCCTCGTCGCCGTCGAACACGCCGTGCAGGAAGGCCAGCGCCAGCTCCTGCGTCGCGCGCTTGGCCTGCGGGTTGAGCGCGCCGCCGGTGCCGGCGCGGTCGGTGAACATGCTGTGCGAGCCGCCCTCGTACACCGCCAGCCACTTGCGCGTGCTGCCGGTGGCCTGGAACACCTGCAGCCGGTCCTCGAAGCCGCTCCAGTAGCCGGGAATGCGGATCACGTCTTCGGTGCAGGTGACGTGCAGCGACGGCACCGTCACGCCCTCGAGGATGCGGCGCGGCTCGGCCTCGCCATAGAAGGGCGGCGCGCTCATCACGATGGCGGCACGCACGCGCGGGTCGGCCAGCGCCATCGGCTCGCCATCCGGCGCCACCCGCGCGCCGGCTACCAGCAGCGTGGTGTTGGCCCCGTAGCTGTGGCCGGCGGCGACGATGCGGCGTTCGTCGATGCGCGTGCCCGGATCGCCAGACTGGCGGCCGGCCAGCAGCGTGTCCAGCGCGAAGCGGAAGTCGCGCGCGCGGGCCAGCGCCTCGCCGGCCTGCGCGGCGTCGTGCAGCCGGCCCACCAGCGCAAACGGGTTGCCGCCCCACAGGGCGCGGTCGCTGCCCACGTGCTGCAGGTGCAGGCTGGCGATGCCGTGGGCCGCCACGTGGCGGCCCAGCCAGCTGTAGCCGCGGCGCGAGCCGCCGATGCCGTGCGAGAACACCACCAGCGGCACGCGCGTGCCGGCGTCGGCGCGGTGCGGCAGGTACAGGCGCACCGGCACCGGGCGGCCGCGCGTGGCGTCGGTCCAGTCGAGGTCCAGCGTCTCGAAGCCGGCCGCGGCCGGGCGCTCGCCGCTCTGCGCCCGCAGCACCCAGGGCGCGCCCAGCGCCAGCACGGCGGCGCCCTGCAGCAGGTGGCGGCGCTTCATACCGCGGCCTCCGGCTTGCTGGCCGCCGCCGGGCGGCGGCCGAACAGGCGCTGCAGCACCTGGATGCCGTCGTCGACGTAGGTGAACAGCACAGGGATCACCAGCAGGCTCAGGAAGGTGCTGGTGATCAGGCCGCCGATCACGACGATGGCCATCGGGCTGCGGAAGCTCGGGTCGGTGCCCAGGCCGATGGCGATGGGCAGCATGCCCGCGGCCATGGCGATGGTGGTCATCACGATCGGACGTGCGCGCTTGTGGCAGGCGTCAAGGATGGCCTCGAAGCGGCCGAGGCCGTGGTCGCGCCGCGCCATGATCACGTAGTCGATCAGCAGGATCGAGTTGTTCGTGGCGATGCCCATCAGCATGATCAGGCCGATCATGCTGGGCATCGAGATCGCCGTGTGCGTGATGTACAGCGCCAGGAACGCACCCGGGATCGACAGCACCAGCGCGCCCAGGATGGTGGCCGGCTGCACGAAGTCCTTGAACAGCAGCACGAGCACGATGTAGATGCAGAGCACACCGGTGAGCATGGCCAGGCCGAAGCTCGCGAAGAGCTCGCCCATGGCTTCGGCGTCGCCGATCTCGGTCTGCGTCACGCCGGCCGGCAGGCTCTGCAGGCTGGGCAGCGCCAGCGCGCGCGACTTCACCTCGCCCAGCGGCTGCTGGTTGAGTTCGATCTCGAAGTTCACGTTGCGCTGCCGGTTGTAGCGGTCGATGGCGGCCGGGCCGCTGCCCAGCTCCAGCGTCGCGACGTTGCCCAGCATCACCGGCCCGTGCGTGCCCTGCACCGGCAGCCGCGCCAGCAGCGCGAGGTCGGTGCGCGCCTCGGCCGGCAGGCGCACGACGATCGGCACCTGACGCTGGCTGAGGTTGAGCTTGGGCAGGCTCTGGTCGTAGTCGCCGGCGGTGGCGATGCGCAGCGTCTCGGCGATGGCCGAGCTCGTCACGCCCAGGTCGGCGGCCTTGGCGCTGTCGGGCCGAACGATGAGCTCGGGCCGCACCAGGCTCGACGAGCTCGTCACCGCGCCGATGCCGGGGATGGTGCGCAGCTCCTTCTCCACCAGCGCGGCGTGCTGCTGCAGCACGTTGCCGTCGGCACCGGCGAGCACGAGCACGTACTTCTCGGCGCTGGCGCCGAAGCCCACCTTCACGCGCGCGCCGGGCAGCGCGGCCAGCGCGGCGCGCAGCTCGGCCTCGATGTCCTGCTTGCTGGTCTTGTGGCCGAACAGTGGGCTGCGCTCGCTGCGGTGCGTGAGGTTCAGCGTCAGCGTGGCCTTGGTCACCTCCGGCAGACCGCTGCCAGGCGTGAAGGTGTCGGCACCGGTGCTGCCGCCGCCCACCGCCGTGTAGACGAGCTTCACGTGCGGGTTCTGCTGCACCAGCACGCGCGCCTGCTCGGCGGCGGCCAGCGTCTGCGCGTAGGTACTGCCCGGCGGCAGCGTCACCGTCACCTGGGTCTGGTTGATGTCGTCGGGCGGGATGAAGCCGGTGGGCAGCAGCGGCACGAGCCCGAAGCTGCCGACGAAGAACGCCAGCGCCGCCAGCGAGGTCGTGATGCGGTGCTTCAGGCACCACGCCGCCCAGCCCATGTAGCGCGTCATCCAGCCGGCCTCGACCTCGTCGTGCTTCGGCGG
Organism: Rubrivivax sp.; assembly: GCA_027483705.1. Taxonomy (GTDB): domain Bacteria; phylum Pseudomonadota; class Gammaproteobacteria; order Burkholderiales; family Burkholderiaceae_C; genus Rubrivivax. Next base: position 4,539 of record JAIXTY010000013.1, read on the forward strand.
CTTCAGGATGTAGGCCGCCATCATCGGCGTCAGCATGCGCGCCACGACGAGGCTGAAGAACACCGCGATCGCCGCCGTCCAGCCGAACTGCACGAAGAACTTGCCCGGCACGCCGGCCATGAAGGCCGTGGGCAGGAACACCGCGATCAGCGTGAAGGTGGTCGCGATCACCGCCAGGCCGATCTCGTCGGCCGCTTCCATGGCCGCCTGGTAGGGCGTCTTGCCCATGCGCAGGTGGCGCATGATGTTCTCGATCTCGACGATGGCGTCGTCGACCAGGATGCCCACCACCAGGCTCATGCTCAGCAGCGTGACGATGTTGAGCGTGAAGCCGAAGGTGAAGTGCATCACCGCAAAGGCCGGGATGATGGACAGCGGCAAGGCCGTGGCCGCCACCAGCGTGGCGCGCCAGTCGCGCAGGAAGAACCACACCACCAGCACCGCCAGCACCGCGCCCTCGAGCAGCAGGTACATGCTGCCGTGGAAGTTCTCGACCGTGGGCTGCACGAAGTTGAAGGCCTCGACGATCTGGATGTCCGGGTGCTCGGCGCGCAGCTTCGCCAGGCCCGCGCGCACGCCGTCGGCCACGTCCGTCTCGCCGGCGCCGCGGCTGCGCTGGATCTCGAAGGCCACCGCCGGCCGGCCGTCGATCAGCGCGCCGCTGCGCACCTCGGCCACGGTGTCGCTGACGGTGGCCACCTGGTCCAGGCGCACGCGGCGGTTGCCCTCGCCGGGCAGCGCCAGCTCCAGGCGCGCCAGCTGCTCGGCGCTCTGCACCGTGGCGATGGTGCGCACGCTCTGCTCGATGCCGCCCACGTCGGCGCGGCCGCCCGGCGCGTCGGTCTGCACGGCGCGCAGCTGCCGGCTCACGTCGGCGGCGCTGATGCCCAGCGACAGCAGCTTGGCCGGGTCGAGCTCCACGCGCACCTCGCGCGTGACGCCGCCCACGCGGTTGACGGCGCCCACCCCGCGCACGGCCAGCATCGCCTTCTTGACGTCGTTGTCGACGAACCAGGACAGCGCCTCGTCGTCCATGCGGCTGGAGGCCACGGTGTAGGTGAGGATGGGCGCACCGGCCAGGTCGAGCTTGGTGACGACGGGGTCACGCAACTCGGCCGGCAGGTCGGCGCGCACGCCGGCCACGGCGCTGCGCACGTCGTCCAGCGCCTCCTGCGTGGGCTTCTCGAGGCGGAACTCCACGGTCACGATGGCCGTGCCATCCTGAACCTTGGTGTAGATGTTCTTCACGCCTGTCAGCGAGGCGACCGCGTTCTCGAGCTTGCGCGCGACCTCGGTCTCCATCTGCGCCGGCGCGGTGCCGGGCAGGCTGGCGGTGATGTTGATGGTGGGCAGGTCGATGTCGGGGAACTGCTGCACCTTCATCTGCTGGAAGCCCAGCAGGCCGGCCAGCGTCAGCATCACGAACAGCATCACCGACGGAATCGGGTTCTTGATGCACCAGGCGGACACGTTCATGGTCAGGCTCCGCAGGGGTTCACTTCTGGGCCGTGGACTTGGCGGCCGGCACCGCCGGCGCCGCGTCCACCACGCGCACGGTGTCGCCGTCGGCGAGGAAGCCGCCGCCGCTGGCCACGACACGGGCCTTCTCGTCCAGGCCCTGCAGGATCTCGACGCGGTCGCCGCTGCGGCGGCCGGTGCTCACCTTGCCATGCACGACCTTGTTGTCGGCGCCGACCGTGAACACGTAGCTGAAGCCGTCGCGCAGCAGCACGGCGCTCTGCGGCAGCGTCAGCGCGGTGCTGCTGCCGGTGGCGAACTCGCCGCGCGCGAACATGCCGGCCTTCAGCCGCCCGCCGGTGTCCGGCAGGTCCACATAGACCAGCGCGTTGCGCGTGGCCGCATCCACCGTGGGCGCCACCATGCGCACGGTGCCGACCACGGGCGCGCCGGTGGGCGGCGCCACTGCGACCTTCTGGCCGGGCTTGATCTGCGCCAGCTCGGTGGCGGCGACTTCGCCGCGCCACTCCAGCCGGCCCTGGCGGATCAGCTTGAACAGCTCGGCACCCGCCGGCACCACGGCACCGACGGTGGCGCTGCGCGCGCTGATGACGCCGCTGTCCGGCGCCAGCACCTGGGCCTGCTGCAGCCGCAGTTGCTGCACCTGCTGCGCGGCCTTCACGGCCTCCAGGCGCGCCTGCGCGGTGCGCTCGGCCGTCAGCAGCTGCGCCACCTGCTGCGCGCTGAGCGCGCCGCTGGGCTGCAGGTCGCGGGCGCGCTGTGCGTTGGCGGCGGCCTCGGCGAGGTTGGCCTCGGCCTCGGCGACGGCGGCGCGGCTCTGCGCCAGGTCGGCGCTGGCCATGGCGCTGTCGAAGGTGGCCAGCACCTGGCCCTTGCGCACGACGTCGCCGACGTTCACGCGCACCTCGGCCAGGCGCATGCCGTTGGCTTCGGCGCCCACCAGCGCCTCCTGCCACGCGGCGACGTTGCCGTTGGCCGCCACGGCGGTGGCCACGGTGGCGCGCGAGGGCGTCGTCACGGTCACGGTGAGCGCGGCGCGTGCGGCGGCGGCGGGCACGGCGGCCTGGGCCTGGGCGTCGGCGGCGTGCATCAGCAGGGTCACGGCGGCGCCGGCGGCCAGCAGCAGCGTGGCGGCGGCCAGGGCAACGGGTTTCTTCAGGAGCGAGGCGTTCATGGTCGTTCCGGGCGGTTCGATGGGTTGATTCAGGGCTGGGCCGGGCGGGCCGCGGCGAGTTGGGTGCTTGCGGGCAGGGCGTCGGCCGGTGTCCAGCCGCCGCCGAGGCCGCGGTACAGGGCGATCCAGGCGCTGGCGCGCTCGCGCTCCAGCTCGATGAGCGCGCTGCGCGCCTGCACGGCGTTGCGGCGGGCGGCTTCCAGGTCGAGCAGGCTGGCCAGGCCGCCGCGCTGGCGCGCTTCGGTGGCGGTGAGCGAGGCTTCGAAGTCGGCCGCGGCGGCGCGCACGTCGCGCTCGCGCTCGGCGGTGGCGTCCAGCGTGACGAGCGCCGACTCCACCTCGCGCAGCGCGCGGCGCACGGCGCCCTGCAGCTGCGCGACGGCTTCATCGTAGGCGGCTTCCGACGCTGCGGTGGCGGCGCGGCGGCTGCCGCGGTCGAAGAGCGGCAGGCTCACCGACAGCGGGCCCAGCGACCAGGTGTTGCCGCTGGTGCTGATGCCTCCGCTGCGCAGCGAGGCCACGGCCAGCGAGCCGCTGAGTGCCACGCGCGGCAGCTCGTCGGCACGGCTGGCGCTCACGTCGGCGGCAGCGGCCTGCACGGCGGCGCTGGCGGCGGCCAGGTCGGGCCGCTGCGCCAGCAGCTGGGCCGGCAGCCCGGCGGGCGCGATGGCCGGCGCCGCTGGCAGGCGCCCGGGCGCCGCGGCCAGCTGCGCACGCAGCGCCGGCTCGGCACGGCCGGTGAGTTCCACCAGGCCCTTCACGAGCGTGTCGCACTGGGCCTGCTGCGCCCGGGCCTGGCTGCGCGCCTGCGCCGCGCCGGCGCGGGCCAGCGCGGCATCGGCCGGGGCCGTGAAACCGGCCTTGGCCGACTGGTCGGTGAGGCGCGCGCTGGCCTCGCGCGACGCGGCGTCGGCGCGCGACTGCGCCAGCTGCGCCTCGCAGGCGCGCAAGCCCACGTAGGCCGTGGCCACGTCGGCCGCCAGCGAGACGCGGGCGTCGTGCCAGCCGGCCTCGGCGCCGCGCAGCCGCTCGGCGCTGCCGCGCGCAACCGCGGCGACGCCGCCGAACAGGTCCAGCTCCCACGAGGCCTGCAGGCCGAGGCTCGCGCTGGTGCTCGTGGGCGCCTCGGGCACGCTGCGGCCCTGCACCAGGCTGCCGACGGCGTCGACACGCGGCACGGCGCTGGCGCCGCTGGCGGCCACCGCGGCCCGGGCGCGCTCGATGCGGGCGCGCGCCGAGGCCAGGCTGGGGCTCGCGGCCTGCGCGTCGGCGATCAGCGCCGGCAGCAAGGCATCGTCGAAGCGGCTCCACCAGCGGGCCAGGTCTTCGCTGCGGCCGCCGTGCGGCAGCGGCGCCTGCCAGGCGTCGGCGGTGGCCACGGCCGGCGGCGTGGTGCGGACGGGGTCGGTGGTGGTGGCGCAGCCGGCCAGCACGGCGGCGGCCAGCAGGGTGGGCAGGAAGGCTCGGGTCATGGGGTCGTCCGTTCGGGGTCGGCCGGCAGCGTCACGCCGCGTCGCCGGGCTTCGGCCTCGACCATGGCCAGCGCTGCGCGCAGCAGGGTCTCGTGCCAGTGGTCGATGGCGCCGGGGCCGGTGTTGACGCCGGGCGCCAGCGCCTCGTTGATGTCCAGGCCCACGTGCAGCTGCACGCCCAGGCCCGAAATGCAGATGGCCAGCCGCTGCAGCTCGGCGTCGGGGCCGGGCAGCCCGAAGTGCCGCACCAGCAGCGCCACCAGGGCGTCGTGCAGCGGCTGGATGCTGTCGGCCAGGCCGTTGTCGATGAGGCCGGTGCTCTCCAGCATCTCGCGCAGGTGCAGCTTGGTGCACAGGCGCGCGTCGTCGCCGTGGCGCAGCGGCTCCAGGAAGCCGGCGTAGAAGCCGGCCAGCGCCTCGCGCAGCGGCAGGGCCGGGTCGGTGAAGCGGGCCAGGTCCTCGGTGGGGTCCATCGGCTCCAGGAAGGCGGCGCGGTACAGGCCGGCCTTGTCGCCGAAGTAGTAGCTGATGGCGGCGACGTTCACCTGCGCGGCCTCGGCCAGCTCGCGGGTGGAGGTCTTGGCGTAACCCTGCAGCGCGAACAGGCGGATGGCCGCCATCAGCAGGCGGCTGCGCGGGTCGGCGGCGTCGTGGCCGCCGGGGAAGGCGGGGCGGGCGTGGTCGGCAGGCGGGTTCACGCCGCGGACTCTAGCCGATCAATCAAACGTTTGTTTAAAACACCCGTTTGACATCAGGGTTTCCACGAGTCGGCGGTGCCGGGCGCCGGACTTCACCCGCCGAGCAGCCGGCGATGCCGCGCGTGCGACCGCCAGGCCGCGGCCCGCTGCGGCTCGGCCACGGTCGCCGCGCCGTCCAGCACCCAGCGCGCGCCCGCCGCGGTGGCCGCGGCTGCGTCGGCCGCCTCGCCACAGGCGGCGAGCAGCTCGGCGGCGTCGACCCAGCGCCGCGCCGTGTCGTCGAGCCAGGGGTCGATGGCGTCGACCAGCGCCAGCGAGGCACGCGCATCGGCCGCGGCCGCCGCACGGTCGCCGGCCGCCAGGCGGGCCCGTGCGCGCTGCACGTGCGCCGCGCGCTGCAACGCGGCCTCGCCGCTGGCCAAGGCGGCGGCGAGCCAGGCCTCGGCCTCGTCGCACGCCGGCGGCGGCGCCGCGGCGGCGCACTGCAGCGTGTGCGACAGGCCCCGGGCCCCGAACGCCGTGGCCCGCGCCAGCGCCGGCGCGGGGTCCTCGCCCCGGGCCAGCGCCAGGCGCGACTGCACGCGGGCCAGGAACTCGCCGTGCACGTCCAGACTGCCCTCGACCACCGGTGCGTGCCGGGCCAGCAGGGCCTGCGCGTCGTCGGTGGCGCCGCCCATCGCGCGCACCATGCCCTTGAGCATGACGTCGCTGCCGGGGCGGCCCGAGCGCACATGGGCCTCGTCGGCCGCGTCGATCTGCTGCCACGCCGCGCCGGGCTGGCCGAGGGCGAAGTGCAGCATCGCGATCTGCCCGCGCAGGTCGAACTCGAAGCCGGGCCCGAAGGCGCCGTCCACGGCGGTGGCCAGCGTGGCCTCGCCGACCGCGAGCGCCTCGTGGGCCTGGCCCACGGCCTGCAGCGCCCGCATCAGCTCGCCGCCCGCCGCCACCAGCGGGCCCCGGTGGTCGTGCTGGCGGGCGTCCGCGCAGGCTGAGCGCAGGTCGGCCAGCGCGTCCCGGGGGCGGTCGCTGCGCACCAGCAGCCCGCCGCGCACGAGCCGGTAGTCGATGGCGACCTCGGGCCGGCCGAGGTCGAGGTGCGGCGCCATGCGGTCGACGATCGCCAGCGCACGCTCGAAGCCGTGCACCATCGGCAGCACCACCGTGATGGCGCGCAGCGCCTGGTTGATGTCCTCGGCGCCGAGCTGGGCGGCGCTGGCCAGCAGGTCGTCGGCCAGCCGCTGCGCCGCCGCCACCGCCGGCTCGACGTCACGGGCGTTGTAGCGCAGCAGCGTACGCACCGTGCCCAGCAGCACCCGCTCCGCCGCGCTGCGCGCCATCGGCTCGACGCGGTCGAGCACCCGGGCGGCATCGGCCTGGCGGCTGAGCCAGGTCCAGGCCCGTGCGGCGTCGCGGCCAGCCCGGACGACGTCGGCGCGCTGCGCGTCGGGGTCCAGGCCGTCGATTGCAGCCTCGTACGCGTTGGCGGCCTCGACATGCTGCCAGCGGTGCCGGGCGTGATCGCCGGCGCGCAGGTGCCAGCGCGCCGCGGCCCGCCCGTCGCCCGCGGCCTGCCAGTGCCGGGCGACGCTGGCGGCCGCCCCACCGTGTGCGGCCAGGTGCTCGGCGACCAGCCGGTGCAAGGGGCCGCGCAGCGAGGCCGGCAGCGAACGCTGCACGGCCTCGGCCACGAGGTCGTGGCTGAAGCCGTTGACGTCGAGCACCTGGGCCGCCTCGAGTTCGGCGTACACCGGCGCCAGCGCGAGCGGCGCGCGGTTGAACGCGGCCGCGGCGAGCGCCAGCGAGAAGTCGGCCTGGGCCACCGCAGCGAGTTGCGCGAGCTGCAGCGCGTCGGGCGACAGCCGCGCCAGCCGCCCCCGCACCGATTCGACGAGCGTCTCGGGCACCGGCAGCGGCGTGCCCGGGCGCCAGCGCGCCAGCGCGTCGGGCCACATCGAGCGGATCGACTCGAGCACGAAGGCGGGGTTGCCGCCGACCCGCGCGTGCAAGGCGGCGGCCAGCGTGGGCAGGGCGGACGCGGGCAGCTCGCCCTCGCCTGCACCCTCGCCCAGCGGCAGCGTCTGCAGCAGCTGCTGCACATCGGCCGCCGACAGCGGCCCGAGCTCGACGCGAACGCCGCGCGTGCTGCCCAGCAGCATCTGCACGAGCTCGGCGGCCGCGGGGCGCAGCTCGTCGGGCCTCACGCCGAACAGCGGCAGCGCCGCGCTCTCGGGCGGGCGGGCCAGCCAGCCGCCGATGACCACGCCGATGGCCGCGAGGCTGACGTCGTCGGCGAACTGCAGGTCGTCGACGACGACGAGCCGCATGCCGCGCGCGTGGCAGGCCAGCATCGTGCGCGCCACCGAGGCGAGCACGCGGCGGTGCTCGAGCGCGGACTGCAGCGCGCGCCCGTGGTCGGGGCCGCCGGGCAGCAGCCGTGCGATGTCGGCGCGGGTCGTCGCGTCGAGCACGGGATCGAAGCGCTCGATGGCGGTGGCCACCAGTCGCGAGGCCAGCGCACCGGGCAGCACCGCGTCACCCGGGCGCGCACCAACCAGGACGGCCGGCTGCAACGACCGCATCGCCTCGGCCAGCAGGCGGCTCTTGCCGACGCCGCCCGGCCCGACCACCACCGCACCCTGGCCACTTGCCAGGGCCTCGACGACGCTGCGCAGCGCCGCCTCGCGCCCCACCAGCTGCGGCGGCCGGCGCAGCGGCTCGGGCAGTGCGCGCCGCGCCGGCACGAGGGTCTGCGCCGCTTCCGTGGCCAGGATCGCGCGGCCGAGCTCGTTGGTGGTCGTGCTGGGGCTGATGCCGAAGGCGCGCCGCAGGGCGTCCCGGCAATCGTCCCAGGCCGCGATGGCCGCGGCGCGGTCGCCACGCGCCAGCAGGGCCTGCATGCGCAGGCGGTGGGCCTCCTCGACCGCGGCGTCGTCGGCCAGCACCGCGTCGGCCGCGCGCAGCGCGCCGGCGCTGTCGCCCGCGTCGAGCAGCTGCTGCGCGTGCAGCAGCCGCTCGCGCCGGCGTTCGCGCTGGCTGGCGTCACGGCGTGCCTGCAGCCACTCGGCGAGATCCGGCGCATCGTCGAACTCGATCGGGCCGAGCAGCCGCTCGCGCCCGGCGGCGGGCGCGGCGACGACGAGCGCCGGCGCCAGCCGCAGCACGCCGTCGGCCTCGGTCAGCACCTCGCCCGCGGCGCGGCGCAGGCGCAGCAGCAGCTGGCGCAGGTTGGCCCGGGCCTTGGCCTCGTCACCCAGCGGCCACAGCCGCCCCGCCAGGCTGGCCCGCGGCGTGGGCCCTTCGCAGTGCAGCCAGGCCAGCAGCGCGGCCTCGCGCGCCGACAGGCTGAGCGCCGGCTGCCCCGCGCGCTCGATCGCCGGAGGCCCGTACAGGTGCAGCACGGCAGCCATGGCCCGGGATTCTGCGGGCTCGTGTCACGCCGGCCCAGCGGCGCCGGTCACGCCCCGGTCACGCCGGGGTTTCGAGACTGCGCGGCACTGCAACGAGGAGCCCCCCCATGAACCGCTTCACCCTGACACCCCTGGTCACTGCCGTCATCCTGTCGCTGGCCGCCTGCGGCGGCGGCGACGGCCCGGCCACCCCGCCGGACACCGGCAGTGGCACCCCCCCGGGCCAGACGCCTGTCGTCACGCCCGCGCCGACGATCACGCGCTTCGAGACGGTCGGCGAGCCGCTCTTCATCGGCGACACGGTGCGCGTGCGTGCCGACTACGCCGGCGGCCAGGGCCGCATCGCGCCGGATGCCGTGGACGTGCCGTCGGGCCGCGAGGTTGCGCTGGCTCCGCTGGACCGCTCCCGGACGCTGCGCCTGACGGTCAGCCGCGCCGGGCAACCCGACGCCGTGCGCGAGCTGCCGCTGCGCGCCGAGTTCCGCAACCGGTACCTCGCCGTCGACCTGAGCCTGGCCGTCAGCCAGCACGCGGCGGTGAGCGCCGACGACGGCAGCGTGGTCATCATCGGCGGCACGCGCGGCGAGTCGACGATGTCCAGCCAGATCGACCGCTACGACCCGCGCACGAACAGCATCGCCCGCATCGGCCAGCTCTCGCAGGGACGGGCCAACGCCGTCGCCACGGCACTGCCCGGCGGGCTGGCCCTGGTGACCGGCGGCGCGTTCAGCGGCACCGACTGGCGCCTGGCCGAGCTCGTCGACACGCGCAGCGGCGCGGTGACGCCGGCCGGCCAGATGAGCGTGCTGCGCACCGGGCACGCCGCGATCGCGCTGCCGGGCGGCCGCGTGCTGGTGACCGGCGGCGTCACGGCTGGCGAGGGCTTCTCACTCGGCCTGAGCCCCTCGGCCGAGATCTGGGATCCGGCCACCAGAAGCTTCCGCCGTCTGTCGAGCACCATGCTGGAGCCGCGCGCCAACCACACCATGACCCTGCTGCCGGACGGCCGGGTGCTCATCGTCGGCGGCTACAGCAACGCCGAGGCCCCGCTGTTCGCCGAGGTGTTCGACCCGGCCACCGAGCAGTTCAGCTCTCTGCGCGTCTGGTTCAGCCCCCGCGCCGAACACGCCGCCTTCGTGCAGGCCGACGGCCAGGTGCTGATCGTGGGGGGCGAGCAACCGCAGCCCGGCCAGGAAGAATGGGTGCCCACCGACAGCGTGCTGCGCTTCGACCCGGCTCGGAACCGCTTCACCGTGCTGGCGCCGCTGGCCGCGCCGCGCTCGTGGGTCCGCGGTGCGCTGACCCCGGACGGCGAGCTGCTGCTGTTCGGCGGCCGGCAGGTCGACACGCACCACAGCTGGACCGGCGAGCGCTACAGCCCCGAGCGCGGCGGCGTGGCCATCGCCAACCTCGACGGCGAGCGGGCACAGCACACCGTGACGCGCCTGCCCTCCGGCCGCATCGCCGTCATCGGCGGCGAGAGCCGCATGGGCAACTTCGCCGGCCGCGTGCGCATCTACGAGTGACCGGGCCCGTGGCACGGGCGGGCACCCGGGCGCCGCGTGGCGCCCGGGTGGCCTCAGAACAGCTCGGCGTCCTTGTTCTCGACGCTCGCCTCGGCCAGCTGGCCACGGACCACCAGCTCGGCGAAATGCGCCACCTGGTTGCGGCCGTTCTGCTTGGCCCAGTAGACGGCCTTGTCGGCGCGCTCAAAGGCGGCCGACGGGGTGTCGTCGGGCCGCAGCGCCGAGAAGCCGATGCTCACCGTGATCCGCCCCACCTGGGGAAAGCCGAAGCTCTCGACGTTGGCGCGCAGCCGCTCGAAGGCGCCGCTGGCGTCACTGTCGTGGCTGCAGCGCATCAGCACCACGAACTCCTCGCCGCCAAAGCGGAACAGGTGGTCGTGGAAGCGGAAGGTCGAGCGCATCAGCCGCGACAACAGCAGCAGCACCTCGTCGCCGATCAGGTGGCCGTGGCCGTCGTTGACGCGCTTGAAGTGGTCGATGTCGATCACGCCCAGCCAGGCCGTGCCGCGGCCGCTGCCCTGCAGCGCCATGCGCCGGCCGTCGCCGCTTGAGCGCACCGTCGGTTCCGCCTCGGCCGCGGTGCTGCGGCCCAGCACGCGCAGGAAGCTCTCGTCGAAGGTCTTGCGGTTGAGCAGCCCGGTGAGCGTGTCGCGCTCGCTGTAGTCGAGCAGCCCCTGGAAGTTGCGGTAGATGCGCAGGATGCTGCACACCAGCCGCACCTCCTCGGGCCGCAGCGCGGCGTCGGTGTGCAGCTCCAGCACGCCGGTGGCCTCGAACTCGTTGGCCAGCGGGAAGTACGCCCGGGCCGGCGTGCCGTCGACCGTGAACGCCTCCTGCCGCTGCAGGCAGGCCGCGCGGTCGCCATGGTCCTCGACGGTCGGCAAGCCGGCCAGGTCGGCATACAGCGAGTCGGTCTGCGCCGTCACGTCGCCGTCGGCCAGGCGTGCACGCGTCATCCAGCGCCGGTCGCCGGCCTCGCCGACGACGCGGTAGATGGCGGCCGAACGCGGGCGCAGCAGGTCGCGCAGCGCACCGACGAGCGTGACGTCGAGCACGTCGCGGTCGCGCAGCCCCGTCAACTCGGCCAGGTGATCGACGAGGTTCGACATGGGCCTGGGCGGTGGACTCGGTTCAGACCGCCGGCACGGCCGCGCGGGCGACGTGCAGGGCGATCAGGCTCAGCAGCTCGTCCTCGGCGTAGGGCTTGCCGAGGTAGTGGTCGGCCCCGAGCTCGGCCGCGTAGTCGCGGTGCTTCTGCGCGATGCGCGAGGTGATCATGATCACCGGCAGCCCCGCCAGACGGGCGTCGGCCCGCACGTTGCGCAGCAGGTCGAAGCCGTCCATGCGGGGCATCTCGATGTCGGACAGCACCACGGCAGGCCGCTCGTCGGCCAGGCGCTCCAGGGCGTCGAGGCCGTCCTTCGCGGTGGTGACGCGGTAGCCCTCGCGCACCAGCAGGCGCTGCGTCACGCGGCGCACGGTGAGCGAGTCGTCCACCACCAGCACCAGCGGGGCGCGGCCCGATGCCGCATCGGCGGCTGCGGCTGCCGCGGCGGCCGCGGCGGTCACCGCCGGCGCGGCGGCGTCCGGCACGGCCGCACGCGCAGCCTGGGCATACACCGTCGCCAGGGCCACCGGGTTGTAGATCAGCGCCACCGCGCCCGAGGGCAGCAGCGTCACGCCGGCCAGGCCCGGCAGGCGCGACAGCTGCCGGCCGACGTTCTTGACCACGACTTCCTGGTTGCCGACGACCTCGTCGACGTGCACCGCGACGCGTTGCGCCGCGCTGCGCACGATGACCACGCTCTGCGAACGGCCGGCACTGCCGCCGCGCGGCCCGGCCTGCAGCAGCGAGGCCAGCCAGAAGAAGGACAGTGCCTCGCCCTGGTAGGCCAGCGTGCCGTGCTCGTAGGCAGCCTCGACCTCGGCGGTGGGCACGCGGCGCACGACCTCGATCAGCGGCGACGGCACCGCCACGGTGGTGGCGCCGCAGCGCAGCATCACCACCTGCGTGACGGCCGTGGTCAGCGGCAGCAGCAGGCGGAAGCGCGTGCCGCGCCCGGGCTCGCTGTGGGTCTCGACGCGGCCGCCCATGGCCGCCACCTCGGCGCGCACCACGTCCAGGCCGACACCGCGGCCGGCGAGCTCGGTCACGGTGTCGGCCGTGCTGAAGCCCGGCGCGAAGATCAGCCCGCCGAGCTCGTCGTCCGACAGCGCCGCGTCGGCGGCGATCAGCCCGCGCTCGATGGCGCGGCTGCGGATGCGCGGCAGGTCGAGGCCGGCCCCATCGTCGGCCACGTCGACGGCGACTTCGTTGCCCGACTGCGCCACCGTCACCGTGATCACGCCCGCGGCGTCCTTGCCGCGCGCACTGCGCTCGGCCGGCGACTCGATGCCGTGGGCCACGCTGTTGCGCAGCAGGTGCTCGAAAGAGCCGACCATGCGCTCCAGCACGCCGCGGTCGAGTTCGATGCCGCCCCCGACGATGTCCAGCCGCGCCTGCTTGGCGGTGTCGCGCGCGGCCTGCCGCACGCAGCGGTACAGGCGGTCGGCGGCGCTCTCGAACTCCACCATGCGCGTGCGCAGCAGGTCGTCCTGCAGCTCGCGCGTCAGGCGGGCCTGCGCGGCGAGCTCGTCTTCGGTGCTCTGCAGCGTGC
>JAIXTY010000293.1 GCA_027483705.1 Rubrivivax sp.
CGCGTGCTGGCGCTGGAGCCCGGCCATTCGCTGGGCCTGCAGCTGCTGGGCGAGGTGCTCGGCCTGCAGCACCGCTACGCCGAGAGCGTGGACGTGCTGTCGCAGCTGGAAGGCACCGGCACGCTGGAGCCCGAGGCCATGCTGCGCCACGGCAGCATGCTGCTGGCGCTGCAGCGCCCGCGCGAGGCCTTCGAGGTGCTGATGCGCGCGCTGGCGCAGAAGCCGTCGATGGTGAAGGGCCACGCCGTGCTGGCCGACGCATGCCGCGACCTTGGCATGAAGCGCGAGGCCGTCGAGTGCATGAAGACGGTGCTGGCGCTGGACCCGCACAACCTCGAGGCGCTGAACCACCTGTCCTTCGAGAAGCGCCACCTCGTCGACTGGAGCGATCTCGAGCACGACATCGCGCGCATCGCGCAGGAGCTGGCCACCAGCCCGCCGGGGCTGGCGCGCACGACCGCGGCCTTCGGCACGCTGTCGCTGCCGCTGCCGCCCGAGCTGCAGCGCGTGGCCGCCGAGCAGGAGTCGGCCGCCATCGCCTGGAGCGCCACGCCGCTGCCGCCGCTGGACGCCGCCGCGCGCGCCGAGCGCGTGGCGCGCACGCGCGTGCGCGTGGGCTTCGTGAGCTACGACTTCCGCGAGCACCCCGTGTCGCAGCTGCTGGTGGAGATGCTCGAGGGGCTCGATCGCGAGCGCTTCGAGATCGTGCTGTACAGCAGCGGCCCCGACGACGGCTCGGCGCTGCGCGCCCGCGTCGTGGCGGCGGCCGACCGCTTCGTGGAGATCCGCGGCCTGGCCGACGCCGAGGCCGCGCAGCGCGTGCGCGCCGACGGCATCGACCTGCTGGTCGACCTGATGGGCCACACGCGCGGCCACCGCCTCGGGGTGTTCGCCGCGCGGCCGGCGCCGGTGCAGCTGGCCTACCTGGGCTACCCGGGCACCACGGGCTCGGGCTTCATCGACTACTTCGTCGGCGACGCCATCGCCACGCCGCTGGCGCACGAGGCGCAGTTCAGCGAGAAGATCGCGCAGCTGCCGGGCTGCTTCCAGCCCAACGGCCGCTGGCGGCCGGTGCCTGGCGTGGATGGGCGGCCGATGTCGCGCGCCGCTGCCGGTCTGCCCGAAGACGCCTTCGTGATGTGCGCCTTCAACCACACCTACAAGATCGGCCCGCAGGCCTTCGACGCCTGGTGCCGCGTGATGCACCGTGTGCCGCGGGCCGTGCTGTGGCTGCGCGAGACCAACCGGCAGCTGCACGACAACGTGCGGCGCGAGGCCGCGGCCCGTGGCATCGATCCGGCGCGCATCGTGTTCGCGCCGGCGCTGAGCTTTGCGGACCACTTCGCGCGCCTGGCGCTGGCCGACGTGTTCGTGGACACCTGGCCCTACAACGCCCACACGACGGCGGCCGATGCGCTGTGGGCCGGCGTGCCGGTGCTCACGCTGCCGGGCGAGAGCTTTGCGTCACGCGTGGCGGCCAGCGTGCTGGCCGCGGCGGGCCTGGAGGGCCTGGCGATGGACTCCGTCGGCGACTACGAGGCGGCGCTGGTGACCATGGCGCAGGACCCCGAGGTGCTGGCCGGCCTGCGCGCGCATCTCGTGGACAACCGGATGCAGCTGCCGCTCTTCGACACGCCCGGCTACACGCGGCGCTTCGAGGCCCTGCTGGCGACCGTCTGGCAGCGCTGGTGCGACGGCCTGGCCCCGGCGCACGTGCCGGCGGCGCCGGTGGGCAGCTGAGGCCCGGGCTTCAGCGCGCCGGTGGCCGCCCGGGCGCGAGCCGGCCTTCCGAGCGCGCCGCGAGGTAGGCGTACAGGTCCATGACGTGGCTGTTGACCACGGGCTCGCCCTGCCAGGCCGGCATCGTCAGCCCGCCGCGGCGGCGCTCCACGACTTCGTCGACCACGGTCTCGCGCGGCGATCCCTGGCCGGGCGGCAACAGGTCGGCCTCGTAGCGGCGCAGCACGAGGTCGACGAAGCGCTGCGGTCCCAGGCCCTGCAGCCGCAGCAGCAGGCTGGGTGCGCCCCCACCGCCGTCGGCCGCGGCGCCATGGCAGGCGGCGCAGCGCTGCTGGTACACGCGCCAGCCGGCGTAGGCCGAGCCCGGCGGCTCGGCGGCCCGGGCCAGCTCGCGCGCGGGCTCGGCGTTGCGCCACTGCAGCGCGCAGCCGGCGAGGGCGGAGAGGGCCGCCGCCAGGAGGATCGGGCGTGTCCACGGGGTCTTGTCCATGCGCCGATGCTGGCGCCCGGCGCCGCGCCGCGCCTTGACGTGGCGCAGTTTCCGGTGCGTCCCGGGCCGGTGGATACTGCGGCCCGCCGGAGGACCCCTGTCATGCGCTCGCCCCTCGACCCCGCCTTCATCCTGCCCTGGTACGAGTTCCAGGAGCTCGCGTCGATGGAGCCGCGCGAGCGCGCCCGGCTGGTGGAAGACGCCGCCGAGCGCGTGACGACACAGCCCCCGATGCTCTGGACCTGGGCCGTGACGCTGGGCGTGCTGGCGACGCTGGCCATCATCTACCTGAAGCCGCTGCGCGACGCGCCTTTCCTGCTGGTGCTGGGTGGCGCGCTGCTGGCCTTCCTGCCGCTGCTGGCGGTGCGGCGCGTGCTCGTGCGCCGCACGGTGCACGCCCTGATGGCGCAGGCCGCTAGCCGCGCTCCCTGAACTCCGGCGCGGCCGCGATGCCGCGCAGGAAGGCCTCGGCGCGTGCCAGCTGCGCCAGGCTCACGTACTCATCGGCCTGGTGGGCCTGGCCGATGCTGCCCGGCCCGCAGACCACGGTGCTCATGCCGGCGCGCTGGAAGAGGCCGGCCTCGGTGCCGAAGGCCACCAGGGTGGTCTGGCGGCTGGCGGCCAGGCGCTGCGCCAGGCGCACGGCGGGTTCGTCGGCGCGCGCGCTGAAGGCCGGCATCGACGCAAAGCGCTCGAAGCGGAAGCCGCTGCTGGCGTCCACCGCCTGCATCGCCGGCTCCAGCGCACGGGCGCGCTGCTCGACGCGGGCCTGCATGGCCTCGGCGTCGCGGCCGGGCGGCAGGCCGGGCAGGTCGCGGAACTCGTAGTGCACACGCGCCAGCTCGGGCACGATGTTGTCGGCCACGCCGCCCTCGAAGCGGCACACCGCCGCGGTGCTGTAGGGCACGTCGAAGCCCTCGAAGCGCGGCTCGGTGTCGCGCAGCTCGTCGGCGAGGTCGGCGATGGTGCTCACCAGCCGGGCCGCGGCTTCCACGGCGTTCACCGACGTCGGCGTCAGCGACGAGTGCGCGGCCTTGCCGTGCACGCGGCAGCGCCAGCGGTGCACGCCCTTGTGCGCCAGCGCCGGCACCATCGAGGTGGGCTCGCCCACCACGCAAATCGCCGGCGCGATGCCGGCTTCGCGCAGGTCGGCCACGAGGTTGAGCGCGCCGAAGCCGCCCACTTCTTCGTCGTAGCTGAACGCGAAGTGGATGGGGTGCGGCAGGTCGGCCTCCAGCCAGGCGCGCGACTGCGCGACGACGAGGCCGATCCAGCCCTTCATGTCGGCGCTGCCGCGGCCGTAGAGGCTCGGGCCCTCGGGGCCGTCGCGCAGCTCGGCGCCCAGCGGGTCGGCCTGCCAGTCCTGGCCGTCCCAGGGCACGGTGTCGGTGTGGCCCGACAGCACCAGCCCGCCCGGCGCCGCCGGCCCGAGCGTGGCGAACAGGTTGGCCTTGCGGCGCTCGTCGTCCCAGGTCAGGCGGATGGGCACCTGCAGCGAGCGCAGGTGGTCGGCGATGCACTCGATCAGCGGCAGGTTGCTCTGGTCGCTGCGGGTGTCCAGGCGCACGAGGCGCCGGGCCCAGGCGAGGCCGTCGTCGGAAAGCGGGTGGGTCGTCATGGCGGCGATTCTGGCGCCGCTAGCATCGGCCGATGGATTCGATCGTGCTTCCCGACCGCGCCGCGGTTGCCGCCGCCGCCGCCCGCATCGCCGCCGACGTGCGGCTCACGCCGCTGCTGCGCCTGCCGGCGCGCTCGCTGGGCCTGGCGCCCGACGCCGAGCTTTGGCTGAAGCTGGAGCAGTTGCAGCGCGGCGGCAGCTTCAAGGCGCGCGGCATGTTCAACCGGCTGCGCTCGCAGAGGGTGCCGGCGGCCGGGGTGGTGATCGCCTCCGGCGGCAACGCCGGCATCGCGGCGGCCACGGCGGCGCAGGCCCTGGGCGTGCGCTGCGAGGTGTTCGTGCCCGAGCTCGCCAGCGCCGCCAAGCGCGAGGCACTGCGCGCGCGCGGCGCCGAGGTGGTGGTGGGCGGTGCGGCCTACGCCGACGCGCTGGCCGCGAGCCTGCAGCGCCAGCAGCAGACTGGTGCGCTGCTGATGCACGCCTACGACCAGGCCGAGGTCGTGGCCGGCGCCGGCACGCTGGCCGCCGAGGTCGATGCCGATGCGGGCACGCCCGACCGCGTGCTCGTCAGCGTGGGCGGAGGTGGGCTCATGGGCGGGCTGATGGCGCACTGGGAAGGCCGCTGCCGCATCGACGCGCTCGAGCCCACCGGCTCGCCCACGCTGCACGCGGCGCTGGCGGCCGGCGAGCCGGTGGACGTGGCGGTGGGTGGCCTGGCCGCCGACGCGCTGGGCGCCCGGCGCCTCGGTGGCATCGCCTGGGGCCTGGTGCAGCGGCACGGCGTGGCCAGCCACCTGGTGCCTGACGAGGCCATCCGCGCCGCGCAGCGCACGCTGTGGGACGAACTGCGCCTGGCCGTGGAGCCCGCGGCGGCGCTGCCGCTGGCCGCGCTGCAGGCGGGGGTGGTGGTGCCGGCGGCCGGCGAGCGGGTGCTGCTGGTGGTGTGCGGCGCCAACGTCGACCCGGCGTCCGTCGCCGGCTGAGCAGGCGCTACGGCAGGCGCGTCAGCACCGTCTCGTTGCGGAAGGCCCAGGCCTCGGCTTCGGCTCCGGCGCTGCGCACCTCCTTCACCGAGCGCAGCTCGTTGCCGCGGCGGGTGACGGTGACGCGGATCTCGGAGTCCTTGCCGCCATCGAGCCCGCGGCGCTGCCAGGTGGCCGTCCATTGCGTGGGGCTGGTGTGCTCGAGCACGCGGGCCTCTTCGGTGATCGTCTCCACCGCCCTGCCGCGGCGGAAGCTGGCGGTGGTGATCTGGCCGCCGGCCTCGTCGTACAGGCCGACGCTGGTGATGAGCACCGTGCCCCGCGCCGGGCCGTCGTCGAAGCGCGATTCGCGCGTCAGCGTGGCGCCGTCGCTGCCCACGCGCACCTCGGTCTGCACCGGAATGCGGAAGCGGCGGTCGTTCTGGTAGTCCCGGTACTCCAGGTGCCCCTGCCAGCGGCCGGCCAGCGCGCGGTCGAGTTCGGCGGGCACGGGGGCCTGGGCCCAGGCGGTGGCGCAGGCCAGCAGGATGGCGGCGGTGGCGACGAAGCGGTGGAACATGGCAGGGCTCTCGGGCGGATGGGTCGGGGCGGACTGTGGCGGACTTTGGCGGCCGGCTTCGCGAGCGGGGCCCGCCGTGCGACGAGTTGAGGGCGCCACACCGCGGAATGAGGCGGGCCGGCACCGCGCGCCCGGTTGATACGATGCCCGCATGAGCTTCGTCCACCTGCGCACCCACACCGAATACTCCGTCGTCGACGGCATGCTGCGCATCGACGCGCTGGCCGCCGCGGCGCGGGCCGACGGGCAGGGCGCCTGCGCCATCACCGACCTCTCCAACCTGTTCGGTGCCGTCAAGTTCTACAACGCCTGCCGCGGCCAGGGCGTCAAGCCCGTGCTGGGCGCCGACGTCTGGCTCGAAGCCGCTGCCGGCAGCGACAAGCCGCCGAGCCGCCTGCTGTTGCTGGTGCAGGACCACGCCGGGTACCTCAACCTCAGCGAGCTGCTGGCGCGTGCCTGGGTGGGCAACGTGCAGCGCAACCAGGCGCTGGTGAAGTGGTCGTGGCTGGCCGAGCGCGGCGCCGGGCTGATCGCGCTGTCGGGAGCCGACGCAGGCGCCGTGGGCCAGGCGCTGCTGGCCGGCGAGCACGAGCGCGCGGCCGAGCTGGCGCGGCAGCTGGCCGGGCTGTTCCCGGGGCGCTTCTACCTCGAACTGCAGCGCGCCGGCCTGCCCACGAACGAGGCCCACGTGCGGGCCGCCGTGCCGCTGGCGGCGGCGCTGCAACTGCCGGTGGTGGCCACGCACCCGGTGCAGTTCCTGGAGCCCGACGACTTCGACGCCCACGAGGCCCGCGTCTGCATCGCCGAAGGCGAGACGCTGGCCAACCCGCGGCGCGTCAAGCGCTTCACGCGCGAGCAGCACTTCAAGACGCAGGCGCAGATGCGCTCGCTGTTCGCCGACGTGCCCAGCGCCATCGCCAACACCGCGCGCATCGCGCAGCGCTGCAACCTGACGCTGGTGCTGGGCAAGCCGCAGCTGCCGGACTTTCCCACGCCCGTGGTGGACGGTGCCCGGCTGCCCATCGAGGCCTACTTCCGCCAGGCCAGCCACGAGGGCCTCGAGAAGCGCCTGGCCGCGCTGTACCCCGACCCGGCGCGCCGCGAGGCCGAGCGGCCGCGCTACGTGGAGCGGCTGGAGTTCGAGCTGGCCACCATCATGAAGATGGGCTTCCCGGGCTACTTTCTCATCGTCAGCGACTTCATCGTCTGGGCCAAGGACAACGGCTGCCCGGTGGGGCCGGGCCGCGGCTCGGGCGCGGGCTCGCTGGTGGCCTACGCGCTCTTCATCACCGACCTCGACCCGCTGCAGTACCAGCTGCTGTTCGAGCGCTTCCTGAACCCCGAGCGCGTGTCGATGCCCGACTTCGACATCGACTTCTGCCAGGCCAACCGCGACCGCGTCATCGAGTACGTCAAGGGCAAGTACGGCCGCGAGGCGGTGAGCCAGATCGCCACCTTCGGCACGCTGGCCGCCAAGGCCGCGCTGCGCGACGTGGGCCGCGTGCTGGGCATGGGCTACGGCCACGTGGACAGCGTCGCCAAGCTCGTGCCCGGCCTGCCCGGCAAGACCTACACGCTGGCGAGGCTGCCCGACGACCCGGCCGACAAGGACAGCGGCCTCATCTACGTGCGCGAAGAGGTGCCCGAGCTCGAGCAGCGCGAGAAGGCCGAGGAGGAAGTGGCCGAGCTGCTGAGCCTGGCCGTGCGCGTGGAAGGCCTGGTGCGCAACATCGGCATGCACGCCGGCGGCGTGCTGATCGCGCCGGGCAAGATCACCGATTTCTGCCCGCTGTACCAGCAGCCCGGCAGCGACAGCGCGGTGAGCCAGTACGACAAGGACGACGTCGAGGCCATCGGCCTGGTGAAGTTCGACTTCCTGGGCCTGGCGACGCGGACCATCCTGGAGCTGGCCAAGGACTTCATCCGCGCCCGCCGCCCCAAGCTGGC
>JAIXTY010000019.1 GCA_027483705.1 Rubrivivax sp.
CGGGGGCTGTGGCGTGACCTTTGAAGCGCCGAGCAGCGCAGGGTTCATGGCCGCGCGCGCAGCGCGCTTCGTGAACTGACTCGCCGCAACTGTTCGAGCGCAGCGGCCGCAGGCCGCGTAGCGAGTTTTGCGGCGGGCCATGAATCCGAGCAGCGCAGGGCAGTCGGCCCGCAGGGCCGACCGCTTCAATTCACGCCACAGCCCCCGCCCGCACAGCCCTTTGCCGCCGCAACGCCTCGACCCCAAACACCACGAGCACCAGCCAAGCCCCGAAGACGCACGCCAACTAGAACAGCGTCGTCACCCTCACCGTGCTGCCCGCGTGCTCCACGCTGACGCTGCCGTCGCCGGCACCGGCACGGGCCAGGCGGATCATCTTCTCGTTGTCGGCCAGGATCTCGGCCACGAAGCCGCGCACGCCGCGGCGTCGGGCGTGTTCGGCCATACGCTTCTGCAGCGCCGTACCCAGGCCCGAGCCCTGCCATTGCGGGTGCACCATGAACGCCGTCTCGGCGAGGTTGGTGCCGGGGTCAACGAAGTAGCAGGCCTGGGCGACGATCTGCGGGTTCTCGCGTTCGCCGAACGCGGCCACGAAGGCCACCTCGTTGTCGAAGTTCACGTTGCACAGGCGCTGCACGTCGCGGTCCGACAGGCCGCGCACCTTGCGGAAAAAGCGCGTGTAGCGGTCGCGGTCGGTGAGCTGGTGGAACAGCTCGCGGATGCCCGCGCCGTCGCTGCTGGTGCTGGGCCTCACGAGCACGCGGCGGCTGCCCGAGAGGTCGACCATCAGCTCGTCCTCCACGGCATAGGCGTGCAGGTTGCGCAAGGCATGGTCGCCGCCCACGTAGCCCAGCTGGCGGGCGCGCTCGAACAGCCCGGCGCGGAACTTCGGGTGCGCGATGTCGATGAGCGCCAGCGCGCGCTCGCGCAGGCTCTTGCCGAAGAGGTAGGCGATGCCGTACTCGGTGATCACGTAGTGCACGTCGGTGCGCGCCACCGTGACGCCCTCTTCGGGCAGCAGCTGCGGGCGGATGCGCGACTCGCTGCCATCGTCGTTGGTGCTGGCCAGGCAGATGATGGGCTTGCCGCCGGGCGAGCGCGAGGCGCCGCGCAGGAACTCGCCCTGTGCCGCCAGGCCGCCATAGAAGGCGCCGCCGAACTGGTCGGCGCAGACCTGGCCCGTCAGGTCCACCGAGAAGGCCTGCGTCACCGAGACCATCTTGTGCTGCGTCGCCAGCGTGAACGGGTCGCAGACGGCGTCGATGGGCTGGAACACGAAGAGCGGGTTGCCGTCGATCAGGTCGTAGAGCCTGCGCGAGCCCATCGCGAAGCTGGTGACGATCTTGCCGGCGTGCGCCGTCTTGCGCCGGCCGGTGAGGATGCCGCGCTCGATGAGCGGGATGATGGCGTCGGTGATGACGTCGCTGTGGATGCCCAGGTCGTGGCGGTCGGCCAGGTGCTTGAGCGCCTCGTTCGTGATGCGGCCCAGGCCGATCTGCAGCGTGCTGCCATCGTCGATGATGCTGCCGACATAACGGGCGATCTGCTGCATCGCGTCTTCGGCCACCGGCGGGTGAACGTACTCGATCACAGGCGTGTGCACCGGCACCAGCCAGTCGATGTCGTCGACGTGCAGCGTGCTGTCGCCCTGGCTGCGCGGCATGTGGGGGTTGACCTCGGCCACCACCAGCCGCGCCTTGGCCACGGCCGCCGGCAGCACGTCGACGCTGACGCCCAGGCTCACGTAGCCGAAGGCGTCGGGCGGCGACACCTGGATCAGCGCCACGTCCACCTTGACGCGGCCGATGCCGATGAGCCCCGGCAGCCGCGCGATCGACAGCGGCACGTACTCGGCCTGCCCCTGGCGCACGGCGGCCTGGATGTCGCGGCCGACGAAGAAGCTGCGGTGGCGGTAGGCGGTGGTGGCCTCGCCGGCGGCGTCGTGCGGCACCGCGTGGTCGGTGAGGAAGTGCACCAGTTCCACGTCGGCGGGGCGCAGCTCCAGGTTCTCCAGCGCGGCCACCAGCACGCGCGGCGTGGCGCAGGCGGTGCCGACGAACACATGCTCGCCGGCCCGCACCTGCTGCATCGCGGCCGCCGCGGTGGTGAGCTTGTCGGCCCAGCGCTCCTGCCACGCCGGCGGCGGGCCGCTGGCCGCCACGGGCGCTGGGGCGGGCGTGGATGTCGGCATGGGCGATGGAGCCGGCGCCGGCGCCGCCGGTGGTTCCGCCGGCGCGGTGCCGCCGCCCAGCGCGTCCTTCACGCCGCCGACCAGGCGGGCCAGCAGGCCCCCCGACGAACCCGACTCGCTCATGCGTTCTCCTTCGCCGGTACCCCGCCCCACGCGCCGTCAGCCCGTGCCGCCAGCACCTGCTCGGCGTGCTCGCGGCCCTTGGCGACGATGCTGTCGAAGCGCTGCCATTGCAACATGCCCACGCGCTCCAGCGGCGGGTTGAAGTACAGGTCGGTCTGGCGCTCGGCCTGGCGTTGCCGCGAGGTGCTCACCAGCACCGTCACGTTCATCAGGTAGGCCACCAACGACGGCAGCCGGTAGCGCCGCTGCGCGCGCGGGCGCAGGCGGTCGCGCAGCAGCGCCCAGGTGCCGGGAATCTCGTCGAACTCCAGGCGCCGCAGCTTGCGCGACGACAGGTCCACGCCGATGACGCGGCCGATGCCGCGCCGGGCCCGCATCACGTCGACCGGGAAGTTGTTGAAGGTGCCGCCATCGCACAGCAGTTCGCCGTCGCGCAGCACCGGCGGCAATGCGCCGGGGATGGCCATGCTGGCCTGCATCACCTGCGACAGCGGCCCGTGCCGCAGCACCACCTCGCCGGCGCGCGAGTAGTTGCTGGCGACGCAGAAGAACGGCTTCCACAGGTCCTCGGCGTCGGGCAGGTGGCCCATCAGCTCGCGCTGCGCGTCGTCGACCACGCGGCGCAGGCGCCGGCCGCGGATCAGGCTCACCAGCGGCAGCCAGTTGAAGTCGCCGGTCGGGTTGGTCAGAAAGGCGCGGCGGGCCACCGGCAGCAGCTCCTCGAGCGGGCGGTCGGTGGCGGCCAGGGCCGCCATCACGCCGCCGATGCTGGTGCCGCCGACGCAGTCGACCTCGATGCCCTGCGCCGCCAGCGCCTGCAGCACACCCAGGTGGGCCAGGCCACGGGCGCCGCCACCGGCGAACACGATGCCCACGGCCTGGCGGCTCTGCAGCCGCGCCAGGCGCGCCATGTCACGCTCGCGCGCCGGCCGCACGTGCACGTGGTCGGACACCGGCCGCCGCGCCAGCCACTGCCGCGTGCCCTGCGGCACGCGCGTGGACTCGGGGTGCAGCAGCACCAGGATCTCCGCGGCCTCGGCACGGTGGTCGCGCTGCATCAGGAACTGCGTCTCGGTGGGATGCAGGGCCGGCGGCCGGGTGGCGTCGGCGAGCAGCAGCAGCTCGTCGCTGCGGCGGCAGCAGCGGCGCGTCCAGGGCGTGGGGCTGTCGTCGGCCAGCAGCAGCACGACGTCGTTCTCCAGCTCCAGGCGGTCCAGCGCCAGCGCGATGCGCCGGTTGAGTGCCGACGCGGCCGCGGCATCGGCCGGCTCGCTGCGGGCCAGGCCCGGCTCGCCGGGTGCGACGCCGAGTTCGCGGTCGATGCGCGCGGCGTCCACCAGCAGCACCTCGCCACGCTGCACGAAGGGCTGCATCTGCGCCGCCAGCGCCGCCGCGAAGCCGGCCGTGTCGACACCGTCGGTCACCGGCACGAGCGCCATCGTGACGGGCCGCGCGAGCTCGGATCGCGTCTGCACGTTCTGCAGCCGCTGGATGATCTGCCGGGTGAGCGCCACCGAGGCGCTGGCGCTGCTGAGCAGCAGCCGCTGGAACTGCGCCTTGCCCAGCCGCACCACCACCGAGTCGCGGATGGCCACCACGGTGGCCGAACGCGGCGCGTCGGTGTAGAGCGCCATCTCGCCGATGACCTGGCCGCGTGCCATCTCGCGCACGAGGTGCGACTCGCCGTCGTCGTCCTCCACGTAGGCGCGCAGCCGGCCGCTGACCGAGATGTACATCGCGTCGCCCGGCTCGCCCTGGGTCATCAGGGTCTCGCCGGCGGCCACTTCCACCCATTCAAGGTGGTCGCGCAGGATCGCCAGGGCTTCGTCGTCGATGGCGCCGAGAAAGGCGCGCAGCAGGGGTTCGAGCAGACCGTCTTGCAGGGGCGGTGTCATGCGCTGGGACTATACCGAGGCGTGTATGCGCGACGATGTCCGATTCACACCCGCCGGGCCGGCGGCGCCGGTGCGCAACCCTGGCCGAAAGGCTAGAAGCGGAAGGCCAGCCGCAGCCCGCCCCAGTGCCGGCCATTCACGACGATGGGCGCGGCGGATTCCTTCATCACGATCAACTGGCCACCGCCCATGTCGCGGCGGTAGGTCTGCAGCAGGAACGGCCGCTGGTTGCGCGCCGAGGCCAGGCCCGTGCGGTCGTTGAAGATGCGGCGGTTGCGGCAGTTCGCGGTGTTCCAGGCCACGTCGCCGCTGCGCTGCGGGTGGTTGTACTTCTGGTTGTGGCAGGGCACGTAGCCGTTGCGGTCGACGGCGATGCAGTAAACGACCTTGTCCGACAGCCCCAGCAGTTTCTCCTGCACCTGCGGAAACAGGCGCTCGGCCAGCGCCACGAAGCGCGTCGTCACCTGCGGCGGGTTGCTGCCGGCGACGGGCTGGTAGCGCTCGTCGAACAGGTCGGCCTCCGACAGCGTGCCGGTGCGCACGGAGTCCTCCAGCAGCTGGGCGATCTGCGATGCCGCCTGCTGGGCGGCGCGGATGAAGGGGGTGTCCTCGGTCTCGATGCCGCTCTCGGCCACGCTCTCCAGCAGCTGTTCGGAGATCGTCAGGAAGGCCTCGGTGCGCTGCAGCGCGCTGGCCAGCACCTGGGTCGTGTGGCCCATCTCCGACTCGATGCGCGCCATCTGCGTCTCGAGGCCGGCACAGACCTCGCGGCTGCCGGCGCTGGCGCTTTCGATGCGGCGCACGCCGGCTTCCACCTGCTCCAGCGCGCGGTGCACGGCACCGGGCTCGCTGCCGTCGCGGCTGACCTCGCGCGCCAGCGCACCGATGCGCTGGTCGAGCTGCTGCACGGTGCTCATGATGGCCTTGGACGAGGTCTCGACCTTGGCCGCCAGGTCCTTGACGGCGTCGGCCACGACGCCGAAGCCGCGCCCGGCGTCGCCGGCCCGCTTGGCTTCGACGCTGGCGTTGAAGGCCACGAGCCGCGTCTGCAGCGCGATCTGCGTGATCTGGTGCGCGGCGTCGCTCACGCCCTGCAGCGTCTGCACCACCGCGCCGACCTCGCCACCCACGCCGTGCACGGCGTCGCCCACCAGGCCCACGGCCTTGAGGCCGGCCTGCACCTCGTCGGCGATGGCCTGCTGCGCACGCACCACCTCCTGCAGCTGGCGCGCCAGCTCGTTCGTGGCCGCGGCCTGTGCGGTGGCGGTCTTCTGGGTGTCCTCCAGAGTGCCGCGCACCTCGGCGGCCTCGCGCCCCAGGGTCGAGGCCTTGGGCGCGAGCGCCTGCACCAGGCGCTGGGCGTCCAGCGCCGGGGCCGCAGGCTCCACGGACTCCATGGGCACGCGCTCGGCGGCCGTGCGTTGGAAGAAGGCGCGCATGACCGGGCTCACCATTCGCGCAGCTTGGTGCGCAGCCGCGCGATGCTCTGGCTGTGCAGCTGGCACACGCGGCTTTCGGTCACGCCCAGCACGGCGGCGATCTCCTTCAGGTTCATGTCGTGTTCGTAGTACATGCTCATCACGTATTGCTCGCGCTCGGGCAGGTTCTTGATGGCGTCGACCAGGGCCTGGCGCATGCGCTGGTCCTGCAGACGGGCGATCGGGTTGGCGTCCTCGTCGATGACGTGGCGGTCGAGGTAGTCGTCGTCGCCGTCGTCGCCGCTCATGTCTTCCAGGTAGATGAGCTGCGTGCCGCGCACCTTGCCCAGCAGCTCCTGGTAGTCCTGCAGGCTCAGGCCCATCTCGCGCGCGATCTCGCTCTCGCTGGGCGCGCGGCCGAAGCGCTGCTCCAGCTTGTGCACGGCGGCCTCGATGCTGCGCTGGTGGCGGCGGTCGCCGCGGCTCATCCAGTCGTTGCCGCGCAGCTCGTCGAGCATGGCGCCGCGGATGCGCTGGGTGGCGAAGGTCTCGAACTGCACGCCCTGGCTGGCGTCGAAACGCGCCAGCGCGTCGTTCAGGCCGATCATGCCGACCTGGATCAGGTCGTCGAGTTCGACATTGGCCGGCAGCTTGGCGATCATCTGGTGCGCGAGGCGGCGCACGAGAGGGCTGTACTGCTTGAGCAGGGCGCCGGAGTCGAGTTGTCCCTTGGCGGTGTACATGGTCGGTGATGCCTCTAGCGGTGGGCGACGGCTCGGCGCGGGCCGGCGGCAGGAATCGGGGCTTGCGGCGCGGGACTGAAGGGCGTGAAGCCGCTGTCGTCCAGCGCCAGCTGGGCGGCCAGCAGCCGGGCCAGCTCGGCCGGCACGGGCAGCTCGGCCGCCTGGGCGGGGTCGACGGCAGGGTCGACGAGCGCGTGGTGCACGACCACGGCCCCCAGGAAGTTCTCGGCGCAGCTGGCCAGGCTCTGCACGATGGCGGCGGCGCGCGGCGAGCGCTCCGGCATCGCCAGCAGCAGATCGAAGGTCAGCAGTTCGCAGCGCGTGGCCAGCAGCTTGGCGCCGGCGTAGGCGTGCTTGATGCTCTCGGGGTGGTCGGCGCCCAGCAGCAGCGGGCGCACGGCGCGGCGCTTGAAGATGCGCGCCAGGTCGACGGCGTCGGCGTGCACGACGATGACGTCGGCCTGCGGGTGCGCGCGCTGCACGGCGTCCACCAGGCCGGCGGCCGAGCCGCGCGTGTCGATGTAGGCCGTGGCCAGGCCACCGGCGGCCAGGTAGGCCACCTGGGGTGACAGCGTCTCGATGCACAGCCCCAGGTCGACGGCGGCCAGCTCGGCCGGCGGCGGGCTGTTGGTGGCGGCGTCGACCACCAGCACGTGGCGGCCCTGCGCGGCCAGCGCGGCGGCCAGGCGGTCGAGCACGACGGCGCCGAAGGCCACGTGCGGGTTGGCCACCAGCGGCACGACGGCGCGGCGGCGGCCCCCGAACAGCCGGCGCAGGCCATCGGCCTGGTCGAGCGGCATCGGGCGCGACGAGGAGTAGAAGTCGGACATGCTGCGCTCGCCTGCCTCAGGCGTTGAGCCCGTTGGCCGCGGGCACCTGCGCGGCCGCGGGCAGGCCGGCGAAGATGAGGTTCACGTCCTGTGCGTCCAGGCGCCAGGCCGGCGCGGCGCTGGCCTTCAGCGCACGCTGCACCAGCGCATTGGCCGACAGGCGGTGCCAGTCCTCGGGCACGCGCTGGCCGTTGGCCACGGCCAGCACCTTCAGGCGGTGGCGGACCATGGCGTCGAGCGCGGGGCCGAGCTTGACGGCCTCGTCGATCTTCGACAGCACGACGCCGCGGCAGTTGGTGGCGCTCTGCGTGGCGGCGTAGCCGGCGATCTGGTCTTCGATCGTCTCGCCCTGGGCCGAGGCGTTGACGACCAGCAGCTTCTGGATCGAGCGGTGCGACACCATCTCGAGCAGCTCGCGGGTGCGGCTGTCGCGCTGCGCCATGCCGGCGGTGTCGATCAGCACCATGCGCTTGCCCGCCAGCAGGTCGAGCAGGTCGTCGAGCGAGGCGCGGTCGTGCGCGGTGTGCACCGGCACGCCGAGGATGCGGCCGTAGGTGCGCAGCTGTTCCTGCGCGCCCACGCGGTAGGCGTCCAGCGTCACCAGGCCCAGCTCGGCCGCGCCGTGGCGCGCCGCGAAGGCCGCCGCCAGCTTGGCGGTGGAGGTGGTCTTGCCCACGCCGGTTGCGCCGACGAGGGCGAACACGCCGCCGGCATCTTCAAGCGCGGGCTCGCGCTCGCCGGTGAGCAGGTTGCGCTCCAGCACGCCGGCGGCCCAGGTGGCCTCGTCCAGGTCGGCCGGCAGGTTGTGCACCAGCTGGCGGATCAGTGCCGGCGAGAAGCCCGCGTCGAGCAGGCGCTGCGACAGCTGGGCCTGGCGCGGGTGGCGCTGCAGCTTCTCCATGAAGGCCAGCGCGCCGAAGCGCTGCTCGATCAGGCCGCGCATCGAGCGCAGCTCGCCCATCATCTCCTGCTGCTCGGCGCGCGTGGCCGGCGGCACGGTGGGCAGCGGCGCGGCGACCGCGGCCGCCTGCGCCGCGAGGCTGGGCGCCACGATGGGCGCGCCCGCCATCGGGGGCTGCGGCGGCTGGCCCGGCAGCTCCTCGCGCAGCACCGGCACCTCGCGGCCGGCCAGCGGGTCGGCGGCGGTGCCCTGCCCGTCGCGCGCGGCGCGCGTGGCGGCCAGGCGGTTGCGGGCGGCGGCGATCGGGCTCACCGTGGGGCTGGGCGCCACGGGTGCAGCGTTATCGGTGGCCTCGGCCTCGGCAGGCTGCCCGGCCGACAGCTCGGCCTGGCGGCGCTTGAGCATGCGCTGGCGCACGTAGTCCTGGAAGCTGAGCGTGCTCATCTGCAGCTGCTCGACGTCCTGCGCCACCTCGTCGGCGGCGGCGCCGCCGCTGCGCGACTGGCCGTCGAAGTCGAAGGCGGGCTCCTGGCGCGCGTAGCCGCGGCCCGCGGCGGCGCGCTCGGGCTCGCCGCGGGCCGGCAGCACGACATTGGCGCGCGGCC
>JAIXTY010000311.1 GCA_027483705.1 Rubrivivax sp.
GCCGGGAGGTCTTCGTCACGTTCTCGGGCGGCGTCACGGCCTGGCGCCCGGGCGAGGCGCTGGAGCCGGCGCTGGAACGCGCCGACCGCGCGCTCTACGAAGCCAAGCGCACCGGCAAGAACCGCACCTGCTTGGCATAGCGCCGCAATCCCGGCGGCTCGCAGCACTCGCCGCTCGTCGGCCCGTCGAAGCCTTTGGTCACAACCCCGACTCAAGCCTGTCGCGCCGGGTGCCGACAATTCCGTCACGACCGGGCCGTGCCGGCGGTCTCAACTGGACGACATCGACTCCGATGGGTGCGCTCTCCCGACTCTTCAAACCGATTGGCCAGGCGGCCTCGGCCTTTTTCCGCCACGACCTCGCGCTCAAGCGCGGCAAGCAGGGCGTGGAGATCATCCTGGAGCCGCGCCAGGCCGACGGCAGCAAGCCCGACCGCCGGCGCCACGTGGAGGACGAAGCGCGCGTGAAGTCGCGGGCCGAGCTCGAACTCGTGCTGTCGCAGCTCAAGGCGCTGCTCGACGAGGTCCCCGAGACGCGGGGGGCCCTGAAACAACTCGTGTTCGTCGAACACGCCCTGCAGAAGAAGGGCCTGAAGGCGCTGCACAAGCTGCCGCTGCCGGTGCTGCAGAAGGGCCTGGAGCAGCTCGAGGGCCTGGTGACGAACTGGTCGCCCGCGGGGCTGGCCAACCTGCGCTCCAAGATGGCCGTGGCCATCATCGACCGCGAGCACCACGATCCCGCCAAGGAAGGCGACGCCTACCGCACGGCCGCGGTGCTGGAGCACGACGTGCTGCCGCCCGACCCCATCTCGCAGCAGCCCGAGGTGGCGGAGATGAGCGACGACCAGGCCCTGGCCGCGGCCTACGCCTCGCTGGGGGCGATGTCCCCGGCCGGCGGCATCGAGCTGCAGGGTGAGCTCGGCTCGCCGTCGTCGCGAGCCATGGCGCCACCGCCGCCACGGCCGAGCGAGTCGGCCGGCGAGATCCAGATCCGCACGCTGGAGAGCACCGCCTCGCCGTGAGCGGCGGGCGCGTTGGCGCCCTGGCACGAACGTTGCGCGCGCGGGCAGGACCGCTCGACCGCGCATGCCCCAGACCCCCGACACCGCCGCGCCGCTGCGCGTGCTGCTCATCGACGACGGCGCGCACCGCGTGCGCCTGATCCGCGACGAACTCGTGGCGCAGGGCCACGAGGTGGTGGGGGTGGTCGACTCCGCCCGCGTCATCCACGACGCCGTCGAGCAGCTGCATCCCGATGCGGTGATCGTCGACAGCGAGAGCCCCAGCCGCGACACGCTGGAGCACCTGGCGGTGCTGTCCAGCCGCAACCCGCGCCCGGTGGTGGTCTTCGCCGAGGACGACGCCGACGACCCCATGCGCCGTGCCATGGCCGCCGGCGTCAGCGCCTACGTGGTGGCCGGGCTGCAACCGCAGCGCGTGGCTTCGGTGCTGCGCGTGGCCATCGCGCGCTTCGAGCAGGACCGGCAGCTGCGCGTCGAACTCGCCGAGGCCCGTCAGCAGCTCAGCCAGCGCAAGGTGATCGACCGCGCCAAGGGCCTGCTGATGAAGCGCCAGGGCCTGGCCGAGGACGAGGCCTACGCGCTGCTGCGCAAGACGGCCATGGACAAGGGCCTGAAGCTGGCGGAGCTGGCGCAACGGCTGGTCGATGCGGCCGACCTGCTGGGTTGAGCGGGCCCGCCGGCCGTGTCTGATGCGGTGCACCATGGCGGAGCCGGTGAGCCGGGTGGTGACTTGATTCCGGGCGCACAGCGCTGCCCCTCGGTGCAGAAAGCGCTGTCGCCAGCCCTCAAACCCCTGGCACGCTGTTTGCACGTCATGACGGCAAGAGACCAACGACGGTCTCGGAACTCCGAAGGCTGCCGCCAATGGCGGTGGTGGCCTTCCAGACGACGGCGTCTACACGCCCTGGCTTCATCGAGCCGGGTCCGTGCAGGCGCCGTTTTTCTTTGTCCAGCCGTCTTATCAGGGGTGCAGCGATGGATCGGTCTTTCGAGGATGTCGACATGACGCGTCGTCGGGTGGTGGGTGCAGCGGCCGGTGCCGCCGCGGTGGGCCTGGTGCCGGGCCTGCAGTCGGCGGTCTACGCCCAGGGCTCGGACAAGCCCGAGAAGGAAGAGGTGAAGATCGGCTTCATCCCGCTGACCGACTGCGCCAGCGTCGTGATGGCCAGCGTCCTGGGCTTCGACAAGAAGTACGGCATCAAGATCATTCCCACCAAGGAGGCCAGCTGGGCCGGCGTGCGCGACAAGCTCGTCAACGGCGAGCTCGACATGGCGCACGTGCTGTGGGGCCTGATCTACGGCGTGCACATGGGCGTGGGCGGGCCGAAGAAGGACATGGCGATCCTGATGAACCTGAACCACAACGGCCAGGCCATCACGCTGAGCAAGAAGCTGGCCGAGAAGGGCGCGGTCGACGTCGCCAGCCTGGCCAAGCTGATGAGCACCGACAAGCGCGACTACACCTTCGCGCAGACCTTCCCGACCGGCACGCACGCCATGTGGCTGTACTACTGGCTGGCCAGCGTGGGCGTGAACCCGCTGCGCGACACCAAGGTCATCACCGTGCCGCCGCCGCAGATGGTGGCCAACATGCGCGTGGGCAACATGGACGGCTTCTGCGTCGGCGAGCCCTGGAACCACCGCGCCATCATCGACGGCATCGGCATCACGGCGGCCACCACGCAGGACGTGTGGAAGGACCACCCCGAGAAGGCGCTGGGCACCACGGGCGACTTCGTCAAGAAGTACCCCAACACCGCGCGCGCCGTGATCATGGCCGTACTGGAGGCCGGCCGCTGGATCGACGCCGGCCTGCAGAACAAGAACAAGATGGCCGAGACGATTGCCGAGAAGAGCTACGTCAACACCAGCGTCGACGCCATCAACCAGCGCATCCTGGGCCGCTACCAGAACGGCCTGGGCAAGACCTGGGACGACCCGAACCACATGAAGTTCTTCAACGACGGGATCGTGAACTACCCGTACCTGAGCGACGGCATGTGGTTCCTCACCCAGCACAAGCGCTGGGGCCTGCTGAAGGACCACCCCGACTACCTGGGCGTGGCCAAGGCCATCAACCAGACCGAGCTCTACAAGCAGGCGGCCTCGGCGCTGAAGGTGAGCATCCCGAAGAGCGACCTGCGCAGCAGCAAGATGATCGACGGCGTGGTCTGGGACGGCAAGGATCCTGCGAAGTACGCCGATTCGTTCAAGGTGCGCGCCAGCGCCGCCTGAGCCCGACCATCCTTCGCTGGAGATAACCACCATGGTGGCTGCCGTGTTCCACGCGGCGGTTGGTGCCGAGCCGCGCGCCGATCGTCCTTCGTCCCTGCCGGCCGCCGCGGCGGCGGTGGTTGAACCCCCCGCGGCACCCCGGCCGGCGCCGCCGGCAGCACGTGGCCCATCGCCCGTGGTGGCCTGGCTGCGGCGCCTGCTCGGGGCCGTGCTGCCCGCGGTGGCGGGCCTGGCGCTGCTGGTGGGCGTCTGGGCGCTGCTCACCAGCCCCGGGGGCTCGTTCCCCACGCCGTCGGCCACGTGGGCGTCGGCTGTGGACCTGTTCGCCGATCCGTTCTACCGCAACGGCCCCAACGACCAGGGCATCGGCTGGAACGTGCTGTTCTCGCTGGAGCGCGTGGCGCTGGGCTTCGGCCTGGCGGCGCTGGTGGGCATTCCGCTGGGCTTCGTGATCGGGCGCTTCGCGACGCTCAATCGCATGGTCTCGCCCATCATCAGCCTGCTCAAGCCCGTGTCGCCGCTGGCCTGGCTGCCGATCGGCCTGCTGGTCTTCAAGGCGGCCAACCCGGCGGCCATCTGGACGATCTTCATCTGCTCGATCTGGCCGATGGTCATCAACACCGCGGTGGGCGTGCAGAAGGTGCCGCAGGACTACCTCAACGTGGCCCGCGTGCTGAACCTGAGCGAATGGAAGATCGCCACGCGCATCCTGCTGCCCAGCGTGATGCCCTATCTGCTGACGGGCGTGCGCCTCTCGGTGGGCACGGCGTGGCTCGTGATCGTGGCGGCCGAGATGCTGACGGGCGGCGTCGGCATCGGCTTCTGGGTGTGGGACGAGTGGAACAACCTCAACGTCGCGCACATCCTGATCGCCATCTTCGTGATCGGCTTCGTGGGCCTGCTGCTCGAATGGGCGCTGATGGCGCTGGCGCGCCGCTTTGAACACGGCGCCTGAAGGAGGACCTGACCATGAAGCCGATGCTGAGCATCCAGGGCGTGGGCATGGCCTTCGCCACCAAGCGCGGGCCCTTCGTGGCGCTGCGCGACA
>JAIXTY010000145.1 GCA_027483705.1 Rubrivivax sp.
ATCCACCGCGCGCACGACCTCGGCGATGCTGCGGCCGCCTTCGACATCCACCCCCACCGACAACCACACCGGCACGTACTCGGCCCCGCGCAGAAAGACCTCGGTCGTCACCAGCCGCCGCGGCTCGAGCCACGCGCACAGGGTGTCGAGGAACAGGCGATCCGGCCGCGGCGCGTCGGGCTGCGTGGCGTCGCGCCGCGGCAGCACCAGCAGCGTGACGGCGCCGGGCGCGTCACCGGGCTCGTTGATGCCGAACTCGGGGCTGCTGGCGGGCACGACGTCGATGCGGCCGATCTCCAGCCCCGGCGCGCGCCAGGCGATGGCCTCGAAGTCCGCCGCGTTGACGCAGCGGTCGCGGTGCTGCAGGAAGCGGGTGACCTGCTTCTCGCCTTCGGCCACGCTCTCTGCATCCGCACCGCCCCAGGTGGGCACCGGGTTCGTCGCCGTGAAGCCCGGTGGCAGCAGCGGCCCGCCGTCGATGGCACCGGCATTGAGATTGCCGGCGCGGCCGGCACTCACGTCGTAGCTCACGGCCAGGCGCGCGCCCAGCGGCGGGCGTTCGCCGCTCGCGCCATCACCGAACTGCAGCTCGCCGGCTTCGGCGTCGAGCCGGAACACCCGCGCCGCGGCGCTGGAGGCCGCGCCTTCGGGGGCGGCGGCCCAGAGGTCGTCGATGGCCTGCCAGGGCTGGGCCGAGGATGCGGCCACGGGTGTGACCGACAGCGCCACGCTGCCCGGCAGCACCGGCGCGCGCGCGAGACGCCGCTGCTGCTGCGGCGTGCCATCGCCATCGGGCAGGCGCTCGGCCACGATGCGCTCGCGCTGCACGACGATGCCCGCGTTGATGCCGGCCCAGCGCCAACGCGCGCTGCTGCCCGGCGGCAGCGTGAGCTTGAGCCACGTGAGGATGCGGCCTTCGAAGGCGCTGTCTTCGAGTGTGGGCGGGAAGTCGCCGACGCCCGATTCCAGCGGATCGAGGTTGCTCCACAGGCGCAACTCGGCCGCGGGCGGCAGCGTGAGCTGCAGCGTGCCGGGGCGCAGCAGCACGTCACCTCCGGCGCCGGGCACCAGCGGCAGGGTGCGCCACTGCGGCACGCGCTCGGCCTCCACCGCCGGCAGCCGTCCGTCGGCCGGCACCAGCGGCACCTGACAGCGCAGCGTGGGCCGCGTGGCGCTGGCCTCGCCGCCGGGGCGCAGCACGCGGTCGGCGTCGGCCAGCCAAGGCACGAGGCCCAGGCTCAGCACCTGGCTACCGACGACATCGCGCACGCGGTCGAGGTCGTCGCCCTTGCGCGCGGCCAGCGCGATCCACAGCGCGCTGTCGACGGTCTCGGCCGCGAGGTCGACGCCGCCACCGCCGGCGCTGATGGTGGCCTCCAGCGGCACCGTCTCGTACAGCGTCGCACCGGCGGTGTTGCGCAAGCGCTCGAACGAGGCATACAGCTGGTCGTAGTAGGCCCGCACCTCGGGCGGCACGTCCAGGCGCTTGCGCTTGATGCAGACCAAGGCCTCCAGCGGCAGCACATCGAGCCCCTGCTCCAGCACGAAGGGCACGGCCCCGGCCTGCAGCACCGTACCGGTAGCCAGCCCCGCCACCGCCAGCGGCCCGCGGGCATTGCCCACCTGCACCAGCCCGGTGGCCGCCTGCGCCGGTGCCAGCGGCACGCCCAGCAGCTGCAGGAACTTCAGCCGGTTGCGCTCGGGGATCTGGTTAGCCCGGTACAGCAGGCTTTCGGTGAGAAAGGCGAACAGCTCCAGCAGCGTGACGCCGGGGTCGCTGGCGTTGAAGTTCGTCCACTCCGGGGTGTGCACCGGGATGCGGGCGAGCACCTCGTCGCGCAGCTGCTCGAAGCTGCGGGCGTCCAGGGCGGGGGGGCGGATGGGCATGGGGACCTCGTGGGGTTCAGCGTCCGCCGGCCGGGGTGCCCAGCGTGACGGCCAGGCTCACGCGCTCCAGCGCGCGCGTGGCGACGAGCCGGTAGGTGATGGTGGCGATGGCCGCTTCGGCGTCGGCCGGGTCGGCGGCCACCTGCACCTGCTCCACCGCGATGCGCGGCTCCCACTCGGCCAACGTGCGCGCGATGCGCTGCGCCAGCGCCTGGTGCGTGGCGGCGTTGTTGGGCTCGAAGAGAAACGCGGCGAGCGAGCCGCCGAAGCGCGGCCGCCGCAGCCGCTCGCCCTCGGCCGTGAGCAGCACAATGCGGATGCCCTCGCGCACGTTGGGCTCGCCCTCGCTCCAGGCCATGCGGCCATCGGCCCCCACGCGGGGCGGGAAGGCCAGGCCCTTGCCGAATAGGCGCGCCGGGGAGCTCATCGCTTGCCCTTGAGGCCGGGGATCGGCAGGCACATCACGAACCAGGGCAGCCAGCGGAAGATGAAGTCCAGCAGGCTGACGATGATGGTCAGCAGGATCAGCGCGCACAGCGTGACGATCGGGATCGACAGCGAGCAGATCATCCCGATGTCCAGCGACGCGCCGTTCTTGCACTTCGAGGTGCCGCCCAGATCGAGCGGTTTGTGGAACGGCCAGGGCAGCACCGAGAGCACCAGGTCCACCAGGCCCAGGCCCTTGGCGCGCTGCATCTGGCCGCACAGCACGTCCGACACCATCAGCACCGCGTTCTTCGGGTGCTTGCGCAGGCCTGCGGGCGTGGTGTCCAGCGGCAGCGCGATGCGGATGGGCCGCGCCGGGGCGTCGGGGTCGAAGAAGCTCGCGAGCTGGAAGCGCTCGCTGGCCTCGCTGAGCAAGGGCTCGTGCAGCGGGCCGCAGTCGCAGCGCAGGTGCACGAAGCGGATGCAGAACCAGCCTTCGTCGCCCGCCGTGGTGGCCAGCGCATCGCGCAGCGTCACGGCAAAGGGCAGCGGCGGGGTGTCGGCCGGGGCCACGCTGTCGCCGAGGGCCGCCACCACCATCTGCACGAGCTTGTCGATGCGCGAGGCCGCGGCCTCGGCGGCCAGCAGGTGCGCGGCCGTGCCTTGCGGCACGGGGTCGTCGGGCTCGACGGGCTGAGCCAGCGCCATGAACGGCCCGTCGATGCCGTAGCTCGTGGGGCTCAGGCGGCGCAGGCCCGCGAGCAGGCCCTTGAAGCCGGGCCACGACAGGGGTGCGTTGTTCGCGTCGCGCGCGTCGTTGGTGTCCGGGAAGATCGTCGTGGCGCGCTCCAGCCCCTCGCGCACGCCGGCGGCGCGGATGCGCTTGAGCGCGTCCGCCAGATTGGCCGCATCGGCGCCGGGCGAGGTGTTGAAGACGAAGTCGGGGCCGCCCACGGGCACGGCCTGCGTCGCGAGCCAGTCGTACAGCGTGCGCTGCGCATCGTTGGGCAGGCCGGCGCGCGTGCCCTGCCCCTGCAGCAGATCGAACAGCATGGGCAGGTGAACGGCCAGCCAGTCGGCGAAGTCGAGCAGCGTCAGCCAGGAGCCGGCCTGCAGCTGCTCGTTCAGCTTGCCGGCAGCAGCAGCGCGGTCGGCATCCCCGGGTTGATTGCTGCCGGTCTGGTTGAGGCGCGGCAGGGCCATCGCCGCCGTGCGTACCAGGTTCTTCCAGGGCTCGGTCACCTCGACACGGAACTGCTCCTTGCGCGTGGCCACCGCGCTGGGCTCGGCCGCCACGCCGGGCACGCTGCCGGGTGCGGCGCGTTCGGCGCGCGTGGACAGGTACTCCTCGCGCCGGCCCACGGGCACCGAGCCCACGAGCAGCCGCCGCATGCGCGCCGCGGCCGTCTCTTCGGTGTAGGCCATCGGGAACAGCGGCAGCAGCTCCTCGCCGTCGGCCACGCGGCTGCGTGCGTCGCCCGCGGCCAGACGCTGCCAGCGCGCGCCGGTGGCGCCCTTCACGAAGGCGTACTCCTCGCGCGGCTCGGTCGCCCCGGCGGGCGAGCTGCTCACCGGCAGCAGGCGGCGCAGCACGAAGCCGATCTTCTCGCGCCCGCCGGTGGGCAGCGCGCGGTCGGGCAGGCCCGGGATGCCGCACACCAGCTGGGCCGCCACGAGGTAGTGGCGCTGGTGCGCGGCCTGGTACAGCTTGAGCGGCAGGCTGCGCTCACGCCCCTGCTCCCGCTGCGTGGCCATGGCGGCCACCGGCTGCAGCGCCTCGGCCGGTTGGCGGCCGAGCGCCCGCCGCGCCAGCGACCGGACGGCCGAAGGCCTCGGCGTGCGCTCGATGAGATCCGGCGCCGCCGCCTGCGGCGAACGCCAAGTCTCGGGCCGCGCGATGAAGCGGCCCAGTTCGCGCGGCGCCGTGGCCAGCGTGGCCAGCAGCTGCTCCATGAACTCGTCGGTCTCGAAGCGCAGCAGCGCCGGGCGCGCCGAATCGGCGCCAAAGCGCGTGGCCAGCGTCGTGCCCGCCCCGAAGCGGCCGGCCAGCGGCGCCGGTGCCGTCCAGAGAATGGGGTGGTTCGCCGCCATGCCTGGGCCTACCAGATGTTGCCGGCGCCCGGCGTGTACGAGGCGCTGACCACCGAGTTGGCGATCACCGTGTCGGCCTGCACCACGCCCGAGAACTTCGACATGCCGGCATCGACCTGCACCATGCTGGCCGACACCGACACACGGCTCGCGTTGACGGTGACGGTGGCCGACGCGGTGACGGTGATGCCCGCGGCCTCCATCACGATGGAGTTGCCGTTGCTGTCTTCCACGCGCACGGTGCCCGGGCCGTCGGAGAGGCGCAGCTTCTGGCCGCCGGGTGTCTCGACGCTGAAGGCTTCCTGCCCGTCGCTGTCGTCGAGCGTGATCACGACCCCGTTGCGCGAGTGGATGGACTTGATCGCGTTGCGGCCGCCGCCGTCCATGGATTCGGGTGGGCTGTCCTGGCCGTTCCACAGCGCGCCGATGACGATGGGCCGCGCCGGCAGGCCGCCTTCGAACATCACCAGCACCTCGTCGCCCACGTCGGGCACGAACCAGGTGCCACGGTTGTTGCCGGCCATCAGCGTGGCCAGCCGCGCCCAGGCCTCGTAGCGCTGGCCGGCGGCATCGGGCGCCCAGGGCAGCGTCACCTTCACGCGGCCCTGGCCGTCGGGGTCGGCGATGTCGCTGACCAGCGCCGGGTGGCAGCCGTACCAGCGGCCGCCCAGGCCCTGGGTCTGGCGTTCGTGCTGGATGTCGTCGAGGGCGGGCATGGGGGCTTTCCGTTCAGGCGCGGCCGATGCCGGGGCGCTCGGCCTCGAACTCGGTGCGCAGGCCGTGGTGGGCGTCGAAGCGGTGGTGCACGGCGGTGGCGATGTAGCGGCCGCTGAAGAGCAGGCCCAGGCCGTCCAGCTGCAGCGCCGTGCCCACGCGCAGCGTGGCCTGCGGCTCGGCCGTGCCGTGGCCTCGCACGAAGCGGCGGGCCGCCAGGCGCAGGGCCGATTCGGCCAGCGCACGCGCCTCGGCCTCGCTGGCCGCCGCGGCGTGGGCCAGCGTCTCGGGGCGCGCGCCGAGGCTCTGCTGCAGGATGGCGATGCCACTCTCGTCGCTGCCCAGCTCGGCACCCAGCGCGTTGGCGCCGGCGGTGGCGCGCACGGCCTGCTTGGCGCCCACGTCCCAGCCGCTGGCCGCGACTTCGGTGCGCTGCAGCGCCAGATCGGCCGTCACGTCGAAGCGGCGCAGCTGGCCTCCCCAGGCCAGCGTCAGCCGGCCGGCATCGCGGTCGCGGCGGCTCTTGAAGTGCAGCGTGCCCCCCTGCACCCACAGTTCGGCGTCGATGGCGCGGGCGCGCTCGTGCAGGAACGCGAGATCGCTCTGGTTGACCTGCGCGAGATGGCGGTGCGTGGGGCCGGCGGCATCGATCTGCGCGGTGAGGCCGTGGTCCTGCGCGATCTGGCGCGCCACGTCGGCGTCGCTCTGGTCTGCAAAGCTGCGCGTGCGACGGGTCATGCGAAGGTCCTGCAGCCGATCGTCGGCCAGCACGCGCAGCGTCGGCGGCGAACCTTCGGGAAAGCTCGCCTGCAAGCCGAGGATGCGACCCTCGAACAGCGTCTCGTCGCCCAGCTTCACGGCGAAGGGCTTGCCGAAGTCCAGCAACTGGCGGTCGAAGTAGCGAAAGCCCACCGCGCCGTCGCTCAGGCCCCAGTTGCCGAACGCCACCTCGCAGCGCGCCAGGCCCGTGGCCTCGTCGCGGATGTCCAGCGACAGCAGCTGCGCCGCCAGGTCGGGCTGCGCCTGGCCGCCCACCTCGAAGGCAGGCCGGGCGCTGGCGAGGGCGGCGTCGCGGTTCATGTT
This sequence comes from Rubrivivax sp., assembly GCA_027483705.1. GTDB lineage: Bacteria > Pseudomonadota > Gammaproteobacteria > Burkholderiales > Burkholderiaceae_C > Rubrivivax. The sequence continues at coordinate 6,202 of JAIXTY010000145.1, forward strand.
CAGTGTTCCTGCACGCGCTCGTCGCGCTGGCGGGTCTCGCGCGCCAGCTGTTCGAGCAGCGGCTGCAACGCGGCGCGCGACGGCGCGGCGGCCGGTGCGGCCACGGGCGTGGGCTGGCCGGCTGGCGGATTCGGCTCGGGCAGCACCTCGAACTCGTTGATGACCACAGCCATGGCGCGTGTCCTCAGCCGATGCGCGGCGTGCGCGCCGCGAGGTCGATCAACTGGCCGGGCGCCAGCAGCCGCGGGTTCTCGATGCCGTTGGCGGCGGCGATGCGGGCCCAGTCGGCGCCCTGCCCCGCCGCATCGGCCAGGGCCTGCACGCTGCTGCCGGCGCCGGCCTGGGCCAGCGGGCGCGTGCCCGGCAGGCCGCCGGCCGGCAGCCCGCCACCGGCGCCCGACCCGGCCCCGGCGGCCTGGCCAAAGGCAAAGGCCGTGATGCGCTGCTGCGACATCGTCAGGCTCAGCGTCGCGCGCAGCGGCCGGCCCTCGGGGCTCCAGAACTCGAGCGTCTCTTCCAGCGAGTCCATCAGGCCGTCGAACTGGAAGCTGCCCCAGATGAAGCGCAGCTGCGGCGGCACGAGGTCGCTGCCCTGCGGCTTGGGCGTGATGTAGTACGCCACCTTCTGCGTGAGGCGCCGCACGTCGTCGGCCGTGCCGCCGTCGGGCTGCGGCGCAGTCACGTCGAACAGCAGCTGCAGCGCCAGCTTGGTGGTGCCGGCGCCGACGAACTGGCGCGCCGCGGTGCCGCTCTGGTCGCCGGCGCCGTCGGGCGTGCGCAGCTGGTTGGCAAACGTCACCTTCAGCGTCTCGGGGTTGAACTGCACCGTCACCCAGGTGTCGCGCTCGATGGTGTTGCGGCCTTCGGCATCGAGCTGCCGCAGCTCGGCCTTGGCCAGGGGCGTGCTGCCGATCATGCGAAGCCCCCCAGCGACGCGCCGGCCGCCACCCCCACGCCCAGGCCCACCGGCAGGCCGGCGCCTGCGCCCACACCGCCGCCGTCGCCGGGCTTGAGCTCCAGCGCCTCGTAGGCCAACTGCAGCTCCTCGATGGCCACGCCGCCGTCGCGCGCGTTCAGCGTCGGCGCCTTCAGCTTGGCCGGCAGGCAGCGCGACAGCACGAAGCGCGCGTGCACGCTCTGCCCATCGGCCGCCAGCAGCACGATCTCGGCATCGGCGCGCAGCGCGGGCTCGGCCAGCGCGCGCGCCATCCAGTTCCAGAGGTCGAAGCTGCGCGTCATGCCGCGCTTGAGCGTGACGAGGCCGAAGGACAGCGGCCCGGCCAGCCGGATCTGGCGGCCGTTGTTGCCGCCCTCGCGCAGCGTCTTCACCTCCATCGTCATCTCCAGGCCGTCGCAGTCGGAGAAGGCGGCGTGGCAGATGCGCTGCGCCACGCCGGGCACGGCGATCTCCACCGCGAAGTTGAAGCCGGTGAAGGGCGGCAGCACGGTCTCGGATGCGGGGCTGGCCATGGTGGGTGCCCTACGCCAGCGCCAGGCCGTCGCCGCTGCGCACGAGCCGGATCGTCACGAAGACCATGGGCTCGGCCGGCGCGACGCGCAGCTCGACGATGAAGCGGCCGGCATCGACCGAGGCGCGGTTGTTCAGCGCCTCGGATGCGGCCACGACCTGGAAGCTGTCGTCGGCGCGCCGCCCGGCAAAGGCGCCGCGCTCGAACAGGCCGCGCAGCAGCGCTTCCAGGCTGCGCTGCACGCCGCGACGGAAGGCGCCGTCGTGCGGCTCGAAGACCCAGGCCTGGCCTTCGCGCAGCGCCAGGCGCCGCAACAGCTGCAGCAGCCGGCGCGCGGACAAGGGGCGCAGGTCGTCCACCGGGCCGGGGCCCAGCGTGTCGGCGTTCAGTGGCACCAGGCCGCGAGGCGTGGTGGCCAGCACGTTGACGCGGGCATCGAGCAGCGCGCCCGCCGCCGCGGGCGTGGCCTCGTCGGCCAGCGCCACCACGCCGCGCAGCGCCTCGTTGGCCGGCGCGATCCAGGCGCCGCGGGCCAGCGTGCGCCGCGCGATGAGGCCGGCCACCGCGCCATCGGCCACGCGGCGCACCAGTGCGCCCTCGGCCGTGCGTTGCAGAACGCCGCCGTGGTGCAGCGCCGCCAGGCCCAGCGCCGCATGCTCGGTGCCCAGCAACGCGGGCACGCCGTCGTCGGCCGGCAGGCTGGCACGCAACAGCCGCTCGCGGTGGGATAGCGCCTCGGTGGACGACGCACCTGCCGGCAGGCTGAGCAAGGCGATGGCATCGCCGCGGGCCAGCACCCAACGCAGCAGCAGGCGCTGCACAGCCAGCAACGTGGCGCGACCCTGCACGCTGGCCGATGCCGGGCGCAGTTGCCACACAGGGCCACGCGCCGGTGGCACGGCGGGCGGCTCAGGCACCGGAATGGGTTCCGGCGAGCAGGCGCCAAAGCCCGGTGGCGTGGGTTCCGGAGGCGGTGGCTCGGGCAACGGCTCGGGCTCGGGCACTGCCTCAAGCACCCAGCCAGGCCAGCCGGCATCGGGCACGGCCAGCATCGAGATCTCGTCGATCGGCCAAGCGGCATGCAGGCCCGTCAGCGCGCGCGGCGCGCGCGACTGCACGCGCAGCGCCTCGGCGTCCGCGGCCAGCGTGGCGGCCGGGCTGTCCCGCAGGGCCGGGTCGGCAAACAGCGTGGCGCTCCAGGGCACGAGGCCATCGCGTTCGATGGGCGCGCGGCCGCTGGGTTCGGGCTTGCACCATTCGGCGGGCAAGGCACTCACGCCGAGCGGCAGGCACCAGACCACGGCACCGGCCTCCTCGGGCCGGCCCGCCACCGGCACCCGCGGTGCCAGCGCATCGGCCCAGGTCTGCCGAAGCCGGCGCGCGGCGTCGGGCGTGGCGCCGATGTGGGCGTCGGGCCGGGCGTCGAGCGCGGCGTCGTCGGGCAGCTGCAAGACCTGTCGCGCATGGTCCGGCCCGAGGCCAAGGCCGTCGACGCGCTGCACGCGCGCCCCGTCGCGCCACCACAGCGTGAGGCGCATCCGCTCGACCGTGGGCAGCCCGCCGGGCAACGCAGCAAGTTCAGCCACGACCATCGGCGAGCCAGACTCCACCACGAACCACGGCGCCCGCAGCTGCAGGCGCGTGGGCTGCAGCGAGCCCGGCGCCGGCCGATCCACCGCCGCGACGGCCACCCAGGCGGTGAGCGCCGGCCAGCTCAGGCGCAGCAGGTCGCCGGGCACCCAGCCCGCCGCGCCACCGGGCGCGATCGACAGCTGTGCCAGGCTCAGGTTCTGCACCAGCGCGCGCTCCACTTCCAGGCTGGTGGCGAGCGCCAGGTCATCCGCCCAGCGGCCCGGCGAGCCGGCGCGCAACACCAGAGCCTCCGTGAGGATGTGGCCGTCGGCATCCAGCCGCACCGCGCACACGCCCGGCACCACGAACTCGCTGTGCTCGGCCGAGGCGTTGGCCACGCGCAGCACCCAGCACCGCCGGCCGCCGTTGGCAAAGAACAGCGCCACGGCCGCGTGCAGCTGCGCGTGCACCACCTCGCCACGCGCGGCGTCCAGCACCAGCGGCGCCGGGCCGCCGAAGCGGGCCTCGAATTGCGCCAGGTCTTCCACCGCCACCGGCACATGCACCGGCCCGCGCTGGGCGATGCCGGCGAACAGCGGCACGTCCATGCGCGGCAGCGCATCGGGCGCCGCCGGGGCCACGGCCTCGAAGGCGAAGCCCGGGCGCCGGCGTGCCGGTGTGGCGGTGGCCAGGCTCACCGGCTCACTCCATCTCCAGCCGCTCGTAGGCCAGCGTGAGCTCTTCCATCGCCACGTCGGTGCCCTTGGCGTTGAGCGGCCCCGAGGTGTGCTTGATGATGCGGGCGCGGATCAGCTTCCACGTCATCACCACGGCAGTGTGGTCCTCGCTCTGCAGCTGGATGACCACGTTGCGCAGCGCGTTCTGGTCGCCGTTGCGGATCTGGTCGAGCCATTTGTGGGGCGACAGCGAGCCGATGACACCGCGCTTCAAGGTCACGTCGGTGCTCTTGTTGAGCCCGGTGATCTTGCGCACGCTGTTCTCCTTCTCGTTGCCGTTGCGGTACTCGGCCACGGTCACTTCCATGCCGATGCCACTGATCTCCTGGAAGCCTGCGTCGGGGCCATCGGTGTTGCCGGTGCCGAGGTCGACGAGGAAGTTGAACTGCACGTAGGGACGTTCACGCAACACGGCCATGGTGGGCGCTCCAATATGAAGTTAGGTCAGACCTTCTGATCGGCCGTCCACTGGCCGATGCGGAAGATCACGAACTCGGCGGGCTTGAGCGGCGCGACGCCGATGAGGCAGACCAGGCGCCCGTTGTCCAGGTCGTTCTGCGTCATCGTGGAGCGGTCGCAGCGCACGAAGAAGGCCTTCTCGGGCTTGTCGCCGAGCAGCGCGCCGTTGGCCCATTCGTTGACGAGGAAGTCGCGCACCGTGGCCCGCACGTTGGCCCACAGGGCCTCGCCGTTGGGCTCGAAGACGGCCCACTGCGTGCCCTTGTCGATGGAGCGCTCCAGGTAAGCGAAGTAGCGCCGCAGGTTGACGTATTTCCACTCGGGGTCGGAGCTGATCGTGCGCGCCCCCCAGAGGCGGTTGCCGCGGCCTTCGAAGAAGCGGAAGCAGTTGATGCCCTCGGGGTTGAGCACCTCCTGCTGCGCGGTGTTGATCAGCGTCTCGAAGCCGATCGCGCCGCGCACGACCTCGTTGGCCGGCGCCTTGTAGACGCCGCGCTCGGTGTCGTTGCGGGCGTAGATGCCGGCGACGAAGCCCGACGGCGGCAGGTTCAGCGGCTGGCGCGTGACGGCGTCGAAGACGGTCACCCAGGGGTAGTAGAGCGCGGCGTACTTGCTGTCGAGCTTGGCCTTGAGCTTGCGGACGTCGGCGATCCTCATGCTCTCGTGCGAGTCGAGCACGGCGATGCGGTAGCGCATGCGCTCGGCGTGGGCGATGAGCAGGTTGGTGATGGCCGCCACGTCGTCGGCCCGCGCGCTGGCCGACCAGGTCGAGCCCGGCGCGGCGACGATGGAGATGTCCTCGATGGACTCGAACTGCTTGAGGCCGGTGGCGTAGTCCTGCGTGGGGTCGGCGCGGCCGTCGTACTCGGTGCGGCCGGGCACGAGGCCGTCGTTGCCGCCGGCCAGCCAGGCCACCGCCACGAGGCCGCGCTCGAACTTGCGGCGCAGCGCGCCGAGCTCGTTCTGGGTCGCGTCGTCCCATTCGATCTGCGTGATCTTCAGGTCCAGCCCGGTGCTCAGCGCATCGAGGGCCTTCAGCAGTTCGCTGCCGTTGTCGATCAGGTTGGTGGCCGGCGCGCTGCCGTTGAGCAGCACGATCGGCAGGCCGGCGCTGCCGGCGCCCTTCAGGCTGAAGAGGTCGAAGATGCCGTCGGGCACGCCAGCCGTCTTGTGCGCAGGCTCCAGCGGCAGGCCGCTCCAGGCGCCCAGCGAGCGGCCGTCGGCGGTGAGCACCTCCAGGCTGAGCGTCACGGGGCGGATGGCATCGCCCGCGCCGGGGGTCAGCGTGAGGGCGAAGTCGGCCAGCGAGAAGCTCGTTGCGCCCGCGGGTGCGCCGGCGGGCGCGACCCCGGCGCTGAAGCTCCACACGCCCGTGACGCTCTTGCGGGCCACGTACAGCGGCAGGTCGCCGATGGCGCGCACGGCTGCGGGCGGGTTCGCGCCGGTGGCCGGCGTGTTCAGCGCAGCGGCCGGCGCCGAGATCCACACCACGTCGCCATCGGCCAGGTTGGCCAGCGTCGGGATGAGGCCGCCACCGCCGCCCGGGTCGGGCAAGGCGCCGAGCACGTTGGGGCCGAGCTTCACGCCGAAGCGCACCTGCAGGTTGCCGAAGGCGCCGGGGTAGCGCGCAACGATGCGGAACTGGTCGGCGCCGCCCACCAGCAGCCGGCCGTGACCGTCGTCGTAGGGCGCCGTGCCGACGGCGGTGTCGAGGTTGGTCGGGTAGATGCCCGCGCGCGGCCGGAACACGCGGCTCACGTACAGCCGCTTGCCGCCTTCCTCGAAGAAGCTCGCCGCGGCATGGCGCAGGTAGTTGGCGCTGGTGGTGCTGCCGTCGGCCCCGAAGCCGAGCGGGTTGCCGTCGCCATAGGTGCGCTCGAACTCCGTGAGGCCGGTGAGGATGTCGGGCTCCTCGGTCACGGGGCCGTAGCGGCAGGGGCCGATGAAGCCGGTGGTCGTGGTGCTGACGCCTTCGATGGACTTCGATCGGAAGGACACCTCCTCGACGAACACACCGGGCGCAAGATATTCGGGCATGACGGTCTCCTTCTCGGGCGGATCAAAGGCCTGCGAGCCGCAGTTCGCGCTGGCGGACGGGCAGGCCGAGGGTGGCGAGGATCAGCGGCTCGCCGGGGTTGAAAACAGGTGGGGCATACGGCCCTGCGGCGCCGACATCGGCGAGCGCCACGGCCGCAGGCTGGCTGGCGAAGGCCAGCACATCGGGCGCGCCCAGGCCGACCGACGCGGGCCCGAGGGCGGGGTCGGCAAACACGGCCAGTTGCGGCGCGGGGGCGCCAGGGCGTTGCGGCCGCGGGGCCGCCAGGTGCAGGGCCACACGCCCTTCGCCGTCGCTGGCGCCTTCATGGGCGCGGCCGTCGGTGTCGGTCAGGCGCACGCGGGCCCAGGCGACGGGCGTGCCGCTGGCCTCGCCGACGAGCTGGCCGAACACGCTCACCATGCCCGGCGGCGCCCGGCGCCCCGGGGCGGACAGCAGGTTGACCTGGAGCAGCCGCGTGCTGCCGATCACCGTCACGGCCGTGATCTGACCCGTCGGGGCGGCCGGCAGCGGCCAGGGCAGGCTCAGCGGCAGGAAACGGTCCTGCGTGTCCCGCACGAGCACGTCGGCCAGCACCGGGTCGCCAGGGGCGGCGCCGCGCCAGCGGTCGTCGAGATCGGGCCAGTGCCACGCACCGGCGGGCGAGTTCGCCGCGCGGCCCAGCAGGCGCCCGCCGCGGCGCAGCAGCAGGCTCAGGCGCAGGCCGTCCAGCACGGGCGAGCCGGTCGCGTCGTCCACGAAGGCGAGGCCGGGGCCGGCCGGCAGCAGCAGGCTGTCCTGCGGCGGGCGCAGCAGGGTCGCGACCATCAGGCCAGCCCTCCGGGCGTGCCGACGCCGAAGCGGCGCTCAGTCACCGGCGCGCCGGTGGGCTGCAGCTGGTCGATGTCCAGCAGCACCATGCGCGCCACGTAGGTCATGCCGGCCTGCAGGCCGCCCTTCACGCGGTCCCACAGGGAGAGGTAGTCGGCCGTGCTGAGCGGGTCGGCGATCAGCTCGACCGTCTCCTCCGGCTGGAACACGCTCGGGCTGCCCTTGGTGTAGCGGTTGATGACCTCGCCGCTGAGCACCGGCAGCTGGTGCAGGAAGGCCATCGCCCAGCCGAGCATCTGCGTCTGCTTGTCGGCCGTGGCCGCGATGGGCAGCATCAGGAAGTACAGGTCGACCGGCATCGACGGCTTGTAGAGCTTGCCGTCGCGCGCCCGGCGCGGCGGCAGGTTGCGCGGCGAGCCGCCGATGCCCACGCGCCAGAGGATCAGGTAGAAGCCCTCGGGCGGCGCCGTTGAGCCTTCGGTAAGGCTGCCGAGCGAGGCCAGGTCGAACTTGGGCGACGCCCCGAGCTGCAGGTCGGCCACGGGGCAGGCCTCGCGCATGAGCGCCAGCACGCTTTCGCCCACGGCACGGATGGCGGCGTATTGCGCCATCAGAGGCCTCGCCTTGGCAGGTCGTTCACCCTTGTCTCCTGCCCTGGTGCATCCAGGGCGAGGCCATCCTAGGAACGGGGTCGACGTGCGGTCATCCTGCTTCCTAGGGACGATGCCAGCCCTGTCCTCAACCGAGAGGAACCCATGCAGGGGACAGGCGTCTCCGGGTTGCGGGCTTGACTTTCTTCAGCGCGGCGGCGCGAGCGGCCCGGACTCCGGCGGGAACCACGGGCCGGCGGGCACGACCTGCGGCTCGGCCGGATCGCTGCGGTAGTGCGGCGACATGATCTGCACGCCGTTCTCGTTGAAGACGTCCTGGATGTGGGCGTGCAGCTGGCTCATCGCCTCGGCCCGGCGGCGCGGCGCCGAGCGGCTGCCCTGGGCGCAGAGGCGGTACTCGACGTAGAAGTCGCTCAACGCCGTCTGCACGACGTAGGGCGCGGGCTGCTCCAGCACGCCGGGCGTGCGCCGCGCGGCCTCCAGCAACATCGCATGCACCTGGCGCCACGGCGTGGCGTAGCCGATGGTGACGGCGGTGTGCAGCATGAATTGACCATCCTGCTCGACCAGCCGCGAGAAGTTGCGCACCGGCTGGCTGAACACCACGGCATTCGGCAGGCTCACCTCCTCGCCCAGGCCCGTCTGCAGCCGCGTGGAGAACATGCCGAGGTGCGTGACCGTGCCCTCGACCTCGCCGATGCGCACGTACTCGCCCAGGCGCAAGGCCCGCGAGTACATGAGCGACAGGCCCGCCATGACCTGCCCCACGACGCCCGAGGCACCGAGCGACACCATCAGGCCGGCCAGCACCGTGACGCCCTTGAAGGCCTCGGTGCTGGCGCCCGGCAGGTAGGGGTAGGCCATCGCCAGCGCAAAGAGCCAGATGACCAGCGCCGCCAGCCGACGCGTCGGCCCCGCGGTGTCGGCATCCAGCCCGGCGAACTCGATCTCGCCGCGCTCCACCCTCTCCAGCACGCCGCGCACGACGCGCAGCACGCCACGGGCGAGCAGGAAGATCAGCACGGCCGTGACGAGGCCCGGCACCGCCCCCGCGGCGGCACGCACGAGGTCCAGGAGTTGCTGGATCAGCCAGTCGCCCGCGCGCTCGCCCCAGACCCGGGTGGGCGCGAACTGCCGCAGCACGGTGCTGGCCCAGACGTCCAGCACCAGCAGCGCCACGACCCAGCTCATGAGGCCGGCAAAACCGCGCAGCACCGCGATCGCATGCTCGCCCGGCACCTGCCACCACGGGCGCGTGGCGGTGCCCGGGTCGTCGCCCAGGCGCCGCGCCGCATGCCGCAGCAGGCGCCGGCGGCCCGCCGCCAGGACCTTCAGCAAGACCAGCGCCACCACCGTGGCCACCAGCGACAGGCCCACGCCGATCGCCCATTGGCGCGGGTCGCGCGCCTCGCGCAGCTCGGCGACGGCCGCCTGCAGGCGGCGCTCGACATCCAGTGCCGCCGCATCCAGCATCACGCCGGCCTGCGCGCCGCCCAGGTCATCGGGCACGAGGTTCACGACGGCCACGCCGTTCACCACCACGCGCACCGCCGGCGGATCGCCCGGCAGCGGCTGGCGCTCGATGCGGTCCGGCCCCTGTCCCTGCAGCGCCGCGGCCAGCGCCTCCTGGGCCGCCTGCACGCGCTCGGCGGGCGACTCGCCCTTCAGCGTGGCACGCAGCGTCACCACCTTGCGCTGGTTGACGAGCAGATCGGCTTCCTCGGCGGCATGCGCGGCGGGCACCCACAGCGCGAGACTGCACAGCAGCATCCAGAACGACAGTCGCATGAACTCTCCTCGCCTTCGACGGCCGGAGCTTAAGCCGACCCGCCGGGTTCAGGGGCGGACACCGGGCGGCTGCATCGCCATGCCGGCCGAGCGGCGCGACAGGTAGACCTCGAGCGCCAGCAGCTCGGCGCTGTCCCAGTCCCACACCGTGGCCCGCACGCCGCTGAGGCAGCCGCGCAGGCGGCGCTGCAGGCTGCCGAGCGATTGCCATTCGAGGCGATAGACCGGGTAGTCGTCGACATGGCCCTGCGGAATGAGGCTGCCGCCCAGGCGCAGGCCGGCGCGTTCGTCGTGGCACTGGGCGCAGGACAGGTTCAACGCGCCCAGGCGCGTCGTGAAGAGGCGCTGGCCGCGCGTGGCCGCCGCGTCGAGCTCGGGGCCGGCGGGTGGCTTCAACGGCAGGCCGCGCGACTGCTGCGCCACGAGGGCGCTCAGCGCGAGCAGGGGCTCGGCCTCCGGCGCCCAGGCCGGCAGCTTCTGGTGCTGCACGCGGCAGCGCTGGATGCGGCCGGGCAGGTCCAGCAGGCCGCGGTCCCAGGCCGGGTAGCGCGTGGCGGCGCCGCGCAGCCGCTCGGGCTCGCCGTGGCAGCTCGCGCAGGACACCGCGCCCGCCGACCACGCCTCCCGGCCCAGGGCCAGCGCGAGCTGCGCCGGATGCTGGCCGTCGTCGGCCTGCAGCGTGCGCAGCGCCGGGCTCATCGTGTCGCGGCCGGAGCGGCGCTCGTCGGCCGCGGCCGGCAGCGCGGCGAGCCCGCACATCACCAGCAGCGCCTTCATGCCAGGGTCAGGCGGCGCACCTCGCGGTGCTCGAAGCCGTGGTCACCCTGCCAGGTGAAGACCAGCTCGCCTGCCTGGACGGCCTGCATCCAGAACGCGACGTAGGGGTTGGCCGAGATGGCGGCGAAGAGGTCGGCGGCGAACACCAGTTCGCCGTCGAGCCGGCATTCGAAGCGGCGCACCAGGTCGCGCGGCAGGCGCGTGCCGGCGTCGTCGTTGCGGTAGCCCGTCTCCATCGCATGCGCGACCGTGGCGCGCACCTCGAAGGGCTGGCCGGGCTGGATGACCGCCGGCAGCGTGATGACGGCGCGCGTGGCCATCAGGGCTCCACGCACGCGGCGAGCGTGACGATGACGTCGAGCCCCGTCTGCCAGCACCGGCCGTCGGCTGCCTTGGCCACGGCGACGATGCGCTGGCTGCGGGCCAGCCGCATGCGCGTGCTGAACTCGGGCCGCGCGACGGCCGGGCCGAACGCGACGTGCACCACCTCCGGCTCGGGGTTGAGCGGCGTGAACAGCGCCAGCGCCACGACCGGCTCGTGCGCCGCGACGCGCACAGGCACGGCGTTGCCGTTCTCGACCAGCTCGGCCATGTCGAGGGTCAGCCGCCCGGCGACCGGGTCACGGCCGGCCCAGGCCCGGATGGCCGCGCGCATGGCGTCGTCGCTCGCCCGCGCCTGCGGCAGCGCGGCCAGCGTCGCAGCGCCCAGGAGCACGGTGCGGCGCTTCATGGCGTGGCGAGGGTGCGCAGGTAGGCCACGATGTCGTCGAGCTGCTGCTCGGTGAGCACTGCCCGCCCCTGCCAGGCCGGCGCGACCTCCCGCAGCCCGTCGGTGGACCGGAACGGCGGCATGACGGTGGCCGGGTTGAAGCGGCGCATGTCGGCGATGCGCTCGCGCAGGTCCTTCGAGGACAGCCGGGCAGCCGCCTGCAGCGGCGGCGCGAGGTTGCCCTGGTTGGGGTCGCCGGCCGCCGTCAGGCTGTGGCACAGCAGGCACAGGCTCTGCGTGCGGTCGGCCACGAGGGCGCGACCGCGGTCCACATCGCCGGCCTGTGCGCTGGCGATCAACGCGAAGGCCAGCAGTGCACGCATCAGGCCAGCGAATGCTTGCGCAGCGGCAGGTCGCGGATGCGCTTGCCGGTGGCCGCGAAGATCGCGTTGAGCACGGCCGGCGCCGCGACGGCGATGGTGGGCTCGCCGACGCCGCCCCAGAAGCCGCCGGAGGGCATGCAGATCGTCTCCACGGCCGGCATGTCCGCCATCTTCAGCACCGGGTAGGTGTCGAAGTTCTGCTGCTCCACGCGGCCGTCCTTGACCGTGATCTCGCCGAACAGCGCAGCCGACAGGCCGTAGACGAAGCTGCCCTCCACCTGCGCCGCGATCTGCTGCGGGTTCACGGCATGACCGGGGTCGGTGGCCGCGACGATGCGGTGGATCTTGAGCTCGCCCTTCTTGTTCACCGACACCTCGGCGCAAGCGGCCACATAGCTGCCGAAGCCCATGATCTGGGCCAGCCCGAGATGGCGGCCCTTCGCACGCGGCTTGCCCCAGCCGGCCTTGGCGGCCACCGCATTCAGCACGGCCAGGTGCTTGGGCGAATTGGCGAGCAGCTCGCGGCGCAGCTCCAGCGGATCGCGCTTGGCGGCATGCGCCACCTCGTCGAGGAAGCACTCCAGGTAGACGGCGTTCTGGTTGAGGTTCACGCCGCGCCAGAAGCCCGGCGGCACGGCCGGATTGCGCATCGCGTGGTCGATGAGCAGGTTGGGCACGGTGTAGCCGAGCGCGCCTTCCGCACCGCCGGCGTTCAGGCCCTGGAAGACGACCGGGTCCTTCCCGTCCTTGATGTTCTGCGGAAAGATGCCCGCGATGATGCTCTGGCCCGAGATGCGCATGTGCAGCGCGGTGAGCTTGCCGGCGGCGTCCAGGCCGGCGGTCAGCTTGCACTGCGTGACCGGGTGGAAGCGGCCGTGCAGCATGTCCTCCTCGCGGCTCCAGATCAGCTTGACCGGCGTGCCGGGCAGCTCCTTGGCGATGGCCACGGCCTGGCGCACCCAGTCGTGGACCGCGCCGCGGCGGCCGAAGCCGCCGCCCAGGTGCAGCTTGTAGACCTCGCACTGCGCCGGCGGCAGGCCCGAGGCTTCGGCAGCGGCGGCGAGGGCTGCCTCGCCGTTCTGCGTCGGCGTCCAGACTTCGCAGCGCTCGGGCGTCCACTTGGCCGTGGCGTTCATCACCTCCATCGTCGCGTGGTTCTGGTGCGGGTAGCTGTAGACGGCCTCGATGCGGCGTGCGGCGCCGGCCAGCGCCGCCTTGACGTCGCCCTGGCTGCTGCCGACGGCTGCGTCGGGCGCGTCGAGCCCGGCCTTGAGCACCGCGGCGGTGTCCGTGCTGTTCTGCCGGGCGTTGGGGCCCTCGTCCCAGACGACGGGCAGCGCCTCCAGCGCCGTCTTGGCGCGCCACCAGGTGTCGGCGACCACGGCCACGGCCGAGTCACCCACCTGCACGACCTTCTTCACGCCAGGCCGGCTCATCACCGCCGCGGCGTCGAAGCTCTTGACCTTGCCGCCGAAGACCGGGCAGTCCTTGATGGCCGCGTTCAGCAGGCCGGGCAGCTTCAGGTCCATGCCGTAGACCTGCGAGCCGTCGAGCTTGGGCGCCGTGTCCAGCCGCTTGATGGGGCGGCCGGCCAGCTTCCAGGCGGAGGCCGGCTTGAGCTGGATGTCGGCCGGCGGCGCGAGCTTCGCAGCCTCGGCCGCGAGCTGGCCATAACTGAGCTTCTTGCTGCCATGCTGGACGAAGCCGGCCGCCGTCGTGCATTCGACGACGCCGACCTTCCACTGGTTGGCCGCGGCCTGGATCAGCAGCGCGCGAGCAAGCGCGCCGCCCTTGCGCACGTAGTCGTGCGACTCGCGGATGCCGCGGCTGCCGCCGGTGCTCATGCTGCCCCAGGCCCGGTTGCGCGCGAGGTTCTGGCCCGGCGTCGGGTACTCGGTCTTCACGCGCGACCAGTCGCATTCGAGTTCCTCGGCCACCAGCTGGGCCAGGCCCGTCAGCGTGCCCTGCCCCATCTCGGAGCGGGCGATGCGGATGAGGACGGTGTCGTCCGGCAGGATCTGCACCCAGGCGTTCAGCTCAGGCGCCGCCTCGGCGGACGACTGCGTGAGGCCGGGCACATGGAAGCCCACCATCAGCCCGCCGCCGACCGCGGACGTCGTGCTCAGGAAGCCCCGGCGTGACAACACGGCGTTCATGCCTGGCCTCCTTCGATGACGATCGGAATCTGCTTGCGCTGCACCTGGCCGGCGGCCAGGTGGATGGCGGCGCGCACGCGGTTGTAGGTGCCGCAGCGGCAGATGTTGGTCATGGCCGCGTCGATGTCGGCGTCCGTCGGCTTGGGCTTGGCCTTCAGCAGCGCGGCGGCCGCCATCAGCATGCCGCTCTGGCAGAAGCCGCACTGCGGCACGTCGAGCGCGTCCCAGGCCTTCTGCAGCGGGTGCGAGGCGTTGGGCGACAGCCCTTCGATGGTGGTGATCTTCTGCGCGGGCGTCAGCGCCGAGGCCGGCATCACGCAGCTGCGCACGGGCGCGCCGTCGATGTGGACCGTGCAGGCGCCGCACTGCGCAACCCCGCAGCCGTACTTCGTGCCCGTGAGGCTGAGCTGCTCGCGCAGCACCCAGAGCAGCGGGGTGTCGGCTTCCGCCTCGAACTGCACCCGCTTGCCGTTGACCGTCAATTCCGCCATGCCTGTCCCTCCAGCACCGCCACTGCCTGAGCGGGCGCGCGGGAGACTAGCAGCTTCGGCGAATCGCCGTCAGCGCAAAGCCCCGAAGACCGAGGTCCGCACCAAGAAAAAGAACCCCGGCGCACCGCGCCGGGGTCCAAACCGTCTACCGCTGTCACGGCAAGACGCCTGCTCAGGGAGGAACAGCAGGGGGCTCTCAACCCGCCGCCAATTTAAGCCGCCGCCGTCATGGTCGATGTAGGACAAGATGCCGCGTTAGGCCCGATGGATAAAGGGTTTCCTGGCACACATTGCTTTACAGAATGACCCGGCGAACAGGCATGCCGCGTGCGAAACCGCATGCGGCCGATGTGTCCGGTGTATCGGTCTGTGAGACCCGGCCGGATCGGCCCCTGCCGTCCCTAGACTGCGCCCCGCGCAATCAGGCGCAGGCAAGGATGCAGTGATGTTCCCCTCTCTCGACGCGCGGCGCAGCGCCGCCTCGCAGGCCCCCGTCGGCCTGCCCCTGGCGCTGGACAGCGGCTTCGGCGACCTCGCGGGCGACGCCCTCGACCTCGTCGAGCGGCGCTACGGTGACCGGGGCCTGGCCGTGTCGCGCGAGCGCTTCAGCAGCCGGCGCGATCAGGGCGACATCGTCTGCACGGCCCGCGAGCACGTGGACGAGCGGATCGTCGGGACGCTGTCCGTGCGCTTCGACGGACCGGCCGGCCTGCACGCGGACCTGCTGTTCCGGCGGGAGCTGGATGAATGGCGGTCGGACGGCGAGTCGCTCTGCGAATTCGGCGGGCTGGCCGTGGACAAGCACGCGCACGACCCGAAACGCGTGCTGGCGCAGATCTTCCACCTCGGCTACCTGCACGCCCACCGTCGGGCGCGCTGCGACCGGCTGGTCATCGAGGTCAACCCGCGGCACATCGGCTTCTACCGGCGCTGCCTCGGCCTCGTGCCGATGACGGCCGCCAGGCACAACCCGCGGGTGAACGCCCCGGCGGTGCTGATGAGCATCGACTTCGCGACCATCCGCGAGCAGATCTCGCTCTGGGGCGGGCGGCCTGACAGCCTGGCCTCGGCCCGCACCCTCTACCCCCTGGCCTGGGACGAAGCCACCGAGGCCACGATGTTCGCCCAGTTGCCGTAGTGCCCCGGTGGGGTCACCGGACGGCGGGCGACGCCTCCGGCGCGTGGCTGCGTGTCTGGAAGACGGAACCGAAGGCCTCCACGAGGCGCTGCGCGAACTGCGCGTCGGTCTCGATGGACATCATGACGCGGCCTTCGCCGTCGTAGCCCCTGATCTGGCCGGGCACGGATTCGTACACCCAGTGGTTGATGCGTGGCGCCTCGGTCCACGTGCGGCGTTGGGCGTCAGACATCGAACTGCCTCACGTCGAAATGGGTTTCCTGCCAGTCGGCCCAGGAGGCGTCGCTGGCTTCGACGCCAGCGAGGAACTCGTCGGCCAGCAGTTCTTCGGCGGTGTGGGCGTGCGCGCTGGTCACGCGGCGGATGGCTTCGCGCAGCTGCAGCACGGAGGCTTGCGCGAGCGAGGCGAGTTGGACGTTCATGGCATCTCCGATGTCGATGAACGCAGTCTCGGCCGCAGGGCGTGAACAAGGTATCGGCCGGAGGGGGTGCCGAAGGGGGGCCGGTGGGGGAGCTTCTCCCCCCCTCCCTCCAAAGGGGGATGGCCGAGGCGGCGCGGCAGCCTGCGAGCATGAAAAAAGCGCCCGGTTCCAGGGGAACGGGGCGCTTTCAGGGGGTCTTGGCCTGTCCGGAGGGACTCGAACCCCCGACCTGCTGCTTAGAAGGCAGCTGCTCTATCCAGTTGAGCTACGGACAGGCTGAACCCGCGATTATCAGATCAGCACGTTGAGGATGGCGTTGCCGATGCCCATCAGCGCGGCACCCGAGATCAGGCCGGCGCAGATCGGCTCCATGCCTTCCACCCAGATGCGGTGGCCCGGGGTGCCGGCGGTCTTGTGCTTCTTGCCCATGGCAAAGAAGATCACCGCGCCGACGAACATGGCCAGCACCGACTCCGGCGGCAGCACCACGCCCAGGCCCACGGCCACGGACGAGATCGGGAAGCGGCCCTTGGTCTTGATGCGGGCGATCTCCAGCATCACGGCGGCGAGGGCGGCCACGCCCATCGAGATGAGCGCCGAGGTCGGCAGGCCCTTCAGGCCCTTGGCGATGATGTCGGCCACGCCCTTCCACTGCAGCGCGGCAGGCATCGCGAACTGGTCGGACACCAGCGTCGTGACGCTGCGCACGCCGCTGGCGTCAGGCGTGAGGAACAGAAGGAAGAACAGCGGCACGCAGAACAGCACGCCGGCCAGGTTGCCGATG
>JAIXTY010000249.1 GCA_027483705.1 Rubrivivax sp.
ACGCCAAAGGCCTCGGGCGTGATCGCCGCGACCACGTCGCTGGCACGCAGGCCGCCGCGCAGTCGCACCGCCACCTTTCGGCGCAGCACGTTGCCGGCCTCGGCCCCCAGGCGCTCGGCGGCCTGCGCAAAGCCGTCGATGCGCAGCACCAGCAGCACCATCGGCGCCGGCTCGCGCTCGCGCAGCGCCAGCAGCTGCGTCATGTGTTCGAGCAGCTGCGTCTGATGCGGCAGGCCGGTGGCCAGGTCGGTGGCGTAGGCCGTGCGCGCGGCCTGCTCGACACGCTTGCGCCACACCGCCTGGCGCAGCGCCCGCGCCAGGGCGGCGGTGTCGTCGCCGCCCAGCACGGCCTCGACCCCGCGCTGCGTGAGCTGGGCCTCGTGCCCGGGCGACTCGGCGTCGGTGTGCACGACGAGCGCGCTGTCGTGGGCCATCGTCGCCAGCCCCGGGTGGGCCGCCAGCGCCGCCAGCGCGGCGGCGTCGGGCGCACGCCACAGCACGGCGTCGGGCGCAGCGCCATGGCGGGCCACGTCATGCAGCGCCCAGCCCATCGGATGCAGGGCCGCGCCCTGCGCCTGGCACCAGGCGTCGCTGCCATCGGCGCCCAGGAGCTGCAGGGATAGGGGTTCGCCATCGACCATCCGGCGATCATGCCGCATCGGCCCACCGCACAGACCAGAGGCCCCGCGCCGGCCGTACCATCCGTCGTCCGCTTGCCTGGAGATGAACCATGCCCCTGATCCGCCGCTTCGTCGCCACCTTGGTGGCTGCCAGCCTGACGCTGTCGACGCTGCCGCTGCGCGCCCAACCGGCCGCCGACAGCGGCCTCATCCGCACCGAGCAGCTGGCCGCCGCCGAATCGACGGCCGCGCTGCAGGGCGACCGTGCGCGCCTGATGGCCCTGCTCGACCGCGCCGACCTGGCCGCGAAGCTGCGCGAGCGCGGCGTGGCGAGCGACGACCTGCGGGCCCGCATCGCCGCACTCACCGACGCCGAGGCCGCCGAGCTGATGGCGCGCATCGACCAGGCTCCGGCCGGCGCCGACATCCTGGGCCTCGTGTTCACGGTGTTCATCGTGCTGCTGGTGACCGACATCCTCGGCTTCACGAAGGTCTTCCCGTTCACGCGCTCCGTGCGCTGAACCACCCGCCCCGCCGATGACCGCCCGCCGGGCGCTGCTCGCCGCGCTGGGCGGCGGCCTCGCGGGACTGGGCGGCTGCGCCAGCTGGGGCGATCCGCCGCAGACGCTGCAGCTCGCCACGCAGTGGCCCGCCGGCGTGCCGCCGCACGTGGAGCTGCGCGACGTGCCCTTCGTGCCGCAGACGCCGCTGCACTGCGGCCCGGCGGCGCTGGCGATGGCGCTGGGCCATGTCGGCATCGCCGCCGATGTCGACCAACTCGGCCGTCAGGTCTTCCTGCCGGCGCGTGGCGGCACGCTGCAGCTGGAGTTGCTGGCCGGCGCTCGGCGCCAGGGCGCGCTGGCCACGCGCGTGCCCGGCCGGCTCGACGCGCTGGTGCAGGAGCTGGCGGCCGGCCATGCGGTGGTGGTGTTCCTCAACCTCGGGCTGGCGATGAGCCCGGTGTGGCACTACGCCGTGCTGGTGGGCCACGACCGCGAGACGCGCGCATTCGTGCTGCGCAGCGGGCCGATCGAACGCGATGTCTTCGCCTTTCGCACCTTCGAGTTCACCTGGGCGCGCGGCAGCCACTGGGCCGTCGTCGTGCTGCCGCCGGGCCGCCTGCCGGCGACGGCGACGGAGAGTGACGCGGTGGCGGCGGCCGTGGGCTTCGAGCGCGCCGCGGCACCGGTCGCGGCCGAGCGCGCCTATGCCGCGGTGCTGGCGCGATGGCCGGGCAGCCTGGCCGCGGGCATGGGGCTGGGCAACACGCGCCACGCGGGCGGCAAGCTCGCCGGCGCGGCCGAGGCCTTCGAGCAGGCCGCGATGCGCCACGACAGCGCCGCGGCCTGGAACAACCTGGCGCGTGTGCGCTGGTCGCTGGGCCAGGCCGAGCCCGCGCGCGAGGCCGCCCGCCGCGCACTGGCCCGCGCCACGAGCGCCGAGCCGCAGTGGCTGGAGCCCGCCCGCGCCACGCTGGCGGCCGTGGGCGGCTGACGCACCGACCTCCGGAAACGACGAAGCCCGCGTGGTGCGGGCTTCGGATCAGGCGTCTGGAGCGGGTGAAGGGAATCGAACCCTCGTATGAAGCTTGGGAAGCTGCCGTTCTGCCATTGAACTACACCCGCATGGCGCCGTCATTCTAGCGGCGCCATGCGCAGGCGCGGTCAGTTGCAGCTGGGCAGCTTGAAGCTGGCGAACCAGGTGTTCCAGTTGAACGACCCGGTGGTCTTCATGTACTCGTTGGTGGCCCAGAAGGTGCAGTCGTCGACGGGGTCGATGCTGATCTGCGAGTAGTCGCCCCAGCGCGTCAGCGTGCCCGTCTGCGAGCCGCTGCCGGCCTTCAGCACGACCTCGTTGGACAGCGTGCCGACGGCATCGCCGGTCTCGCGGCTGGCCATGCGCAGCGACGGGAACACGCTGCCGCCGGACGCGCTGTAGCTGACGGCGATGTTGCCCAGCTTGTCCTGGCCGATGGAGCTCATCCAGCGGTGCACGCCGTCGGCCCCGCCGAAGGTGCCCTGCTGGAACAGCGTGGGCGTGCCGGTGGCGGCCACGTTGCGCAGCTCGTACCAGCGCACCGCCGCCAGCGCCGTGCGTTTGCTGCCGGAACTGACGGCATGGCTCATCACCAGCGTGCCCCCGTTCAGCGTGCGGTAGGCAGCGCGGTAGTTCAGGCGGTCGGCCAGCGAGTCGAGCTTGTTCGTCGTGCCCGGCTGCGTGATGCAGTTGCCCCCGCTGCAGGCGGCACTGAAGGCGGCCACGCCGATGTTCACCGGCCCGCTCAGCGTGGTGTTGGCGCTGTTGGCCCAGTCGACCTTCATGCGCCACAGGTTCAGCGAGTTGGTGGCCCGCGCAACGACGAAGTTCGGCGTGCCCGCCGCCGGCGCGGGGCCGTCCAGGTCGGACGGCAGCGTCGAGCCGTAGGTCGAAGCGAGCTTGATGCACTGCTGGGTGGCCGGCTGCCCGGCCAGCATCTTGGCGCGGTCGAGTGCGCACACGGTGCTGCCCTGGAAGGTGCTCGTGAACATGTTGTAGCTCACGTAGTAGGCATCGGGCCAGACCGCGAGCTTCGGGAAGTCGTTGAACTGCGCGTACTGGAACGCATAGCGGTACCAGGTGCCCGTGGCGTCCGATGTGGTGGACACCGCGATGCACTGCCAGTAGCCGCTGGTGCCGCCGCCCACCGAGAACTGCGACACCACCCAGCGCCCGGCGAGCTTGTCGTACTGCACGACGGGGTCGCCGTCGTTGCGCGTCTCGCAGGGGCCGCCGAAGCCGGCCCACAGCGTCTTGCCGTCGGCCGGGCCGTAGACCGCCGCCTTGGTGCTCTTGCTGAACACCGCGAAGGCCGTGTTGACCCATTGCACGAACTGCGTCGCGCCGACCGCGCCGGTGGTGTCGGGCGGCGCCGAGTTCACGCTCATGGTGCCGGCCGGGCCGGTGAAGCCGTTGCCCAGGCCTTCACCGCCGGTGCCGACGATGGGCGCGGCCAGCGAGCCGACGATGGGCTTGCCGGCCGCGCGATCGATCAGCGGATCGCTCTCCAGTTCCGGGCCGTCGTCAAAGGGGATGCGGTGCTCGCGCACCGGGCGGCCGCGCCGCACGGCGGCCGGGGGAATCGGCGTCAGGTCGCGCAGCGGCGGCGAGACGTCGTTGCGGGCCGAGGGCACGAGCAGGTCGACCTTCAGATGCTCCAGAGCGGCCGGGTTCTGCGCCTGGGCGGCCAGCACGGGCAGCAGCAGCGCGCCCAGCGTCAGGCTCAGACGGCGTTGGTGGGTCATGGGTTCTCCTCGAAGGGTTGATCGCGTGTTTGGCACATCGCCCGGCCCAAAAGCCACACGTCGATTGGGGAAATCTAGACCCGATCGGCGTCGCCCCGGATACGGGTTGGCACCAGGGCGCGGCGCCCATCCGCAACGAACTGCAGCTGGCGTTCAGCGGCGGCGGCGTCCGAAGCGGCGCAGCGCAACGAGACCGCCCGCCAGGGCGGTGATGACGGCCAGGCCGATCGGGACCACGGCCGGCCAGCCAGCATCGGCGTCGGCGATGTCAGCGGCCGCTGCCGGCACGCTGGCGCCGCGCCTGGGCGCCGAGGCGGCACGCGGCGCGGCGGCGTCGGGCCACGGGCTGATCCGGGCGTCGGCCGGCTCCGACCCACGGCTGTCGGCCGCGGGCGTCGCCGCGGCCGGTGCGGCCTGGGCCGCCACGCCCGCCAGCGTGGCCGTCCACGCCGTTGCCAACCCTGCTTCGTCATGGCGCAGTCGCAGCCGCACGGCGCCGGCCGGGCCGGCCGCGTCAAGGCCCAGGACCTCGGCCGGCCGGGCATCCGGGTCGAGCCAGAGGCCGGCCTGTCCGAAGCGTTCGTCCAGGCGGCCATCGGGGCCGAGCCGCCAGAGCCCGGCGCGCTCGCGCCCGCCGGCCTCGGTCACCAGCCCGGCGACCCAGGCGCCGCCGTCGGGGAGGGGCAGCAGGTCCAGCGCGCGGGCCCCCAGCCGGCCCGGCCGCACGGCCGAGCGGCCCTGGCTCGCGTAGGCCAGGTCGGCCGTGCCCTGGGGCAGGAAGCGCAGCACCACCGCCTCGGGCGCGCCGCCGGACGCGGCGCTGGCGCCCGCCACCCACAGGCGGCCCTGGGTGTCGGCCCTCAGGGCTGCCGGGCCTTCGTTGTCAGGCCCGAGCGAGAAGATCACGGCGCCGCCCGCGCCGAAGGTGGCGTCCGCCGTGCCGTCCGGGTAGCGCCGTTCGAGCAGGTAGCCGTCGCGGGCCCGGAAGCTGTCCTGGACCAGTTCGACCCGCAGGCCCTGTGGTGTCACCGCCTGCCAGGGGCCAGCCGACGCGGCCGGCGCCCCCGTCAAGGCAAGCACGGCCAGGCCGGCGAAGAAGGCACGCATCGGCGCGAGGCTACAGCTTGGCCGCCTCGCCGTGGAACGGGCTCTGGTAGGTGATGAGCATCTGCTCGCGGGCCGGGGCGTTGCCGGCCCGCGGCTGGAAGGTCGAGCTCAGCTCGATCAGCGCCGGGCCGGTGCGCCAGCGCGCCACGGCCGTGCTGGCGCCGGCGTCGGTCTGCAGGTCGGTGAACTCGGGGCCGCCGTAGCGCTGCGACAGCAGGCGGCGCATCACGCGGTGGTGGTCGCTCCAGCGGGGCTCCTCGAAGCGGCCGTGCTCGGCTGCGTGCGACAGCGTCACGCGCACCAGGCGGCGCTCGGCGGCGTCGAGGTGGAGCTTCAGCACGAAGGGCACGCCGGCGACCTCGTAGCGCGGGATGCCCGGCGACTCGCAGACCTCGCCCAGGCGCTGCGCCTGGGCGCGCGCAGGGCCGTCGCAGGCGGCCGTCTGCAGGCGATCGCCGAAGCGGGCGGCGATCTGCGCCTCGTCGGCGCCCCAGGGCAGGCCCTGGAACACGGCCGGGCCCGCAGGCGGCGGTGGCGGTGCTGCCGGGGGCGGCACAGGGTGCGCCACGGCCGGCGGCGGGGCCGAGGCGGCGGGGTCGGCCGACTGCTGCGCACGCAGCGGGCCGGTCAGGAGCAGGGCCGCAAAGCACAACAGCAGGGGGCCGGGGGTCGATCGATTGCTCATGGGCTCGCGCATGTCGGCGCGCATGCTAGCGCCGGGGCGACGGCGTCCCGCGGGCACAATCCGCGCCCCGCCCGACGCCGTCCGACGCCCCGTGACCGAGCCTGCCGACACCGCCGCACCGCACCCGCCCATCCGCAGCTTCGTCGTGCGGGCCGGGCGCATGGGCCCCGGCCAGGCACGGGCGCTGGCCGAGCTGGGGCCGCGCTTCGTGCTGCCCTACACGCCGGGCCAGGCACTGGCGCTGGACAGCGTCTTCGGCCGCACCGCGCCGCGCGTGCTGGAGATCGGCTTCGGCATGGGCGACGCCACGGCCGACTACGCAGAGGCGCACCCGCAGCACGACGTGCTGGGCCTGGAGGTGCACCCGCCCGGCGTGGGCGCGCTGCTCAAGCTGGTGGGCGAGCGGCAGCTGGGCAACGTGCGCATCGTCATGCACGACGCCGTCGAGGTGTTGCGCGAGATGATCCCGCCGGCCTCGCTGTCGGCCGTGCACATCTGGTTCCCCGACCCCTGGCACAAGAAGCGCCACCACAAGCGGCGCCTGATCCAGCCGCCCTTCGTGGCCGCGCTGCTGCCGCACCTGCAACGCGGCGGCTACCTGCACCTGGCCACCGACTGGCAGCCCTACGCCGAGCAGATGCTCGAGGTGCTGTCGGCCGAGCCCGGCCTCGCCAACACCGCCGACGGCTATGCGCCGCGTCCGCCGTGGCGCGCGCGCAGCCGCTTCGAGGCCCGCGGCGAGCGCCTGGGGCACGGCGTGTGGGATCTGGTGTTCACGCGGCGCTGACGCCGCGCGCGGCGGGCGTCAGGCGGCCCAGGTGACCATGCCCGTGTAGGCCGTGCCCAGCACCACGAGGCCGAACACGATGCGGTACCACGCGAACACCGTGAAGTCGTGCGTGCTGACGTAGCGGATCAGCCAGCGGATGCACAGCAGCGCGCTGAAGAACGCGAACACCAGGCCCACGCCGAACATCGGCAGGTCGCCGGCGTCGAGCAGATGGCGGTTCTTCAGCACCGAGTAGGCGCCGGCACCCATCAGCGTCGGGATGCCCAGGTAGAAGCTGAACTCGGTGGCGCACTGCCGCGAGAAGCCGAACACCATGCCGCCGATGATCGTGGCGCCCGAACGGCTCGTGCCCGGGATCAGCGCCAGGCACTGCACCAGGCCCACCTTCAGCGCATCGAGCGGCGTCATGTCGTCCACCGTCTCGACGCGGGCGCGGCGCTCCCCCTGCTGGTCGCGTTCGCCGAAGGCCTTGCGGTGGCGCGCCTCGACCCACAGGATGACGAGGCCGCCCACGATGAAGGCCATGGCCACCGGCACCGGGTGGAACAGGTGCTGCTTGACGATGCTGCCGAAGGCCAGCCCCAGCACCACCGCCGGGATGAAGGCGATGAGCACGTTGAGCGCGAAGCGCCGCGCCTGCGGGTCGTGGCCCAGGCCGCTGACGGTGCGGCCCAGTCGCGCGCGGTACTCCCAGATCACCGCGAACATCGCGCCGGTCTGGATGGCGATCTCGAAGACCTTGATCTTCTCGCCCGTGAAGTTCAGCAGCGAGGCCGCCAGGATCAGATGGCCGGTGGACGAGATCGGCAGGAACTCGGTGAGTCCCTCGACCACGCCCATGACGGCGGCCTTGAGGAGCAGGAGAGGGTCCAAGGAATGGCGTCCGCAGGAAGGCGCACCGGGCTCGGTGGCGGGCGGCGGATGATAGCCAGCGCCCCGGCCGCGCCCGGGCGGGCCGCCTTGACCGCCCCTCATCCGCGGGCGTAAGATTACTGACCAGTCAGTCAGTAACCATGAACGACGACCTCCCCCACGCGCCGGCCACCGGCACGGCCGGGTCCGCCGACGCGGTGGACGCGGGCGTGCGCCAGCGTCGCAAGGAGGCGCGCCCGCAGGAGCTTCTGGACGCGGCGCTGGAGCTCTTCGTCGAGAAGGGCTTCGCCGCCACCCGTGCCGAAGAAGTGGCCCGGCGCGCCGGCGTCTCCAAGGGCACGCTCTATCTGTACTACCCCAGCAAGGAAGAGCTGTTCAAGGCCGTCGTGCGGCGCAACCTCTCGAGCCTGATCGCCGAGGGCCTGGAGATCGCCAGCGCCTACGAAGGCAGCAGTTCCGACCTGCTGGCCCTGCTGATCCAGACCTGGTGGGAGCGCTTCGGCAGCACGCCCGCGGCCGGCATCCACAAGGTCGTGCTGGCCGAGGTGCGCAACTTCCCCGAGCTGGCGCAGTTCTATGCCGACGAGGTGATGGTGCCGGCCGACCGCCTGTTCGGCGGCTGCGTCGAACGCGGCGTGGTGCGCGGCGAGTTCCGGCCGATGCCCACGCACGAGGTCTCGCTGGCGCTGATCGCCCCGCTCATCTTCATGGCCGTGCACCGGCACTCCTTCGGCTGCTGCCCCGTGCATGGGGCAGCCGAGATGGACCCGGAGCTGATGCTGAAGACGCACCTCGATCTCGTGCTGCGCGGCCTGCAGGTGCGCCCCGACGACGTGCCCCCTGCCAGCGACACCGGACGCAAGGGCCTCGTCAAGGGCGCCGCCTAGAATTCGCCAGCCGAGTGGCAAGGTACCGTACACCGTATTCCATGAAGACCGAGAACGCCCGCTTCAACATGATCGAGCAGCAGATCCGCCCGTGGGACGTGCTCGACGCCCATGTGCTCGACCTGCTGGCCACCGTGCGCCGCGAGGACTTCGTGCCGGCCGCGCACCGTGCCTTGGCCTTCGTCGACACCCAGGTGCCGCTGCTGCCCGGGCAGCCCCACGGGCCCGCGATGCTGGAGCCCAAGGTCGAGGCGCGCCTCCTGCAGGCGCTGCAGGTGCAGCGCCACGAGTCGGTGCTCGAGGTGGGGGCCGGCAGCGGCTTCATGGCCGCACTGCTGGCGCACCGCGCTCAGAAGGTCACGACGCTGGAATGCCGGCCCGAACTGGCGCGCACCGCGCGCGAAAACCTGGCGCGCGCCGGGCTGACCAACGTGCGCGTCGTCGAGTGCAGCGTGGCCGAGGGCGCGCGCGGCCTGCCGGCCGAGGCGCCGTTCGACGCCATCGCGCTGTCGGGCTCGGTGGCCGAGGTGCCTGCGGCCCTGCTGCAGCAGCTCAAGCCCGGCGGCCGCCTGGTGGCCATCGTCGGCCACGAGCCGGTGATGCGCGCGCGCCTGTACACGCGCACCGGCGAGGCCGCCTGGTCGCAGGCCGACCTTTTCGACACCGTGGCGCCGCGGCTGGAGGGCTTTGCCGAGCCCACGCGCTTCAGCTTCTGACGCCGCGCCGATGCAATCCCTGCAGGTCAGCGAGCTGAAGGCCTTTGCCGAGGCCACGCCCGGCGCGGTGCTGCTGGACGTGCGCGAACCCTGGGAACTGGCGCTGGCGCGCATCGAACTGCCCGGGCTGCCCTTGCGCCACGTGCCGATGCATGAGGTGCCGTCGCGGCTGGCCGAAATCGACCGCTCGCAGCCCGTCGTCTGTATCTGCCATCACGGCGCCCGCAGCGCGCAGGTCGTCGCATTCCTGCACCGCCAGGGCCATGCCCACGCCTATAACCTCGACGGCGGCATCGACGCGTGGTCGGCCCTGGTCGACCCGGCCGTGCCGCGCTACTGATCCCCGTCTCCGACGCCAAGAACCACGACACCGGGCGGGCCTCGAGGCCCGCCCGCCGCTCCACAAGGAAAGCCGAATGCTCCCCTCCCGCCTGTCGTCGCGCCTGCTCCCGCGCCCGGCCCTTGCCGCGCTGGCCGTCGCCGTCGTGGCCGCCTGGCCCGGCCTCGCTGCCGCGCAGAACCTGCAGGAGCTGGTCGAGGCCGCGCGGGGCTACGACGCCACCTTCCGCGCCGCGCAGGCCACGGCGCAGAGCGCCGAGTTCCGCGCCGCGCAGGCCGACGCGCTGGCCAAGCCCTCGGCCGCGCTGACGGCCGGCGCCAGCACCTCGTACACCGAGGCGAGCCGCGCGCCGAGCAGCGTGCAGGCCAGCACGCTGCAGGCCGGGGTCAACGGGCGCTACCCGCTGTTCAACCGCAGCAACGAGGCCAGCATCGCGCAGTCCCGCAAGTCGCTCGAGGTGGCCAAGACCGACCTCGCCACCGCCGAGCAGGACCTGATCATCCGCGTCTCGCAGGCCTACTTCGACGTGCTGACGGCCGAGAACGCGCTCGGCGCGGTGCGCGCCAACAAGGCCTTCATCACCGAGCAGCTGGCCTCGGCCAAGCGCAACTTCGAGGTCGGCACCGCCACCATCACCGACACGCGCGAGGCGCAGGCCCGCTTCGACCTCGCCACCGCGCAGGAGATCGCGGCCGAGAACGACCTGCGCACCAAGCGCATCGCGCTCGACCAGCTGGTGGGCCGCAGCAACGTCGCGCCCAAGCCGCTGGTGGTGCCGGTGGATCTGCCCGGCCCGATGCCGGCCGACCCCGAGCAGTGGGTCAGCGTCGCCGACCAGGGCCACCCGGCCGTGCGCCGCGCGCGCCTGGGCTTCGACGTCGCCACGCTCGAGACCGAGAAGGCGCGTTCGGCCGAGAAGCCCACGCTCGACGCCGTGGCCTCGGTCAACGGCAGCAACGGCCGTGGCGGCCTGGACGCGCTGAACCGCAGCACCGGCACGGCCACCGTGGCCAGCGTGGGCGTGCAGTTCAACTGGCCGCTGTTCACCGGCGGCAGCACCCAGAACCGCATCAAGGAGACGCTGGCCCTGGAAGACAAGGCTCGCAACGACCTCGACGCCGCACGCCGCGGTGTCGCACTCGGCACGCGGCAGGCCTTCTTCGGCCTGCAGTCGGGCCTGGCGCAGGTGAAGGCGCTCGAGGCCGCCGAGGCCTCCAGCAAGCTGGCGCTCGAGTCCACGCAACTGGGTTACCGCGTCGGCGTGCGTGTCAACCTCGACGTGCTCAACGCGCAGAGCCAGCTCGTGACGACGCAGCGCGACCTCGCCAAGGCGCGCTACGACGTGCTGCTGGCCAACCTGCGCCTGAAGCAGGCCAGCGGGCAGCTGGCCACGGCCGACGTCGAGGCCATCACGCGGCTGTTGGCCCGCTGAGGCCAGCGGGCGCGCCGGCGCCCGGCCACGTTTCTTCACCTACCGGCCATGCGGCGTCACGCGGCGGGCGGCACACTGCGGCTGCAACGCTGGAGTGACGCCGCATGTCGATGACCCCCGACCCGTCCCGCAACGCGGCCGCCCAGGCGGCGATCGCCGCCCATCGATTCGGCCTCGGCGAGCCTGGCCTGGCGGCCATCGGGGGCGACGCACCGGGATGGCTGCTGCAGCAGATCGGCCCGGCCGAGCCGCAGCGCGGCAACGGTCTGGCCAACGGTGCCGAGGCCGTCAGGCGCTTCGCGAGCTTCATCCGCGAGCAGCGACGCGCCCGCCAGGCGCCGCCGCCGGCGATGGACGCCGGCATGGTGCCGGCGCCGATGGACGGCCGCAGCGGCGAGGACGTCTTTGCCGCGCACTTCCGCGAGATCGTGCTGGCCGACGTGCGCGCGCGGCTCGTCACCGCGGCCACCAGCACGCGGCCCTTCAACGAGCGGCTGGCGCTGTTCTGGGCCAACCACTTCACGGTGAGCGTGGCCAAGGCCAGCGCCCGCGGCATCGCCGGCGCCTACGAGCGCGAGGCCATCCGGCCGCACATCGGTGGCCGCTTCGAGACGCTGCTGCAGGCCGCCGCCACGCACCCCGGCATGCTGCGCTACCTGGACAACGACCAGTCGGCCGGCCCCGACTCGGTGATCGTGCAGCGGCTGGCGCGGCGCGCACGCGGCAGCGACGCACCGCCGCGCGTGAGCGGCCTGAACGAGAACCTGGCGCGCGAGATCCTCGAGCTGCACACCTTGGGCGTCAGCGGCGGCGGCGCCGCCTATGGCGGCTGGGGCGGCTACACGCAGGCCGACGTCACCGCCTTCGCCGCCGTGCTGACGGGCTGGCGCGTCGCACTCGCCGACGCCGAGCCGGCCACGCGCTTCGATCCGGCCTGGCACCAGCCCGGCCCCAAGACCGTGCTCGGCCGCCGCTACCCCGAGGGCCCCGAGGCGCTGCCGATGCTGCTGAAGGACCTGGCCGGGCACCCGTCCACGGCCCGCTTCGTGTGCACCAAGCTCGCGCGGCACTTCGTGGCCGACGAGCCACCGCCGGCCCTGGTGGCGCGGCTGGCCGATGCCTGGCGCGCGAGCGACGGCGAGCTCGGCGTCGTCACGCGCACGCTCGTGCAGTCGCCCGAGGCCTGGCAGCTGCAGCCGGCGAAGCTGAAGACGCCGGAGGAATTCGTCATCACCACCGCGCGGCTTCTGCAGCTGGGCGAGAGCGCGTTCCAGCGGCCGCCCGACGGCGCCATCTCCACGCTCGGCCAGCGGGTGCAGGCCGCACCCTCGCCCGCCGGCTGGCCCGACCGCGCCGAAGAGTGGCTGGGGCCCGACGCGGTGTGGAAGCGCGTCGAGTGGGCCACCCGCGTGGCCGACCGCGTAGGCCGCCGCACCGACGCCCGCGCGCTGGCCGAGGCCAGCCTGGGCCCGCTGCTCACCGACACCACGCGGCTGCAGATCCAGCGCGCGGCCGACGGCCCGCAGGCGCTGGCGCTGCTGCTGCTGGCGCCCGAATTCCAGCGCCGCTGAACCTGGAGCCAACGATGCACTTCAACCGACGCCAATGGCTGCTGGCCGGCGCCTCGCTGGCCGTGGTGCCCACGCTCGCCATCGCGGCCGACGCGCCGCGCTTCGTGTTCGTGATCCTGCGTGGCGGCCTCGACGGCCTGACCGCCGTGCCGGTGCCCGGCGACCCGGCCTTTGCCGAGGCCCGCGGGCCGCTCGGCCGCTTCGAGGCCTTCGACGCCGCGCCGCGCCCGCTGGACGGCCCGTTCGCGCTGCACCCGCTGCTGCCCCAGCTGCACGCGATGCACGGGCGCGGCGAACTGCTGGTGGTGCACGCCACCGGACTGCCCTACCGCGAGCGCAGCCACTTCGACGCGCAGAACGTGCTCGAGCACGGCGGCGTCAAGCCGCACGAGCTGGCCACGGGCTGGCTGGCGCGCGCGCTGCCGCACATCGCCGGCAGCCGCGCCGTCGCACTCGACACCGCCGTGCCGCTGGTGCTGCGCGGCGCGGCGTCGGTGGACACCTGGGCGCCGTCGACCCTGCCCTCGCCCGATGCCGACCTCGTGGCCCGCCTGTCGACGATGTGGCAAGGCGATGCCGCGCTGGCCGGCGCGCTGGCGCGCGCACGCGGCCTGCGCGACGACCCCGACATGGCCGGCATGAGCCTGGGCGCGGCCCCGGGCGCGGGCGGCGGCCGGCGGGCGGCCATCGCCTTGGCCGGCAAGGCGGCAGAGTTCCTGCAGCGCGGCTCCACCGTGGCCGTGCTCGAGATCGGCGGCTGGGACTCGCACGCCAACCAGGGCGCGCCCAACGGCGCCACCAGCAACAACCTGCGCACGCTCGACGCCACGCTGGACGCGCTGCGCAGCGGGCTGCAGGAGGGCAGCACCTGGGCGCGCACCGTGGTCGTCGTGGCCACCGAGTTCGGCCGCGAGGTGGCCGTCAACGGCACGCTGGGCACCGACCACGGCACCGGCGGCGCCGCCTTCGTGCTGGGCGGCGCCGTGCGCGGCGGGCGTGTGCTGGCCGACTGGCCGGGCCTGGCCCGCGCGCAGCGCTTCGAGGGCCGCGACCTGCGCGTGACCACCGACCTGCGCGCCGTGTTCCGCACCGTGCTGGCCGAGCACCTGCGCGTGCCACGCGCGGCGCTCGACGGCAGCGTGCTGCCGGGCAGCGCCGGTCTGCCGACGCTGCCGCTGCTGGGCTGAGGCCTCAGCCGCGGGGCGCCAGCACCGCGACGGCCATGCGCGCGGCGGCGCCGCGGTGCGCGGCCGTGAAGGCGGTGCCGGCCGACGACATCGCGGCGCGTGCCGCGGGCTCGCGCGCCAGCGCCAGTGCGGCGGCCAGGGCTTCGTCGACGCCGGGCACGCGCCGTGCGGCGCCGGCGGCCAGCGCCAGCTCGGCGGCCTGTGCGAAGTTGAAGGTGTGCGGCCCCATCCACAGCGGGCAGCCGTAGGCCGCGGCTTCGATCAGGTTCTGCCCGCCCAGCGGCGCGAAGCTGCCGCCCAGAAGCGCCGCGTCGGCCAGCGTGTACCAGGCCGGCATCTCGCCCAGGCTGTCGCCCAGCCAGACGGCGACGCGCAGCGCGTCGGGGCCGGGCTCGTCGCCCACGAAGCGGCTGCGCCGCGCCAGCGACAGGCCGGCGGCCTCGACGAGGCCGGCCACCTCGTCGAAGCGCTGCGGGTGGCGCGGCACCACGACGAGCAGCGCGTCGCCGGCCGCGGCCGCGCGCCAGGCCTGCAGCAGCGCGGCCTCCTCGCCTTCGCGCGTGACGGCGGCCAGCACCACCGGCCGCGCCAGCGCCTGGCGCCAGCCGCGCCCGCGCGCCGCGATATCGGGCCGCAGCGGGATCTCGAACTTCAGGTTGCCCGCCACCTGCACGTGCGCCGCGCCGCTGGCGCGCAGCCGTGCCGCATCGGCCTCGGTCTGCGCCAGCACGCCGGTGAAGCGGCCGAGCGCCGGGTGCAGCAGCGCGGCGAAGCGCCGTCCCTGGCGCTCGCTCTTGGCGCTCAGGCGCGCGTTGGCCAGCCACATCGGCACGCCGGCGCGCGCAGCCTCGTGCAGCAGCACGGGCCAGACCTCGGTCTCCATCACCACGCCGGCGCGCGGCCGGTGGCGGGCCAGGAAGCGGCGCACCGCCCCGGGCGTGTCCCAGGGCTGCCAGCACTGGATGTCGCCGTCGCGCAGCAGCGCGCGGCCGGCCTCGCGGCCGGTGGCGGTGCCGTGCGTGAGCACGAGGCGCAACCCGGGTTCGCGCTCGCGCAGCGCCGCCAGCAGCGGCTCGGCGGCCTTGGTCTCGCCCAGCGAGACGGCGTGGATCCACAGGCGGCCCGGCGGCTCGGCCGGGCCGAAGCCGAGGCGCTCGGCCAGATGGGTGCGGTAGCCCGGCTCGCGCCGGCCGCGCCACCACAGCCGCGCCAGGTAGGCCGGCGTGGCCAGCCGCAGCACCAGCGCGTACAGCGCGCGCGCCAGCGCCTCGGGCATGGGCAGGTCGGGGACGGCGGTCAGTGCGCCGAGGCGCCCACCGTCGCGTCGGGCTTCACGCTGCGCAGCACGGCCATGAACTGGCTCTCGATGCGGTGCAGCGCCTCGGGCGTGTGGCCCTCGAAGCGCAGCACCAGCACCGGCGTGGTGTTGCTGGCGCGGATGAGGCCGAAGCCGTCGGCGAAATCCACGCGCAGGCCGTCGATCGTGCCGACCTCGCCGCCCTCGAAGCTGAGCCGGCCGTCGCCCACGCGCGCCAGCAGCTCGGCCACGACGGCGTGGTGCTCGCCCTCGGCGCAGCTGACGTTGAGCTCGGGCGTGGAGAAGCTGGTGGGCAGCGCATCGAGGAAGGCGCTCGGGTCGGCGTGCCGAGACAGGATCTCCAGCAGCCGCGCCGCCGTGTACATGGCGTCGTCGAAGCCGTACCAGCGCTCGCCGAAGAACAGGTGGCCGCTCATCTCGCCGGCGAAGGGTGCACCCAGTTCCTTGAGCTTGGCCTTGATCAGCGAGTGGCCCGTCTTCCACAGCACCGGCACGCCGCCGGCCTCGCGGATGGCCACCGGCAGGCGCTGGCTGCACTTGACGTCGAAGATGATCTTGCCGCCGCGGTGGCGCGAGAGGATGTCGCGCGCGAACAGCATGATCTGGCGGTCGGGGTAGATGATGTTGCCGCCGGCCGTGACCACGCCGAGGCGGTCGCCGTCGCCGTCGAAGGCCAGGCCGATCTCGGCGCCGGTGGCGTGCACCACGGCCTTGAGCATCTCCAGGTTCTCGGGCTTGCTGGTGTCGGGATGGTGGTTGGGGAAGTCGCCGTCGACCTTGCTGTACAGGTCGATCACTTCGCAGCCCAGGGCCTTGAGGATGGCCGGCGCGCTGGCGCCGGGAATGCCGTTGCCGCTGTCGACGACGATCTTCATCGGCCGGCTCAAGCGGCAGTCGCCGGTGATGCGTGCGGCGTACTCGGCGCCGATGTCCATGCGCGCGCTGCGGCCCTTGGCCACCGTGTAGTCCTCGGCCTCGATGCGGCGCTTGAGCTTCTGGATGTCCTCGCCGTAGATGGCGCGGCCGGACATCACCATCTTGAAGCCGTTGTAGTCCTTCGGGTTGTGGCTGCCGGTGACCTGGATGCCGCTCGAGCAGCCGTGCTTGCTGCGCGTGGCGGCCACGTAGTACAGCATCGGTGTCGTCACCGGCCCGAGGTCCACCACGTCCAGACCCGTGCTCTGCAGGCCGCGCACCAGCGCCGCGGCCAGGCCCGGGCCCGACAGGCGCCCGTCGCGGCCCACGGCCACGGCCTTCTCGCCGGCGGCGCGCGCCTCGCTGCCGAAGGCGCGGCCCAGGTGCTCGGCGAAGGCCTCGTCGACGTTCTTGCCGACGATGCCGCGGATGTCGTAGGCCTTGAAGATGCTCGGATCGATGCGCATGGGCGGGGCGTGGGTTGGTGAAGGCGGGAGCGGCGGATTGTAGGAAGGGCCGCCAGCCCCGCTGTCGATTCGCCGGCCGCGCTGTCGATCCATCGGCCGGCGGCCGCACGGCCGGCCGGGCTGCCTAGACTGGCGGGCCATGCAGCACTTCCTCGCCAACCTCCGCCTCGCCCGCCAGCACTTCTTCAAGCTGCGCCGCAAGCACGCCGCGCCAGAGTGGGCGCTGTGGGTGATGACGGGGCTGGTGTCGCTGGCCTGGGGTCTCGGGCTCACGCTGGTGGCCGTCGTGTTCAGCGGCCGCGTGCCCTCGGCCCGGCAGCTGGTCGAGCTCGCGCTGCCGCTGCTGCTGACCTCGATGATCATCGGCACGGTCTTCCACGTCGTCTACACCGCCATCGAACGCCTGGCGCCCGATCGCTTCCTGGCCTGGGTGAACGGCGAACCCGGCCTGCTGGTGAACCTGTTCTACGCCGTCAGCTCGATGTGCTGCGTGGGGCTGGGGCTGCTGCTGGGCTTTCTGCTGCTGGGGCATCTGCCGGGCGTCGGCCGCGTCGACTGGGCGCCGCAGCGCAGCTGGATCTCGGTGGCCGTCTTCGCCGCCTTCGCCAGCGTGGTGTGGGGCCTGTGGGCCTGGCGGCAATGGCACGAGGAGCAGCTCAAGCGCCAGGCCCAGGAGGCGCAGCTGCGGTTGCTGCAGGCGCAGATCGAGCCGCACTTCCTGTTCAACACGCTGGCCAACGTGCACAGCCTGATGGACCACGACGTCGCCCGGGCCCGCCAGATGCTGGCCAGCTTCACCGACTACCTGCGGGCCAGCCTGGGCAGCATGCGCAGCGAGAGCAGCACCGTGGCGCAGGAGTTGGAGCTGGCGCAGAGCTACCTGCAGCTGCTGCAGGGGCGCATGGTAGACCGGCTGCGCTTCGAGATCCGCGCCGACGTGCCGGCGCGCCGCCACCCGCTGCCGCCGCTGCTGCTGCAGCCGCTGGTGGAGAACGCCGTGATGCACGGCCTGGAGCCCAGCATCGACGGCGGCACGGTGTGGGTGCGCGCCCAGATGGACGGGGCGACGCTGCGCCTGGAAGTGCAGGACGACGGCCGCGGCCTCGACGCCCCGCCCCGCCCCGGCACGCGGCGGGGCCACGGCCTGGCGCTGAACAACATCCGCGAGCGGCTGCAGGCCCGCTACGGCCCCGAGGCGCAGCTGGAGCTCCTGCCGGCGCCCGGCGGCCGGCCGGGCACGCTGTCGCGCATCACCATCCCCCTGCACCCCGTCATGCCATGACCACCTGCCTGATCGCCGACGACGAACCCCACCTGGCCCGCGCGCTGGCGGCCGAACTGGGCCGCCTGTGGCCCGAGCTGCAGATCGTGCACACCGCGCGCCACGGCGCCGAGGCGGCCGAGCGCATCGCGGCGCTGCAGCCCGACCTGGCCTTCCTCGACATCCAGATGCCCGGCCTCACCGGGCTGGAGGTGGCGCAGGGCATCGAGGGCCGCACGCGCGTGGTCTTCGTGACGGCCTACGACGAGTACGCCGTGCAGGCCTTCGAGCACGAGGCGCTGGACTACGTGCTCAAGCCGGTGAGGACCGAGCGCCTGGCGGCCACCGTGCAGCGCGTGCAGAAGGCGCTGGCGGCACCACCGGCCGAGGACGGCCCGGCGCTGCTGGCAGCGCTGCAGCGCCTGCTGCCGCGCGCCCCCGATGCGGCCAGCGCGGCCGCGCCGGAACGGCTGCGCTGGGTGCGCGCCAGCCAGGGCGAGCTGATGCACCAGGTGCCGGTGGAGGACGTGCTGTTCTTCCAGGCCGACGACAAGTACACCTGCGTGCGCACCGCCGATCGCGAGCTGCTGATCCGCACGCCCATCGCCGAGCTCGTGCAGCAGCTCGACCCGGCCGACTTCGTGCAGGCCCACCGCAGCACCATCGTCAACCTGCGCCACCTGGCCGGCACGCGGCGCGACGAGGCCAGCCGGCTGTTCCTGCGCGTGCGCGGTCACGCGCAGGAGCTGCCGGTGAGCCGCGCCTATGTGCACCTGTTCCGGTCGATGTAGCCGCCGGCAGCGGCCGAGGAACAGGTCCGGAAACGGCGAGCCGCCGGGCGCGGCGCGCCTACGATGCGGGCCATGGACGTCGATGCCCTTGCCGCCGAGCACGCCTACCAGGCCCTGAAGGCCCGCGATGCCCGCTTCGACGGGCGGCTGTTCGTGGGCGTCACCAGCACCGGCGTGTACTGCCGCCCGGTGTGCCGCGTGCGCACGCCGCGCTTCGAGAACTGCCGCTTCTTCAGCACCCGCGAGCGCGCCGAAGCCGCCGCGTTCCGGCCCTGCCTGAAATGCCGGCCCGAGATCGCGCCGGGGCTGTCGGCCATGGACTCCTCGGCCACGCTGGCCGAGGCCGCCGCGCGCGCCATCGAGCGGGCCGTGCACGCGCACGAGCCCGTGCAGCTGCCGCAGCTGGCGGCACGGCTGGGCGTGACCGACCGCCACCTGCGCCGCATCTTCGCGGCCACGCACGGCGTGTCGCCGCTGGCCTACCTGACGACGCAGCGGCTGCTGCTGGCCAAGCAGCTGCTCACCGACACCACCCTGCCCGTCACGCAGGTGGCGCTGGCCAGCGGCTTCGAGAGCCTGCGGCGCTTCAACGCCGCCTTCGTGGGCCACTACCGGCTGCAGCCCACGCAGCTGCGGCGCGAGGGCCGCGGCAGCACGCCGCCGCAGGGCCTGCGCCTGGCCTATCGCCCGCCGCTGGACGCCGAGGCGCTGTTCGGCTTCTTCGCGCGGCGCCAGCTCGACGGCATCGAGCAGGTCGACGCCGCGCGCGGGCTGCTGCGCCGCACGCTGGCCTGGCCGGCGGGCGACGGGGCCTTGCCGCGCCACGGCTGGATCGAGCTGCAGCTGGTGCCCGAACGCGACCAGCTGCTGCTGCGCACCAGCAACAGCCTGGCGCCGGTGCTGGGCGCGGTGATCCGCCGCGTGCGCCACGCCTTCGACCTTGGCGCCGACCCGGCGCTGATCGACCCCGTGCTGGCGCGGCTGCCGCTGCCGCTACGCCCGGGGCTGCGGCTGCCGGGCACGCTCGATGCCTTCGAGACCGCGGCGCGTGTGGTGCTGGGCCAGCAGGTCACCGTGAAGGCCGCACGCACGCTGGCGGCGCGGCTGGTGGCGCGCTTCGGCGAGCCGGTGGCCACGCCGTTCGCCGGCCTGGACCGGCTGTTTCCGAGCGCCGCGGCCATCGCCGCGGCCAGCCCCGACGACATCGGCACGCTGGGCATCGTGCGCCAGCGCGTGAAGGCGCTGCAGGCGCTGGCGCAGGCGCTGGTGGACGGCCAGTTGCGCCTGGAGCCGGGCGCGCCGCTGCAGGCCACGCTGGACGCGCTGACCGCGCTGCCGGGCATCGGCGACTGGACGGCCGAG
The DNA here is from genome assembly GCA_027483705.1 of Rubrivivax sp. Lineage (GTDB taxonomy): Bacteria > Pseudomonadota > Gammaproteobacteria > Burkholderiales > Burkholderiaceae_C > Rubrivivax. The sequence goes on from JAIXTY010000249.1 coordinate 19,604, forward strand.
GTCATCGCGATGCGCGCGCTGGCCTGGCCCGACGCCTGGCCCGTGGCCGACATCGGCCTGATGAACGCCCTCGGCACGCGCAACCGCGCCGAGCTTCTGCGCCTGGCCGAGCCCTGGCGGCCCTGGCGCGCCTATGCCGTGATGCGGCTGTGGCAACACATCGAGGACCCGACATGAACCCGCTCCACCCGATCGAGGCTCAGGCCCGCCTGGTCACGCCGCTGGGCCCGATGACGCTGGCCGCCACGGCCCGCGGCCTGGCCGGCGCCTGGTTCGACGGCCAGGCGCACCACCCCGGCCCGCTGCCCGCGCCGCATGACGAGCGCCAGCGCTGGCTGCTGGAGGCCGCCGGGCAACTGAGTGCCTACTTCGCGGGCCGGCTGCACGCCTTCTCGCTGCCGCTGGACCCCGCCGGCACGCCCTGGCAGCAGGCCGTGTGGCGCGAGCTGCGCGCCATCGCGCCCGGCGGCACCACCGGCTACGGCGCCATCGCGCAGACCCTCGGCAAGCCGCAGGCGGCGCGCGCGGTGGGCGCGGCGGTGGGGCGCAACCCGCTGTCGGTGGTGGTGCCCTGCCACCGGGTGCTGGGCCGCGACGGCGCGCTCACCGGCTACGCGGGCGGCCTGGACCGCAAGCGCTGGTTACTGGCCCATGAGGCCCACCAAGGCGCGCAGCCGGCGGCGCTGCCCCGGGTGGCGGCCGCCGCATGACGCGCCGCGACTTCGCCGACCTGCTGCTGCTGGCCGCCCTCTGGGGCGCGAGCTTCCTGTTCATGCGCCTGGGCGCGGCCGAGTTCGGCCCGGTGGCGCTGGCTTTCGTGCGCGTGGCCGGCGCCGCGGCGCTGCTGGTGCCGCTGATGCTGCTGCGCGGCCAGGGCGCGGCCTGGCGCACGCACGCGCGGCCCATCGCCGGCGTCGGCGTCGTCAACTCGGCGCTGCCCTTCCTGCTCTACGCGGTGGCGGCGCTGGCACTGACGACGGCGCTGATGTCGGTGTTCAACGCCACGGCGTCGATCTGGGGCGCGCTGATCGCCTGGCTGTGGCTGAAGGAGCGCCTGTCGCCGCTGCGCTGGCTGGGCCTGGCCATCGGCGTGGCCGGTGTCGTGGGGCTGAGCTGGGGCAAGGCCGACCTCAAGGCCGGCGAGCACGGCGTCAGCGCCGCGTTGGGCGTGGCCGCCTGCCTGGCCGCGACCTGGCTGTACGGGCTGGGTGCCAACGTCTCGCGGCGCTGGCTGCAGGGCGTGCCGCCGCTGGCCGTGGCCGCCGGCAGCCAGACGGCCGCCACGCTGGCGCTGGCGCTGCCGGCAGCGCTGATGTGGCCGGCCAGCACACCCGGCGCCACCGCCTGGGCCGCGGCGCTGGCGCTGTCGCTGCTGTGCACGGGGCTGGCGTACATCCTGTACTTCCGGCTGCTCGCGCGCACCGGCGCGGCCAACGCGATGAGCGTGACCTTCCTGATCCCGGCGTTTGCGCTGCTGTGGGGCTTCGTCGCGCTGGGCGAGGTGCCCACGGGCACGATGTTGGTGGGCTGTGGCGTCATCCTGCTCGGCACGGCGCTGGCCACGGGACTTCTGGGCGGGCGTGCGCGCGCGGCCTGACCCGGAGTCGGGGGATGGTGCGGCGCAGCAGGCGGCCGAGAATCCCGAGCAACCATCACTCGCGGGTGTTCGAAACGATGCGACCGATCCTGGCCTCCCTGCTCTCGACCCTGGCCCTGGCCGCCACGCTGGCCGCTCCGGCCCGGGCCGAGGTCGTGCACACCGTGCTGACCACGCCGCTGACCACGGCGCCCAACCCCGGCGGTGGCTGCTGCGACGGCACCGGCGTCTGGTTCAACGTGCTCACCGGCGCGGCCGAGGAGCGCGGCTTCCTGTTCCCGAGCCCGCTGTACGCCGACGGCCAGTACTTCCTGCTGCTCGACACCGTCACCTACACCACGCCCGAGGCGATGATCTTCGTGCAGGGCTTCTTCTCGCGCGGCAACGGGGTTGTCTACGACAACAGCTTCAGCACCAACCCGGCCTGGTTCGGCGAGGGCGCCGTCATCGGCCCTGCCACGGGCTACCAGAGCCCCGGCGCCGGCTTCCCCGACATCGGCCCGCTCTTCGGCAACGGCGAGCTCGGCCGCGGCTTCCTGGGCCTGACGATCCGCGATCCCAGCGGCAGCAGCGCCGCCGACGTGCTCTACGGCTTCGCCGACGTCACCATCAACGCCGACTGGAGCCTGACGCTCAACGCCTTCGCCTACGAAAGCCTGCGCGGCCAGGCCATCACCACCTTCACCTCGCCGGTGCCGGAGCCGGCCAGCGGCGCAGCCTTTGCGCTGGGCCTGGCGGGCCTGGGCCTGGCCTGGCGGCGCCGGCGCGCCGGCTGATCCCGGGCGATCAGGCAGCGGCAGGCCGCCGCCGCGGCGGCGGCGCAGCCAGCGCATCCACCAGCTGGCCGAGGCTGGCCAGGTTGTGCACGGGGCGGAAGTCGTCGACGTGCGGCAGCATCGCGCGGATGCCCCGCGCGCGCGGCTGGAAGGCCTCGAAGCGCAGCAGCGGGTTGAGCCAGACGAGCCGGCGGCAGCTCTTGTGCAGCCGCTCCATTTCGAAGGCCAGCTCGTCGGCGGCCTCGTGCTCGAGGCCGTCGCTCACCAGCAGCACGGTGGCGCGCGAGCCCAGCACGCGGCGCGCCCACAGGCGGTTGAAGTCGTGCAGGCTGTGGGCAATGCGCGTGCCGCCGGACCAGTCCTTCACGCTGGCGGTGCACTGGGCCACGGCGATGTCGGGGTCGCGCTGGCGCAGCAGCGGCGTCAGGCGCGTGAGGCGCGTGCCGAACACGAAGGTCTCCACGCGCGGCCCGGCCCTCCCGAGCAGGTGCGCAAAGTGCAACAGCATGCGCGAGTAGCGCGCCATCGAACCCGAGATGTCGGCCAGCACCACCAGCGGCGGCACCACCTCGCGCACCGCACTGTGGCGCAGCGGCAGGTAGTCGCCGCCCACGCGGCCGGCGGCGCGCAGCGTGGCGCGAACGTCCAGCCGCCCCGGGCGCGGGCTGGCCTCGCGGCGGCGCGTGGGCAGCGGCGCGAGCGCGGGCCTCAGGCGGGTGAGCAGGCGCAGCGCCTCGCGGAACTCGTCCGTGCTCATGGTCTCGAAGTCGGCCTTCTGCAGCCGCTCCTGCGCGCTGGCGGTGAGCGTGGCCTCGAGCTCGATCTCGGCCGGCGGCGGTGCCTTGGCCGGCGCGTCGCGCGTGCTGGGGAAGAGCGCGTCGCCCAGGCGCCGGTTCTCCTTCACCGGCGGCGGCGTGTTCGTGTTCACGCGCGGCAGGAGCAGCGCGCGCATGCGGCCGGCGAGGTCGGGATCGCGCCAGTACAGCGTGAAGGCCTGGTCGAACAGCGCCTGCTGCTCGTGGCGGCTCACAAAGCAGGCCGACAGCACGGCGTGGAAATCGGCCTTGCCCTCCAGGCCCGCCACGGGCAGCGCCTGCAGCGCGAGCATCACGCGGTCGCTGCCCACGGGCAGGCCGGCGCTGCGCAGCACGCGCGCGAAGTGCAGCACGTTCTCGGCAAGCCGCCCTGGCGTCTGGCCGCTGGGCAGCATGGTCAGGCCGCGGCCGTGCGCGCCTGCTCGATGAGCCGCGCCACCTCGTCGGCGCCGACGCGCGCGATGTCGTCCTGGTACTTCAGCAGCAGGCCGAGCGTGTTCTGCACGACCTCGGGGTCGAGCACGATGGTGTCCAGCTCGCGCAGCGCGCGCGTCCACTCGATGGTCTCGGCCACGCCGGGCAGCTTGTAGAGCTCGATCTCGCGCAAGCGCTGCACGAAGGCCACGATCTCGCGCGCCAGCCGCTCGGGCGCGCCCGGCACCTTGACGCGCAGGATGGCCAGCTCGCGCGCCGCATCGGGGAAGCCCACCCAGTGGTACAGGCAGCGGCGCTTGACGGCGTCGTGGATCTCTCGCGTGCGGTTGCTCGTGAGCACGACGATCGGCGGCGTGGTGGCCTTCACGGTGCCCATCTCGGGAATCGTGATCTGGAAGTCCGACAGCACCTCGAGCAGGAAGGCCTCGAAGGGCTCGTCGGCGCGGTCGAGTTCGTCGATCAGCAGCACGGGCGGCACCGGCCGCGCGGGGTCGATGGCGTCGAGCAGCGCGCGCTTGACGAGGAAGGTGTCGGAAAACAGGCTCGAGGCCAGCGCCGCACGGTCCTCTGCACTGCCTTCG
>JAIXTY010000262.1 GCA_027483705.1 Rubrivivax sp.
CTGCACTTCGAGGTACGTGACTTCGAAGCCCTGGCGCTCGAGCTCGCGCGTCGTGTCGAGCACGGCCTTGTGCTCGGTCTTGACGGTGACGATGTGCTTGCCGCGCGAGCTGTAGAAGTGCGCCGCACCCTTGATGGCGAGGTTGTTGCTCTCGGTGGCGCCGCTGGTCCAGACGATCTCGCGCGGGTCGGCGTTCAGCAGCCCTGCCACCTGGGCGCGCGCCTTCTCGACGGCCTCCTCGGCCTCCCAGCCCCAGGCGTGGCTGCGGCTGGCCGGATTGCCGAAGTGCTCGCGCAGCCAGGGGATCATCGCGTCGACGACGCGCGGGTCACACGGCGTCGTGGCGCCGTAGTCCATGTAGATGGGCAGGTGCGGGGTCATGGCTCGGTGCGGACGGGGGTGATTACTTGGCCAGGGTGCTGGCGGCGGCCGAACCCAGGGCGAACACCGAGTTCGGCGCCGTCACCTTGATGGGCTTGACCACCGGCACCGACGAGATCGCGCGCTTGACCGGCACCTCGTCGACCGACACGCCCTTGGCCAGCTGCTCGTCGACCAGCTTCTTCAGCGACACCGAGTCCAGGAACTCGATCATCCGCTGGTTCAGGCTGGCCCAGAGGTCGTGCGTCATGCACTTGCCACTGTCCTCGCCCATGCAGTTCTCGTTGCCGCTGCAGCCGGTGGCATCGATCGGCTCGTCGACGGCGACGATGATGTCGGCCACCGTGATCTCGGCCGCCGGGCGGCCCAGCGAGTAACCGCCGCCGGGGCCGCGGGTGCTTTCCACCAGTTCGTGACGGCGCAGCTTGCCGAACAGCTGCTCCAGGTACGACAGCGAGATCTGCTGCCGTTGGCTGATGGCGGCCAGCGCCACCGGGCCGGCGCTGGAGCGCAGGGCCAGGTCGATCATCGCGGTGACGGCGAAACGGCCTTTGGTCGTGAGTCTCATGCGGGAAACCTCCTAGACGCACGGCGGCGTCCATCCGGTGTGTCGCTCGGCACGGCGGGGTACGGCGGGATTCCGAGCGAATCGCTCAACTTTACCAGAAGTCGAGTGATTCAGTCCGGCATTGGCGCCGGACGCGCCATGTCGTCCAGGACAAACCGCGGTCAACGCCCGGGCGCCGCCCCTTCCACCAGGGGCCGCTGCGCGGCCAGGCGTTCGAGCACGCCGTCGCAGGCGTCCTCCAGCAGATCGAGCACATGTTCAAAGCCCGCCGGGCTGCCGTAGTACGGATCGGGCACTTCCAGCACACCCGGGTGGCGCCGGGCCAGCGGCATCAGCAGGCCGATCTGGCGCGTGGCGGCGGCGGGCGGGCGGCGCTTGTGCAGCCACTCGAGGTGGCCTTTGTCCATGGCGAACAGAACGTCGAACTGCTGGAAGTCGTCCGGCCGCAGGGGCCGGGCGCGCAGTTTCGACAGGTCGTACCCGCGCGCCGCCGCCGCCCGGACGGCCCGCGGATCGGGCGGCTCGGCCGTGTGGTACCCCTGCGTGCCGGCGGAACCCACCTGGATGACAGCGCCAAGCCCGGCCTGCTGCAGCTTGCGGCGCAGCACGCCTTCGGCCGTGGGGCTGCGGCAGATGTTGCCGGTGCAGACCATCAGGATGCGCAGACGCGGCGCCACGGCCGGCGCCGGCGGCTCGCCGGCCAGCCACTGCTTCAGGCGCGGGATCAACGCCCGGCTCCGGTGAGCGGCACCACGTCGCCGGCGCTGCCGGCGCCGAAGGCCTGCTCGCGCAGCAGCGCCAGCTGGTCGCGCACGCGGGCGGCCTTCTCGAACTCCAGGTTGCGGGCGTGGTCGAGCATCTGCTTCTCCAGCAGCTTGATGCGCTTGCCGAGGTCCTTCTCGCTCATCGCCTCGACCTCGGCCGCGGCCTTGGCGGCGGCGAGGTCGTCCTTGGCGGCCTTGTCGGAAACGACGCCGTCGATGAGGTCGCGGATGCGCTTGTTCAGGCCCTTGGGCACGATGCCATGGGCGGTGTTGTGGGCGATCTGCCGCGCGCGCCGGCGCTCCGTCTCGTCGATCGCGGCGCGCATGCTGTCGGTGATGTGCTCGGCGTACAGGATGGCGCGGCCGTTGAGGTTGCGCGCCGCGCGGCCGATGGTCTGGATGAGGCTGCGCTCGGCGCGCAGGAAGCCTTCCTTGTCGGCGTCGAGGATGGCAACCAGGCTCACCTCCGGCAGGTCCAGGCCTTCGCGCAGCAGGTTGATGCCCACCAGCACGTCGAAGGTGCCCAGGCGCAGGTCGCGCAGGATCTCCACGCGCTCCACCGTGTCGACGTCGCTGTGCAGGTAGCGCACCTTCACGCCGTTGTCGCTGAGGTACTCGGTCAGCTGCTCGGCCATGCGCTTGGTGAGCGTGGTGATCAGCACGCGCTCGTTGATCTTCACGCGCTCGCGGATCTCCTGCAGCACATCGTCCACCTGCGTGGCGGCGCGGCGCACCTCCACGACGGGGTCCACCAGGCCCGTGGGCCGCACCAGCTGCTCCACCACCTGCCCGGCGTGCTGCTTCTCGTAGGCCGCCGGCGTGGCGCTCACGAACACGGCCTGGCGCATCTTGCGTTCGAACTCCTCGAACTTGAGCGGCCGGTTGTCCAGCGCGCTGGGCAGGCGGAAGCCGTACTCCACCAGCGTGGTCTTGCGCGCGCGGTCGCCGTTGAACATGCCGCCGAACTGGCCGATCAGCACGTGGCTCTCGTCCAGGAACATCAGCGTGTCGGCCGGCAGGTAGTCCACCAGCGTGGGCGGCGGCTCGCCGGGCTGTGCGCCGCTGAGATGCCGCGTGTAGTTCTCGATGCCCTTGCAGTGGCCCACCTCCTGCAGCATCTCGAGGTCGAAGCGCGTGCGCTGCTCCAGGCGCTGCGCCTCCACCAGCTTGCCGGCCTTGACGAACTCGTCCAGGCGCGCTCGCAGCTCGTCCTTGATGGTGGCGATGGCGTCGACAACGCGCTCGCGCGGCGTGACGTAGTGGCTGCTCGGGTAGACCGTGAAGCGCGGGATCTTCTGGCGGATGCGGCCGGTGAGCGGGTCCAGCAGCGACAGGCTCTCGACCTCGTCGTCGAACAGCTCGATGCGCAGCGCCAGCTCCGAATGCTCCGCCGGGAACACGTCGATCGTGTCGCCACGCACGCGGAACGAGCCGCGGCCGAACTCGATCTCGTTGCGCTTGTACTGCATGCGGATCAGCTGCGCGATCACGTCGCGCTGGCCGGCCTTGTCGCCCACCCGCAGCGTCATGATCATCTGGTGGTAGTCGGCCGGGTTGCCGATGCCGTAGATGGCGCTGACGCTGGCCACGATGATCACGTCGCGCCGCTCGAGCAGGCTCTTGGTGGCGCTGAGCCGCATCTGCTCGATGTGCTCGTTGATCGCGCTGTCCTTCTCGATGAACAGGTCGCGCTGCGGCACGTAGGCCTCGGGCTGGTAGTAGTCGTAGTAGCTGACGAAGTACTCGACGGCGTTGCGCGGAAAGAACTCGCGGAACTCGCTGTACAGCTGCGCCGCCAGCGTCTTGTTGGGCGCGAACACGATGGCCGGCCGCCCTGTGCGCGCGATCACGTTGGCCATCGTGAAGGTCTTGCCCGAGCCCGTCACGCCCAGCAGCGTCTGGAAGGCCAGGCCGTCGTCGATCCCTTCCACGAGCCGGGCGATGGCCTCGGGCTGGTCGCCGGCCGGCGGGTAGGGCTGGAACAGCTGGTACGGCGAGTCCGGGAAGCTGACGAAGCTGCCGGGCGGGACGGCCTCGCCGGGGGCTTCGGCAACGGGCGGGGTGGCGACGGACATGCGGGGTTTCCCTGGGCCTTGCACCTAGAATCGTTGGGGTCGCCCGCCGCTCTGAGGCACGGGCAACCGACAAGGGTAACGCACCCTCCGCCGCCTTCGTTCATCCACCGCCAGCACACCCCCAGCATGCCAGCAGCCCCAGCACTCTTCGCGGCCGTCGAGATGGCCCCGCGCGACCCCATCCTCGGCCTGAACGAGCAGTTCAACGCCGACACGCGCGCCGGCAAGGTCAACCTCGGCGTCGGCGTGTACTTCAACGACGAAGGCAAGCTGCCGGTGCTGAAGTGCGTGGCCGAGGCCGAGCGGCAGCTGCTCGAGGTGCCCAAGGCCAAGGGCTACCTGCCCATCGACGGCATCGCGGCCTACGACAAGGCCGTGCAAGGCCTGGTCTTCGGTGCCGGCAGCGCCGTGCTGGCCGAGGGCCGCGTGGCCACCGTGCAGGCCATCGGCGGCACCGGCGGCCTCAAGGTCGGCGCCGACCTGCTGCACAAGGTCGATCCGGCCGCCACGGTGCTGATCTCCGACCCGAGCTGGGAGAACCACCGCGCCCTCTTCACCAACGCCGGCTTCAAGGTCGAGGCCTACCCGTACTACGACGCCGCCACGCGCGGCGTGCGCATCGACGAGCTGCTGGCCACGCTCGACGCCGCGGCCCCGGGCACCATCGTCGTGCTGCACGCCTGCTGCCACAACCCCACCGGCTGCGACCTCACGCCCGCGCAGTGGCAGCGCATCGCCGCCACCTGCCAGGCGCGCGGGCTGGTGCCCTTCCTGGACATGGCCTACCAGGGCTTCGGCCACGGCATCGCCGAAGATGGCGCCGCGGTGCAGGTGTTCCTGGCCACCGGCCTGCCCTTCTTCGTGAGCACCTCGTTCAGCAAGAGCTTCTCGCTGTACGGCGAACGTGTCGGCGCGCTCAGCGTGGTCTGCGCCAGCAAGGACGAAGCGGCGCGCGTGCTGAGCCAGCTGAAGATCGTCATCCGCACCAACTACAGCAACCCGCCGACCTTCGGTGCCACCGTCGTGGCCACGGTGCTCGACACGCCGGCGCTGCGCACGATGTGGGAAGACGAGCTCGCCGGCATGCGCCAGCGCATCGCCGCCACGCGCCGGCAACTGGTGGAGCGGCTGGCCGCGGCCGGCATCGGCGGCGACCTGTCCTACATCACCCGCCAGATGGGCATGTTCAGCTACTCCGGCCTGTCCAAGGCCCAGATGCAGCGACTGCGCGACGAGTTCGGCGTGTACGGTGTCGACTCGGGCCGCATCTGCGTGGCGGCCATCAACAGCCGCAACATCGACGTCGTGGTGGCCGCGCTCGCGGCCGTGATGAAGGGCTGAAGGCGCGCCCGGGCCTGGCGCCTTCTGGCGTCAGGCTGCTGAAATTGCTGCAGCGCAGCATGAACTTGGTTACAGTGGGGAACAGGGCCGATCGGGCCCGCACCGACGCTGCGAGGACGAGACGATGCTCTATCACCTGTACGAAACGCAGCGCGCCCTGATGGCGCCCTTCTCCGAGTTCGCCAGCGCCACGGCCAAGCTCTACGACCACCCGCTGTCGCCCTTTGCGCACACGCCCTGGGCGCAGCGCGTCTCGGCCGGCTTCGACCTGCTGCACCGCCTGGCCAAGGAGTACGAGAAGCCCGCCTTCGGCATCACCTCGGCCACGGTGGCGGGCTCGAACGTGGCGGTGCAGGAGCAGGTGGCGGTGAGCAAGCCCTTCTGCCGGCTGCTGCGCTTCAAGCGCTTCAGCGACGACCCGCAGACCCTCACGACGATGAAGAGCCAGCCCACCGTGCTGGTGGTGGCGCCCCTGTCGGGCCACCACAGCACGCTGCTGCGCGACACCGTGAAGAGCCTGCTGCAGGACCACAAGGTCTACATCACCGACTGGACCGACGCGCGCATGGTGCCGGCCGAGGTGGGCCCGTTCCACCTCGACGACTACGTGGCCTACGTCGAGGAGTTCATCCGCCACGTCGGCGGTGGCGATGCGCACGTGATCAGCGTCTGCCAGCCCACCGTGCCCGTGCTGGCGGCGGTGTCGCTGATGGCCAGCCGCGGCGAGCCCACGCCGCGCACCATGACGATGATGGGCGGCCCCATCGACGCGCGGAAGAGCCCCACCGCGGTCAACAACCTGGCGATGAACAAGAGCCACAGCTGGTTCGAGAACAACGTCATCTTCCGCGTGCCGCAGAACTTCCCGGGCGCCGGCCGCCGCGTCTACCCCGGCTTTCTTCAGCACACCGGCTTCGTGGCGATGAACCCCGACCGCCACCTGAGCAGCCACTACGACTACTTCCTCGACCTCATCCGCGGCGACGACGACAACGCCGAGTCGCACCGCCAGTTCTACGACGAGTACAACGCCGTGCTGGACATGCCGGCCGAGTACTACCTGGACACCATAAAGACGGTGTTCCAGGACTTCGCGCTGGTCAACGGCAACTGGGTCGTGAACGGCCAGCCGGTGCGGCCGCAGGACATCAAGGCCACCGCACTGCTCACCGTGGAAGGCGAGCTCGACGACATCTCCGGCGCCGGCCAGACCGAGGCCGCGCACGGGCTGTGCACCGGCATCCCCAAGGCCCGCTCGCTGCACTACACGGCCGAGGGCGCCGGCCACTACGGCATCTTCTCGGGCCGCCGCTGGCGCGAGAAGGTCTACCCGCAGGTGCGCGACTTCATCGCCCGCCACAACGCCGCGGGCGAGGCGCCGCGGGCGCTGACGGCCCCGGCGTCGGTGCGCAAGGCGCCGGCCAACAAGGCAGCGGCCGGCAAGGCGCCGGCTCGCAAGGCGGCCTCGCGCAAGTCGGGCTCGACCACGGCCTGAGCGCCGGCTGGGCGGCCCGCGCCGGGATAATCCCCGCGGTGACCCCGCCCGCCCTGCCGCCCGCCCACGCCTCGCTGGCCGACGTCATCGACGCGGCCCTGCCGCAGACCCAGTGCACGCGCTGCGGCGAGCCCGATTGCCGGCGCTACGCCGAGGCCATCGCCGAGGGCCGCGCCCCTATCAACCGCTGCCCGCCGGGCGGCGCCGAGGGCATCGTGCGGCTGGCCGCCCTCACCGGCCAGCCGGTGCAGCCGCTGGACCCGGCCCACGGCACCGAAGGCCCACGCGGCGTGGCCGTCATCGACGAGACCTGGTGCATCGGCTGCACGCTGTGCATCAAGGCCTGCCCGGTGGACTGCATCGTCGGCGCGCCCAAGCGCATGCACACGGTGATCGAGTCGCTCTGCACCGGCTGCGAGCTGTGCGTGCCGGCCTGCCCGGTGGACTACATCGCGATGGAGCCCGTGACGCCCGGCACCGGCGGCTGGGCCGCGTGGAGCCCGGCACTGGCCGACGAGGCCCGCGCGCGCTACGGCTTCCACCGCTGGCGCGTCGAGCGCGACCGCCGCGACCACGACGAGCGCCTGGCCGCCAAGGCCGCGCACAAGCTGGCCGACATCGCCGCCGCCAGCCACCACACCGACCCCGCCGTGCTGGACGCCAAGCGCGCCATCGTCGCCGCCGCGCTGGCGCGTGTGCGCGCACGCCAGCAGGCCGACGCCGCCCCGGACCCCGACGATGAAGCCTGACGCCATCGAGCCCTTCTTCGCCACCCTGGCGGCCGCCAACCCGGAGCCCCGCACCGAGCTCGATTTCTCCAGCGTCTTTGAGTTGCTCGCGGCCGTGCTGCTGTCGGCGCAGGCCACCGACGTGGGCGTCAACAAGGCCACGCGGCGGCTGTTCCTGCTGGCGCCCAACCCGCATCGCATGCTGGCGCTGGGCGAGGCGCGCGTGACCGAGCTGGTGCGCACCATCGGCCTGTACCGCAACAAGGCGAAGAACCTGCTCGCCACCTGCCGCATCCTGGTCGACCAGCACGGCGGCGAGGTGCCGCGTGACCGCGCCGCGCTCGAAGCGCTGCCGGGCGTGGGCCGCAAGACGGCCAACGTGGTGCTCAACGTGGCCTTCGGCGAGCCGACGATGGCGGTGGACACGCACGTGTTCCGCGTCAGCAACCGCACGGGTCTGGCGCCCGGCGCCAACGTCGCGCAGGTCGAGGAGAAGCTGCTGAAGCGCGTGCCGGCCCGCTATGGCGTGCACGCGCACCACTGGCTCATCCTGCACGGCCGCTATGTGTGCACGGCACGCTCGCCGCGCTGCGGGGCCTGCGCGGTGCGCACCTGGTGCGACACCGGGCGCCGCCTCGGCGCCTGAGCCGTCCCTACAATGCCCGCGGGGAGATGCCGATGGCCCACACGATCGATGAGCTCGCGGAACGGATCGACCGCCTCGTGCTGCGGCACCAGGAACTGCAGCGCGCCCATGCGCTGATGGCGCAGCAGCTGGCCACCGTCACCGCCGAGCGCGACAGCCTGAAATCCCGCCTCTCGGCCGCCCGCTCGCGCATCGACGGCCTGCTGTCGCGGCTGCCCGCCGACACCGCCAGCGCGGCACCCGATCGGGAGGCCGGCGCATGAAGCAGATGGAGGTCTCCATCCTTGGCCAGGTCTACGTGCTGGGCTGCCCCGAAGGCGGCGAGGCGCTGCTGGCCCGGGCCGTCGCGGCCGTGGACCGCGAGATGAGCAACATCCGCGACGCCGGCAAGGTGCGCGCCCGCGAGCGCATCGCCGTGCTGGCCGCGCTCAACCTGGCGTACCAGCTGGCCGAGCAGGGGCCGGCAAAGACCGAGCCCGTCACGGCCGAGCCGGCGGCGCCAACGCTGCCCCCGGCGCAGATCGACGCCCTCGTGGCCCGCCTCGACGCCGCGCTCGGCGCAGATGGTCAGTTGTTGTGACATCCTGAAGCCCGCACGCGGCGCTGCGCGTGCCTAGAATGGGCCCGTCCGTCGTGATCGCGTGGGCTCTATATTTCCTTGAACCGATGCTCATTGAGCCAGGGCTTGGAACATTGCCGGGCTGGTGTGATCGTCTCGCGTCAGATGAACCCGAAGCCTGGCTGACCTCGCCCACCTGAACTTCCCTGAGGGTTCAGGAATGCGGCTCACGGCTCACGGCGGACACCCTCTCCTCCCCGCGCCATGGCCCACTGGCTGATGAAGAGCGAGCCCGACGAGGCGTCGATCGACGATCTCGTCGCAGCACCGCACCAGACGCTGCCCTGGACGGGCGTGCGCAACTACCAGGCGCGCAACTTCATGCGCGATGCCATGCGGCCTGGCGACGGCGTTCTCTTCTACCACTCGTCCTGCGCCGAGCCCGGCATCGCGGGCCTGGCACGCATCGCCGGCGGCCTCGCCCCCGACCCGACGCAGTTCGACCCCGCGAGCCCCTACTTCGACCCCAAGTCGACGCGCGAAGCCCCGCGCTGGCTGCAGATCGACGTCGCGCTCGAACGCAAGACACGCCTGCTGACGCTGGCCGAGATGCGCGACGCCCCGGAACTGGCGACGATGCGCGTGCTGCAGCGCGGCAACCGGCTGTCGATCACGCCCGTGAGCGATGACGAGTGGCGCGCCGTGCTGCGCCGACTCGGGCGCTGAATCAGGCGCCCTCGAAGCGGATCGCCGCCAGCGTGACGGCATTGCCGCCGCGGCGGCAGGCTTCGTCCAGCGCGGCATCGCAGGCTGCAAGCAACGCTTCCTGGGAGTGCGCCGTGTGCGGGAAGCTCGCCACGCCCACCGACACCGTGAAGCCCAGCTCCTGGCCTTCGTGCACGACGATCTGCGTCGCGCATTTGCGGCGCAGGCCCTCCATGCGGCTGTGGGCCGTGGCCAGGCCGACGCCCGACAGCAGCACGGCAAAACGCCGGTCGCCCCAGCGGCACGAGGCGTCCATCGCCCGGGTGCCGCCGCGCAGCAGCCGGCCCATGGCCTCGAGCACGGCGCGCTCGCCGGCCTGGCCGAGGGCCCGGACCCTGGGGCTGGCCTCGTCGATCTGCAGGAACACCAGCGAGAACTCGCGGTGCTCGCGCTGCGACAGGTCGACCTCGCGGCGCAGCTGCTCCTCGAAGTGCGCCCGGCGGTGCAGGCCCGACTCGGGGTCGCGCATGGCCTGGTCGACAAGCTCGCGGCGCAGGCGCTCGTGGTCGCGCTGCTGCTGCTCGATCTGCTCCAGCGCGGCGCGCAGCTGCTGCGCCTGCGCGCGCTCGGCGGCGCAGTCGCGCCAGACGGCGCCCATCAGCCGCTGGCCACCGAGCGCGATGGGCTGCCGCATCACTTCGAAGTCATGCCGGCGGCCGGCGGCCTCGAACTGGTGCTCGCTGAAGAAGGCCATGCCCTGGGCGAGCGCCGTCTGCTCGGCAGCACGCAGCGCCGCCGCCACGCCGGACTCGAACAGGTCGCCGTCGGTGTGGCCGGCCAGCCCATCGGCACCCAGCCCCAGCCGCTGCGCGAGGCCGGCATCGGCGTGCAGGTAGCGGCCGGTTTCGAGGTCCTTGACCGTCGACCAGGCGCCACCACGCTGCAGCCAGGCTGGCATCAGCTGCGCCAGGGCCGCGCCGGTGTCGGCGGCGGTCCAGGTCATGGGCGGCTCGTGCAGGGTGGACGGCATGCGGCGTTCCGGTCGAGGGGGGCGGCTGCAGCGTGCCTACGACAACGACAGGCGGCGTGTGCCTCATCTTGGTGGCCCCGGGCGGGCACGGCAAGACTTTGACACATTCTGTCCCCTAGCTTGTGGACAGGCAGGCCCGGAACTGAGGGTGGAAAGCCGGTCAATTGCCGGCGGGCCCGCAACTTGCGAAGACGCCGACAGGAGACAACTCGGACGTCAGGCCATGGCCATCGAACGCGAGATCCAGGACACAGGGCGGCACCACCCCCAGGCACCGATGGTGCACGGCCCAGGGCCGTCGGCGGGCTTCGTCGCCCAGGCGCCGCTGCGGCCGGCAGCGGGCCCGCTGCTGCTGCCCGCGGCGGCCGGCGTCGTCGTGATGCCCGACGCCGGCGGGCCCGGCGCCCCCGGCCTGCTGGCCTTGCTGGCGCTGTGGCTGGCCGGCGAGGGCATCGAAGTGCTGGTGCACCGTCCCGGCGCCTCCGACGCCGCCGCCGGCGCCGCCGCGGTGCTGGCCAGCCTGGGCATTGCACCGGCGCGTGGCGCGGACGACATCGCCGATCACTGGTCGCGCCGCGAGCCGGCGCTGGTGTCGACGGGCCTGCTCGTACGCGCCGGGGCGGCGGGCGATGCCGCCTGGCGGCTGGCCGCGCCGCGCGGGCCGGCAGGCCTGTTGCGCGTCGTGCCCTGCGACGACGCGCCGTCGGCGCTGCGTGCGGGCTCGTGGGCCGCCCGCACGGCCTCGAACGTGGTCGTGCTCACCGGCAGCTTCGGGGTCGACAGCCTGCCGGGCCCGCGCGCCGAGGTGTGGGTCCGCGGCCGCCCGCTGCCGGTGCCCCGCGGGGCCGCAGCCGACGAGCTGCCGTCGGGGCGTGCGCCCTGGCCGCGCGACGCCGGCGCCGCGGCCACGGCCGTGCTGGTGCAGCAGGTGCTGTCCGGCGAACGGCCGATGCCCGGGCCGGTGCTGGCGCTGGCGCGCCGGATCGCCGCCACGCGGGCGCTGCTGGGCTGACGGCGGGCTGCCACCGGCCGGCTTTCCTGCCTATAATCGCGGGCTTTGCCGAATTCGGCAGACCATGCCGGGTTGCACCCGAGGCCTCCTGCGAGCGGGAACACCGACACACCCGCCAGGCTTCGAGCACACCTCCTTCCGCCATCGACCCCGGGCCTTCGCGAGAACCGCCCCCCAACCCATGACCACGATCCGCGTCAAAGAGAACGAGCCTTTCGATGTCGCCCTGCGCCGCTTCAAGCGCACCATCGAGAAGATCGGCCTGCTGACCGAGCTGCGCGCGCGCGAGTTCTACGAAAAGCCCACCGCCGAGCGCAAGCGCAAGAAGGCCGCCGCCGTGAAGCGGCACTTCAAGCGCGTCCGCAGCATGCAGCTGCCGAAGAAGCTCTACTGAGCTGACGCCGCCGCCGGCACCGCGCGTGCCGGCCTCGATGCCGATTCCCAAGCCCGCGCGGGTCGTCCGTGGCGGGCTTGTCTCGTTGGATTCCACCGCAGGGAGCCGTAGCCGCCATGAGCACGCTGAAGGACCGCATCCAGGACGACATGAAGGCCGCCATGCGCGCCAAGGACGCCGAGCGCCTGTCGACCATCCGCATGCTGCTGGCGGCGATGAAGCAGCGCGAGGTCGACGAGCGCATCGTGCTCGACGACGCCGCCATCGTGGGCATCGTCGACAAGCTGATCAAGCAGCGCCGCGACAGCATCGCCGCGTTCCAGCAGGCCGCCCGCGACGACCTCGTGGCCAAGGAGACCGCCGAGCTCGCCGTGCTGCAGGCCTACCTGCCGGCGCGCCTGTCGGCCGACGAGGTGGCGGCCGCGGTCACGGCACTGGTGGCCGAACTCGGGGCCACGGGCCCCGGCGACATGGGCAAGGTCATGGCCGCCGCCAGGGCACGCCTGGCGGGCCAGGCCGAGATGGCGCAGGTGTCCGCGGCCGTGAAGGCCGCCCTTACCCGCTGAAGGCGCAAGGCATGGCCGGCACGCCTCTGCTCACCGCCGCGAACCTGCGGCCCGTGGCCGCCGACGTCTGCGTCGCCGCCCAGCTGACCCCGGCCGCGATGGCCGAGGCCGCCGCCGCGGGCTTCCGCAGCGTCGTCAACAACCGCCCCGACCACGAACACGGCCCGGGCCAGCCGACCAGCGCCGAGATCGAGGCCGCCGCCGTCGCGGCCGGCCTCGTGTACCGCCACCTGCCGGTGGACGGCGGCTGGCAATCGCCCGAACAGATCGCGGCCTTCGCCGCGCTGCTGGCCGAACTGCCGCGGCCGATGCTCGTGTTCTGCCGTTCGGGCGCCCGCTCGACGCGGCTGTTCGTCGCGGCGCAGCAGCGCTGACGCCGCCGGACCGAGGGCAATCCTCAGCGTCCTGTTCAGCGGGTTTTCAGGGCCCGACCACCATCATCCCCGTTCCTAGAATGGCCTAGCCCGTGCCACGGTTGGCGTGGTCACGGCCGGAACTCGAACCGACGGAGACGCACGCGTGGGCGGATTGCTGAAGTTATCGGGGCTGATCGACACCCTCAACGAGTGGGTCGGCAAGCTCATCATGTGGCTGATCCTGGCGGCGGTGCTGATCAGCACCGGCAATGCCGTCATGCGCAAGGCCTTCGACATCGGCTCGAACGCCTTCCTCGAGATCCAGTGGTACCTGTTCGCGGCCGTCTTCATGCTCGGCTCGGGCTACGTGTTCCTGAAGAACGGGCACGTGCGCATCGACTTCATCAGCACCAAGCTGAGCAAGCGCACCAACACCATCATCGACATCCTCGGCATCGTGCTCTTCACGATCCCGCTGTCGTTCATCCTGATCAAGCTGTCGTGGCCGGTGTTCGAACGCGCCTGGGTCTCGGGCGAGATGAGCCAGAACGCGGGCGGCCTGATCCGCTGGCCGGTGATGCTGCTGATCCCGCTGGGCTTCGCGATCCTGGCGCTGCAGGCCAGCTCCGAGCTGATCAAGCGCGTGGCCTTCCTCACCGGCCACCGGGCCGATCCGTTCAGCGTCGAGCAGGAGAAGAGCGACGAAGAACTGCTCGCCGAGGAACTGGCCGCGAAGGCGGGCATCGACGTGTCGGGCAATGACCGCCCGCCGCCGAACGTGCACCAGACAGCCGCGGCCGCCCGCGACGGGAAGGCCTGAACCATGAGCGCCTTCATCGCCCAGAACTTCGTCCCGCTGATGTTCGCGGGGCTCTTCTTCTTCCTGCTCACCGGCATCCCGGTGGCGTTCGGCCTGGCCGCCACCGGCCTCCTGTTCGGCTTCGTCGGCATGGAGGTGGGGCTGTTCGACACCAACCTGTTCGGCGCCCTGCCGCTGCGCGTGTTCGGCATCATGCAGAACGACACGCTGCTGGCGATCCCGTTCTTCACGCTGATGGGGATCATCCTCGAGCGGTCCGGCATGGCCGAGGACCTGCTCGAGACCGTGGGCCAGGTGTTCGGCCCGCTGCGCGGCGGCCTCGCGGTCGCGGTCATCCTGGTGGGCGCGCTGCTCGCGGCCACCACCGGCGTGGTCGCCGCCGCGGTCATCTCGATGGGCCTGATCTCGCTGCCCATCATGCTGCGCTACGGCTACAACCGCACCATCGCCACCGGCACCATCACGGCCAGCGGCACGCTGGCGCAGGCGATCCCGCCGTCGCTGGTGCTGATCGTGCTGGCCGACCAGCTCGGCCGCTCGGTCGGCGACATGTACGCCGGTGCGCTGATCCCGGGCCTGATGCTGGTGGGCCTTTACCTGCTGTTCATCATGGCGGTGGCCTTCATCAGGCCCAAGTGGGTGCCCGCCCTGCCGCAGGAGGCGCGGATCTACCGCGAGTCCACTGGCTCCTCGGGCCACCGCTCGCTGCTGGTGCTGCTGGCGGTGTGCGCGGCTGCCGGCTGGGGCTGGAGCCAGGTGCATGAGCAGATGATCAACGGCTGGACAGGCCGCACGACGCCGGCGCCGGGTGACGAGACCTTCATCATGTCGCTCACCATGGCCTCGCTGCTGGCGCTGGCCTTGGCCCTGGCCAACAAGCTGCTGCGCTTCGGGCTGCTGTCGCGCCTGGCCGAGCGGGTCACCTTCGTGCTGATCCCGCCGCTGATCCTGATCTTCCTCGTGCTGGGCACCATCTTCCTCGGCGTGGCCACGCCCACCGAGGGCGGCGCGATGGGTGCGGTGGGCGCGCTGATCATGGCCATCGGCCGCGGCCGACTGAACTTCAAGACCCTGAAGCAGGCGCTGGACAGCACAGCCAAGCTGAGCGTCTTCGTGATGTTCATCCTGATCGGCTCCACCGTCTTCAGCTTCACGTTCAACGCGGCCGACGGTCACTTCTGGGTCGAGCACCTGTTCGACAAGCTGCCGGGTGGCCAGCTGGGCTTCCTTCTGGTGGTGAACCTGCTGGTCTTCATCCTCGGCTGCTTCATCGACTTCTTCGAGATCGCCTTCATCGTGGTGCCGATCCTGGCGCCGGTGGCCGACAAGATGGGCATCGACCTCATCTGGTTCGGCGTCATCCTGGCGATGAACCTGCAGACCTCGTTCCTGACGCCGCCCTTCGGCTTTGCGCTGTTCTACCTGCGCAGCGTGGCCGCCAAGAAGGACTACAACGACCGCGTCACCGGCGAGCGCATCCCGGCCGTCACCACGGCGCAGATCTACAAGGGTTCGATCGCCTTCATCATCCTGCAGCTCATCATGGTGGCGATGGTCATCGCGTATCCCGAGCTGGTATCGGGTGGCATTGCCAAGACCGAGCAGGTCGACATCGACAAGGCCCTGCAGGACGCCGCCCCGCCGCCGCTGGAGGAACAGGCCGACCCGGCGGCCGACGCCGCGAGCGCCCCGACCGAAGGCGAGGCCGAGGCCGATGGCGCGGAGAAGGATCCCGCCAAGCTGCTCGAGGAAGAGATGAAGAAGGACGCGGCCAAGGCCAAGAAGCCCTGAGCCCCCGCAGCCCGAGGCCGGCGCCTCGGGCCGGCCACAAAGAGAAAGGCCCCGCAATGCGGGGCCTTCGTCTTTGCAGGAACCGACGCCCGGGAGGGCGCCGGCCGGCGATCAGAGCTTGGCGCTCTGCATGAAGCTGTCGAAGCGTGCCTCGGTGAAGCGGAACCACTGGTTGGCTTCGCGGCGGAAGTTGCTGTAGTCGTCGTAGATCTTCTTCCACGCCGGGTTCGAGGCGCTCAGCTCGCTGTACAGCGCCATGGCTTCCTTGAAGGCCGCGTCCATGATGGGCTTGGGCATTGCCACGAGCTTGGTCTTGTTGCCCAGCAGCTGCTTCAGTGCCGTCGGGTTGCGGTAGTCGTACTTGGCCTGCATCTCGGTGTGGGCGTAGGCCGCCGCGCTCTCGATGATGGCCTTGTACTCGGCGCTCAGGCCGTCGAAGGCCTTCTGGTTGACGTACAGGTCGAGCTGCGGGCCGCCTTCCCACCAACCGGGGTAGTGGTAGAACGGCGCGACCTTGAAGAAGCCCAGCTTCTGGTCGTCATACGGGCCCACCCATTCGGCGGCGTCGATCGTGCCCTTTTCCAGCGCCTGGTAGATCTCGCCACCGGGGATGTTCTGCGACACCGTGCCCAGGCGCGAGGTCACCTTGCCGGCAAAGCCGCCGACGCGGAACTTCAGGCCCTTCATGTCGGCGAGGGTCTTGAGTTCCTTGCGGTACCAGCCGCCCATCTGGGCGCCGGTGTTGCCCATCGGGAAGCTCGTGAAGCCGTAGTTCGAATAGAACTCGCGCATCAGCTTCAGGCCGTTGCCGTCGTAGGACCAGGCCGTCATCTGGCGGCTGTTCAGGCCGAAGGGGATGGCGCAGCCCAGCGCGAAGGCGTCGTTCTTGCCGAAGTAGTAGTACGGGGCGGTGTGTCCCATCTCGACCGTGCCGCTCTGCACGGCGTCGACGAGGCCCGGCATCGGCACGAGTTCACCGGCCGCGTGCACCGAGATCTCGAACTTGCCGCCCGACATCTCGCGGACCTTCTTCGAGAAGGTCTCGGCCGCGCCGTAGATGGTGTCCAGAGCCTTCGGGAAGCCCGAGGTCAGGCGCCAACGCAGGTTGGCTTGTGCGTGCACGATGGCAGGCGCAGTGCCGGCGGCCAGCACACCGGCCAGGCCCGCACTGCGTACGAAGGAACGACGTTCCATGGTGATCATCTCCTCTGGATCGAACAGGTGGGTTCAGGCATGCACGAATGCCTGCAAGAACGGCGAAATTCTAGGAGTCACCCCTGGGGCATCCGGGCGGGTTTTCCCGCTCGAAGGGCCACGATGCGTCCCCGACCTTGCGCCGGCGGCGCGCAGTGTGGTGGCTCGAAGCTGAACGGCCGCTGAGTTTCGGGCAAACCCCGAGACGACCGCAGCGCGCGCCGCTCAGGCGCCGGCGAGCTTGAGGCCCGGCACGAGCACCGAACCGATGGTCTTGCTGCCCTGGGTGTAGGCGTCGGCGCCGATGGCGGCGATCTGCCGGAACATCGTCTTCAGGTTGCCGGCGATGGTGACCTCGTGCACCGGGAAGGCGATGCGGCCGTCCTCCACCCAGAAGCCGGCGGCACCCCGCGAATAGTCGCCCGTCACGTAGTTGACGCCCTGCCCCATGAGCTCGGTGACGAAGAGGCCGCGATGCAGCTTCTTCAGCATCGCGTCGAGGTCGTCGCCGCGCTTCGTGCGGCGGCTCGTCATCACCAGGTTCTGCGAGCCGCCGGCGTGGCCGGTGGTCTTGAGGCCGAGCTTGCGCGCCGAGTAGCTGCTGAGGAAGTAGCCCTGCACGACGCCGCCGTCGACCACGCGGCGCGCCCGGGTGCGCACGCCCTCGTCGTCGAAGGGCGCGCTGCCCTTGCCTTTGCGGATGTGCGGGTCCTCGTCGATGTCGATGTGCGAGGCGAGCACCGGCTGGCCCAGGCAGTCGAGCAGGAAGCTCGCCTTGCGGTAGAGCGCACCGCCCGAGGTGGCCTGCACATAGGCGCCCAGCAGGCCGGCCGCCACGGTGCTTTCGAACAGCACCGGCACCTCGCCCGTGGCCACGCGCCGGCTCTTCAGGCGCGCCAGCGCGCGCTCGGCGGCGTAGCGGCCCACGGCCTCGGGGCTGGCCAGGTCGGCGGCGTCGCGCATGCTGGTGTACCAGCCGTCGCGCTGCATGTCCTTGCCCTTGCCGGCGATCGGCGACACCGACAGGTAGTGCCGCGAGCTGGCATAGCCGCCGCGGAAGCCGCGCGAGTTGCCGGCCCAGAAGTGCGCCTGCTGCGCCGAGACGCCGGCGCCTTCGCTGTTGGTGATGCGCCGGTCCACCGACATCGCGGCGTCCTCGCAGCGCCGGGCGAGTTCGGCGGCGGCGGCGGCATCGATGGCCCAGGGGTGGAACAGGTCGATGTCGCGGGCGGCCTCGGCGGGGCCGGCGAGGTCGTCGGCGTCGGGCAGGCCGGCGGCGGGATCCTCGGCGGTGAAGCGCGCGATGTCGTAGGCCGCCTGCACCGTGCGGCGGATGGCCTCGGCGGAGAAGTCGGAGGTGCTGGCGTTGCCACGGCGCTGGCCGAGGTAGACGCTGACGCCGAGCGACTTGTCGCGGTTGCGCTCAACGTTCTCGAGCTCGCCCTTGCGCACGCTCACCGAGAGCCCCACGCCTTCGCTCACCTCGGCACCGGCATCGCTGGCGCCCAGGCCGGTGGCGATCTTCAGCGTGTCCTCGACGATCTGCTGGAACTGCGCCTGGTCGAAGGCGAAACCGGACGGGGCGCGCGGGGAAGACGTCATGCGGGCGGCGGGAAGTGAGAGGCGTTGGGAAGCTGCGCAACAATCATAGCCCCGCCCCCTGCGCAGCCCTGGCGCCCACCACCCCATGCCCCGCAAAGCCGCGCCGCACCGTGGCCTCGACGTCCACTACGGCGACGCCGATCCCGACGATGCCGATGCGCGCCCCAGCAAGTCGGCGCTGAAGCGCCAGTCGCACGACCTGCAGTCGCTGGGCCTCGAAGTGGCCGAGCTGCCCGAGCACCGCCTGCGCGCCACGCCGATGCCCGAGGCCCTGCTCGAGGCCATCCTGGCCTACCGCCGAACCAAGAGCCACGAAGGCCGCCGCCGCCAGCTGCAGTTCGTGGGCAAGCTCATGCGCGCCGCTGACGAGGAGCCGCTGCGCGAGGCCGTGGCCGCCTTCAAGCTGGGCTCGGCACGCGAGACGCTGGCGCTGCACGAGGCCGAGCGCTGGCGTGCCGAGCTGATCGCCGACGACGAGGCGCTGACGCGCTGGATGCAGGCCCACGCCGACACCGACACGCAGCAGCTGCGAAGCCTGGTGCGCGCCGCGCGGCGCGACGCCGTGGCGCCCGAGGCCCGGCAGCCGCGGAGCCACCGCGAGCTGTTCCAGTTCGTCAAGGCCGTGCTGGCCGGCGCGGGCCCCGAGCCGCCCGAGGCCGACGACTCGCCGTGAAGCCGAACCTGGCCTTCGGCCCGATCGACTCGGTGGCGCAGTACCTGCTGTACCTGTCGGTCGTCGTGCTGGGCGTGCTGCTGCCCCTGCTGGTGCAGCGCTGGCGCACGCGTCGCGAGCAGGCGGCGCTGCTGGCGCGCACCGTGCGGGCCATCAACGCCGAGATTGCCGCCAACCGGCGCCGTGTCGCAGCCTCGCAGCGCACCCTGCAGACCCTGCACGGCAAGCTCGTCGTGTTTCGCGAGCACCGCCTCGCACTGCGCCTGCACCGCCGGGCGGGCGGGGACGCTGCCACGCAGCCCCTGCCACCGGCCGACACGCACGGCGACGTCTCGGTGCCGCTCGTCACCCGCACGGCCTGGGACGTCGCGCGGCTGGCGCAGGCGCTGGTGCTGCTGCCCGAGGAGCGGCTCAACGCCTACACCCGCGTCTACCAGATGCAGGAGCTGTTCGGCAACGACCGCGCCGCGCTGCTGACCGTGCTGATGCAGATCGAGCAGCTCGACCTGCCGCTGGACGATGTCCGCATCGAGACCCTGGACGCCCAGCTCGGCATCCTCGTGGTGGCCCTGTCCACGGTGCAGTACCACGTGGGTCTGGCCCAGGGCCTGCTCGACGCCTTCGACGACGCGCTGCGCGGGCAGCCGACGTCACCCCATCCGAGTCCTTCGACATGAACGATGCCTCCACCACCCGCTTCGACGCCGTGCGCATCGGCGTGGTCTCGATCAGCGACCGCGCCTCGGCCGGTGTCTACGCCGACCAGGGCCTGCCGGCGCTGAAGACCTGGCTCACGAGCGCGCTGAAGAACCCGGTCGAGTGGGTCGAGCGGCTGATCCCCGACGAGCAGGACGGCATCTCGGCGACGCTGATCGAACTGGTCGACGCCGAGCGCTGCGACCTCGTGCTCACCACCGGCGGCACCGGCCCGGCGCCGCGCGACGTCACGCCCGAGGCCACGCTGGCCGTGGCCCACAAGGTGATGCCGGGCTTCGGCGAGCAGATGCGTCAGATCTCGCTGGCCTTCGTGCCCACGGCGATCCTGTCGCGCCAGGTGGCGGTGATCCGCGGCCGCGCGCTGGTGATCAACCTGCCCGGACAGCCGAAGGCCATCGCCGAAACCCTGCAGGGCCTGCCGGCGGCCACGCCGCCGGTGCCCGGCATCTTTGCCGCCGTGCCGTACTGCATCGACCTCATCGGCGGCCCCTACCTCGAGACCGACGACACGGTCTGCCGCGCCTTCCGGCCCAAGTCGGCCCAGCGTGCGCCCCGGCCCGTGGCGTAGTGCCCAACGGCGGCCAGGCCCGGGCCGGCAGCCGGCTCAAGGGCCGCAGCAGGTGCACCGATAACCGGCCAGATCCGTCCGCATGCGCCCGCCTCCATGACCATGCCCACCTCCGAGCGCAGCAGCCCGCCCGGGCCGCTGCTGCCGTCCGTCTCGATCGTCGAGCAGACGATGCGGCAGGCACGGCGGGCCGTGGCCATCACGCTGGCGGGCGCGGCGCTGTGGACAGCCCTGCTGCTGGTGGAGCGCATCTGGTCGGCCGATGAGCTGGCCCGCGCCGCAGAACGGCTGGCCACCGCGCACGAGGTCGCCGGCCGCCTGCGGGTGACGGAACAGCAGCTGTGGCAGGCCGCGCAGACGGCCTCGCTGACGGGTGACGTCGGCTGGATCGACCGCTACGACCGCCTGGTCGACCAGGTGAGCCAGAACGTCGAGCACGCCGCGCTGCTGGCGCCGATGGAGGTGTCCGACCGCTACCGGCGCAAGACAGCCGAGGCCGCGGCCGAGATCACGCGCATGCGCGCCTCGGCGCTGGAGGCGCTGAAGAGCGGCGCGCACGAATCCGCGCGGGCACTGTTCGACGGCGAACGCTACGGCCTGAACAGCCGGCTGCTCAGCGAAGCCAACGAGGAGCTCACCGGCGCCTCGCTCGCCGCCACACGGGCCGACCTGGCCCGCCTGGAGCAGCGCAGCTGGCTGATGAGCGGCGGTGCCGTGCTGCTGGCCCTGGTGGCGGGCGCGGTGCTGTGGCGGCGGCTGTCGCGCGGGCTCGACCACACCCGCGGCACGCTGCGCGACGCCGAGGTGCACATCCAACGCATGGCCAGCTCCGATCTGTTGACCGGCCTGGACAACCGCGCCGGCCTGCACGACCGCATGCACGCGCGGCTGGCGCGCGCCGGCACGGGTGGCGAGGCGGTCTCGGTGCTGATGGTGGACCTGGATCGCTTCAAGCCCGTCAACGACCGCCATGGCCACATGGTCGGCGACATGGTGCTGAAGGAGGTGGCCCGGCGCCTGAAGCTTTGCCTGACGCCCGACGACCTGCGGGCGCGCTACGGCGGCGACGAGTTCGTCGTCGTGGTGCCCGAGCGCGCGGCGCCGTTCAGCGCCCGCGCCACGGCCGAGCGCATCGTCGAGCGGCTGGCCGAGCCGATGCAGTTCGGCGACCTGAGCGTGAGCATCGGCGCCAGCGTCGGCATCGCGCAGTTCCCGGCCGACGCGCAGACCGCCGACGAGCTGCTGCG
Source organism: Rubrivivax sp. (assembly GCA_027483705.1). Lineage (GTDB taxonomy): Bacteria > Pseudomonadota > Gammaproteobacteria > Burkholderiales > Burkholderiaceae_C > Rubrivivax. The sequence goes on from JAIXTY010000262.1 coordinate 21,233, forward strand.
CAAGGCCGACTCGGCCCTGTACCGCGCCAAGCAGGGCGGCCGCGGCCTCGTGCACCGCTACGACCCGCGGCGCGACGAGATCATGGCCGACCGCCACACGCTGGAGCAGGAGATCCGCGAGGGCATCGCCGCCGGGCAGTTCGTGCCCTACTACCAGCCCATCGTGGGCCTGGAGCGGCGCAACGTCAGCTCGATGGAGCTGCTGTGCCGCTGGCGCCACCCCGAGCGCGGCGTGCTGACGCCGGACAAGTTCATCGCCGTGGCCGAGAACTCCGGCCTCATCGGGCCGCTGACCTTTGCGCTGCTGCGCGCCGCCTGCCAGGACATCGAGCGCTTCCCACCGCACTGGCGGCTGTCCATCAACGTGGCGCCGCAGCAGATCGAGAACCCGGAGCTGGTGGCGCAGCTGCTGGCCATCGTGCGCGAGTCCGGCGTGCCGGCGACGAGATTCGACGTCGAGCTCACCGAGACGGCGCTGGTCAACGACACGGCGCGCGCGCGCGCGGTGATCATGGACCTCAAGAAGGCCGGCATGACGGTGACGCTGGACGACTTCGGCACCGGCTACTCGAGCCTGAGCTACCTGGCCGAGATGACCTTCGACCGCATCAAGATCGACCGCAGCTTCGTGCGCACGATCGACAAGCCGCAGAGCGCCAAGATCGTCGACGCCATCATCGGCCTCTCACGCAGCCTGGGCGTCGACACGGTGGCCGAGGGCGTCGAGACGGAGCTGCAGGCCAGCACGCTGCACCAGATGGGCTGCCGCAACGCGCAGGGCTATCTGTTCGGGCGCCCGATGCCGGCGCGCGACCTGGACGACCGCGTCGCGCTGGCCAAGAACACGATGACGCCGCAGGTGCGCCGGCGCGAGAACGCTACTTGACCAGGCGGTTCAGCCGCTCGGCGTCGAAGGCGGCTTCGGTGCGCGCCTCCTGCGGCACGCAGTCGCTGAGCGGCAGCTCGCGCGAGCGCGCCGAGAGCTTCTCGATGGCCTGCCAGAGCATCGCGATCTGCGCCTCCTGGCTGCCGGCGTTGTCGATCAGGCCCTTCAGCGCCTGCGCCACGGGGTCGTCGCCCTGGGTCAGGCCGTAGGCCGAGAAGCCCATCCTGGCGGCGGCGGTCTCGCGCTGCTGGTCCAGTTCGGCCTGGATGATGCGGGCCGGGTTGCCCACCGCGGTGGCACCGGCCGGCACGGGCTTGGTGACGACCGCGCCCGAGCCGACGCGCGCACCCGCGCCGACCGTGAAGCCACCCAGCACCGCGGCATTGGCGCCGACGATCACCCCGGCTTCCAGCGTCGGATGCCGCTTGGCGCCCTTGACGAGCGAGGTGCCGCCCAGCGTGACCCCCTGGTAGATGGTGCAGCCGTCACCGACCTCGGCCATCTCGCCGATGACGACGCCCATGCCGTGGTCGATGAACACCCGGCGGCCGATGGTGGCGCCGGGGTGGATCTCGATGCCCGTGAGCCAGCGCGCCACGTGCGAGACGAAGCGCCCCGGCCAGCGCAGCCCGCGCCGCCACAGCCCGTGGGCCAGGCGGTGCATCACCAGCGCGTGCAGCCCCGGGTAACACGTGAGCACCTCCCAGCGCGAGCGCGCGGCGGGGTCGCGCTCGAGGATGCAGGCGATGTCTTCACGCAGGCGGGCAAACATGGCGCGAGTGTATGCAGCGGCACTCAACCCTGCTTCCGACTTCCGGCAGGGGTTCGTGGCAGCGCGGCGGCGTCGTCCACCGCGCGGGCGATGCCACGCAGGATGTGCACCTCGTCGGCACTCAGCTGCGCGCGGTTGAGCAGCTGGTTCAGGCGCGGCATCAGCTTCGTGGGCGCAGCCGGGTCCAGGAAGCCGATGCGCTCCAGCACCGCCTGCCAGTGCGCCAGCGCGCCCTGCACGGCCGCGGCATCAGCCCGCGGCGCCGTGCGCACCGCTGGTGCTGCGGCCACCACCGGCCAGCCGCCGAGCGCCTGCCGCCACTCGTAGGCCAGCAGCTGCACCGCCTGCGAGAGGTTCAGCGAGCCGTAGGCGGGGTTTGCCGGGATGCTCAGGCAGGCGTGGCAGCGGTAGACGTCGGCGTTGTCCAGGCCGGTGCGCTCTCGGCCGAACACGAAGGCCACGCGGTGGCCCTGCGGCGCCAGCGCCGGCAGGTGCTCGCGCGGTGCTTGCGTGGGCGGCCCGAAATCGCGCGGCGTCATCGCCGTGGCGCAGGCCCACGTGATGCCGTCCAGCGCCTCGGGCAGCGTGTCCACCACGCGCGCCGCGGCCAGCACGTCGGTGGCGCCACTGGCCATCGCGATGGCGTCGTCGTGCTGCTGCACGTTGGCGAAGCGGGGCGCCACCAGCACCAGATCGGCAAAGCCCATGACCTTGATTGCCCGCGCGGCGGCGCCCACGTTGCCGGCGTGGCTGGGCCGCACGAGCACGAAACGGGTGGTGTCGGCGGGCAGGCTCATCGGCGGGGGCGGGCGGGCTGTAGGTGGCGACTAGAATCAAGGGTTTTCGCGGATCCGCCCTGCATTGTCCGGCCGCGCGCTCTTTTCCACCTGCCGCTCCGCCCTCCTCCCGCCCTTCCCTCGCCTTTCGCGACACCGCACCCGCCATGACGCAAGCCCTGCACCCCATGCTCAACATCGCCGTCAAGGCGGCTCGCTCGGCGGGTTCGATCATCAACCGCGCCGCGCTCGACCTCGACGTGCTCAAGGTCGGCAGCAAGGGGCCCAACGACTTCGTCTCCGAGGTCGACCGCAACGCCGAGGCGGTGATCATCCAGACGCTGCTCGAGGCCTACCCCGGGCACGGCATCCTGGCCGAAGAGAGCGGGCGCGAGCACGGGGCACGCGACAGCGAGTACGTCTGGATCATCGATCCGCTCGACGGCACCACCAACTTCCTGCATGGCTTCCCGGTCTACGCCGTCAGCATCGCGCTGGCCGTGCGCGGCCAGGTGCAGCAGGCCGTCGTCTACGACCCCACGCGCAACGACCTCTTCATCGCCAGCAAGGGCCGTGGTGCCTTCCTGAACGACCGGCGGCTGCGCGTGAGCAAGCGCACGCGGCTGTCGGACGCGCTCGTCGGCACCGGCTTCCCGTTCCGCCGCGGCGACAACTTCAAGCGTTACGTCAAGATGTTCGAGGAGGTCATGCAGGCCTGCGCCGGCCTGCGCCGCCCGGGCGCCGCGGCGCTGGACCTGTGCTACGTGGCCGCCGGCTGGTACGACGGCTTCTTCGAGATGGGCCTGAACCCCTGGGACGTGGCCGCGGGCTCGCTCATCATCACCGAGGCCGGCGGCCTGATCGGCAACTTCGCCGGCGAGAGCGACTACC
>JAIXTY010000348.1 GCA_027483705.1 Rubrivivax sp.
CCTTCTTGACCTTGATGCCCTGCGCTTTGGCCTCGTCTTCCGTCAGGCCCACCCAGGCCACCTCGGGGTCGGTGTAGGCCACGCTCGGGATGACGCGGGCATCGAACTGCGCCTTGCTGTCGCCCGCGGCCACCTCGGCCGCCACGTGGGCCTCGTGCACGGCCTTGTGCGCCAGCATCGGCTGGCCGACGATGTCGCCGATGGCAAAGATGTGCGGCACGTTGGTGCGCATCTGCGCGTCCACCGGGATGAAGCCGCGGTCGCCCACCACGACGCCGGCCTTGTCAGCAGCAATCTTTCGGCCGTTGGGCGTGCGGCCCACGGCCTGCAGCACGAGGTCGTACAGGCCCTCGCTCTTCGTGCCGTCCAGGCCCTCGAACATCACACGGATGCCGTCAGGCGTGGCTTCGGCACCCACCGTCTTGGTCTTCAGCATCAGGCGGTCGAACCGGCGCGCGTTCATCTTCTGCCAGACCTTGACGAGGTCGCGGTCCGCGCCCTGCATCAGGCCGTCGAGCATCTCCACCACGTCGAGCCTGGCGCCCAGCGTGCTGTAGACCGTGCCCATCTCCAGGCCGATGATGCCGCCGCCGATGACGAGCATCCGCTTCGGCTGCTGGCGCAGCTGCAGCGCGCCGGTGCTGGTGACGATGCGGTCGTCCGCCGGCAGGAACGGCAGCTTCACCGCCTCGGAACCCGCGGCGATGATGGCCTTGGCGAACCTGATGGTCTGCACCTTGCCGTCGGCCGTGCTGACCGTCAGGTGGTGCGCGTCGGCGAACTCGCCGCTGCCCTGCACCACCGTCACCTTGCGCATCTTGGCCATCGCCGCCAGGCCGCCGGTGAGCTTGCCCACGACCTTGTTCTTGTGCGCGAGCAGCTTGCCGAGGTCGACCTTGGGTTCCTCGAACGCGATGCCGAGGTCGGCGAAGTGCTTCACCTCGTCCATCACCGCGGCCACGTGCAGCAGCGCCTTGCTGGGGATGCAGCCCACGTTCAGGCACACGCCCCCCAGCGTGGGGAAGCGCTCGACGAGCACCGTCTTCAGGCCGAGGTCGGCGCCACGGAAAGCGGCCGAGTAGCCACCGGGGCCGGCGCCCAGCACCAGCAGTTCGCACTCGAGGTCGGCCGTGCCGGCGTAGGTGGCGGCGGCCGGCGCGGGCACCACCACCGCGGGTGCAGCGGGTGCAGTGGCGGGCGCTGGCGCCGGGGCGGGTGCCGCGGGGGCCACGGTGGTGGCCTCACCCGCAGCCTCCAGCACCACGATCACGCTGCCCTGGTTCACCTTGTCGCCGACGCCGACCTTGATCGCCTTCACGACACCCGCCGCCGACGACGGAATCTCCATCGAGGCCTTGTCGCTCTCCACCGTGATCAGGCTCTGCTCGGCCTTCACAGTGTCGCCCGGCTTCACGAGCAGTTCGATGACGGCCACGTCCTTGAAGTCGCCGATGTCCGGCACCTGGATGTCGATCAGAGCCATGGGTTTGTCTCAGGTTGTCAGGGTGAAGGTCTGCATGCGCACCGGGCCGGCAGAACTGGTATCGAACTCGCAGCCGGCCGCCACGCCGGCCGTGGCCACCTCGCGTGCCGTCTTCGCGCCCGACCAGGTGGCGTGCATCGCGCCCAGCGCGAAGCGCCGGCCCGAGCCGATGGCCCAGAAGCGGTCGAAGGCGAACACCTCTCGGTAGCTCTCGACGCCGAAGATGCCGTGGCGGTTGGCGATCAGCACGCTGAACTGGCTGCTCTCGTAGGGGTCGCTGTCGTTCTCTTTGGTGTTGAGAAAGAAGCGGTCCTTCAGCCGCGGGTGCAGCGCCAGGAAGGTCTGGAAGATCGCGTCGCGGCTGTCAAGCTGCAGCAGCTCGGGCGGCAGGTCGGCCAGCGCCTGCCGCAGCACCGGCATGTGGGCCGTGGTGCCCACGGTGCCGAGCCACGAGCGGCCCACGCGGAACAGCTTGGCATTGGCCTCGTAGCCGGCCGGCAGGCGCGTCTCGCCGAAGGTGACGAGCGCGTCCGACGCGATGGCCAGGGTCTTGCCCTTGCGGGCGACGACCACCGTGCTCATCTAGACGAGCACGCGGCGGAAGTCGGCCAGCACCGAGCCCAGGTACGCGTTGAAGCGCGCGGCCGCGGCACCGTCGATGACGCGGTGGTCCCAGCTCAGGCTGAGGGGCAGGATCAGCCGGGGCTGGAAGGCCTTGCCGTCCCAGCGCGGCTCCGTCGTGCTGCGGCACACGCCAAGGATGGCGACCTCGGGCGCGTTGATGATCGGCGTGAAGTAGCGCCCGCCGATGCCGCCCAGGCTGCTGATGCTGAAGCAGCCGCCGGACATGTCGGCCGGGCTCAGCTTGCCGTCGCGGGCCTTGGCGGCCAGCGCGCTCATCTCGCTGCTGATCTGCAGGATGCCCTTCTGGTCGGCGTCCTTGATCACGGGCACCACCAGGCCGTTGGGCGTGTCGGCGGCAAAGCCGATGTGGAAGTACTTCTTCAGCACCAGCGTGTCACCGTCGAGGCTGGCGTTGAACTCCGGAAACTTCTTCAGCGCCGAGACGCAGGCCTTGATCAGAAAGGCCAGCATCGTGACCTTCACGCCCGACTTCTCGTTCTCCTTGTTCAGCTGCACGCGGAAGGCTTCGAGATCGGTGATGTCGGCGTCGTCGTGGTTCGTCACGTGCGGGATGACGACCCAGTTGCGGTGCAGGTTGGCGCCGCTGATCTTCTTGATGCGCGACAGCTCCTTGCGCTCGACGGTGCCGAACTTGGCGAAGTCGACGTTCGGCCAGGGCAGCAGGCCCGGGAACGCGCCACCAGCCGTGGCGGGCGCGGCCGCGGGGGCCTTGGCCTTCTGCGCCGTGGTCTGCGCGTCGCCGGCCATCACGGCCTTGACGAAGCCCTGCACGTCGGTCTGCGTGATGCGGCCCTTGGGGCCGCTGCCCTTGACCTCGGCCAGCGGCACGCCGAGCTCGCGCGCCAGTCGGCGGATGCTCGGCGAGGCGTGGGGCAGCGCGGTGCTCGGCGCCGTGGTGGGCTGGTGCGCGGGCACGGCCGCGGCAGCCGGCGCCTGGGCGGCGGCGGGCGCGGCCACCGGGGCTGGTGCGGGTGCCGCGGCCGGTGCAGCAGCCGCTGCAGCAACGGGCGCCGACGCGGTGGCGGCACCACCCACCGCCTGCAGCACGGCGATCGGCGTGCCCTTGCCCACCTTGTCACCCACCTTCACCAGCAGCTGGCTCACGGTGCCGGCGTGCGACGACGGGATCTCCATCGAGGCCTTGTCGCTTTCCACCGTGATGAGGCTCTGCTCCACCTTCACGCTGTCGCCGGGCTTGACGAAGAGCTCGATCACCGCGACCTCGTCGAAGTCGCCGATGTCGGGCACGACCACGGTCACCGGGCCGCCCGCGGCCGGCGCGGCGGTCACCGGGGCCGCCACAGGCGCTGGGGCCGGCGCTGCCGCAGGCGCCGCAGCGGGCACAGCCGGGGCCGGCGCCGGTGCGGCCGCGGGCGCTGGCGCTGCCGCACCCTCGACCTCGAGCTCGACGATCACCGAGCCCATCGCGACCTTGTCGCCCACTGCCACCTTCAGCGCCTTCACGACGCCGGCGTGCGACGACGGGATCTCCATCGAGGCCTTGTCGCTCTCCACCGTGATGAGGCTCTGCTCGGCCTTCACGGTGTCGCCCACCTTCACCATCACCTCGATCACCGCGACTTCGGCGAAATCGCCGATGTCGGGCACCTTCACGTCGATCGACGCCATGTTGTCGTGTCTCCGGTTGTCGTTGTGATCAGGCGTACAGCGGATTCACCTTGTCGGCGTCGATCCCGTACTTGCGGATGGCCTCGGCCACCTTGGCGGCCGGCACGGTGCCCTCGTCGGCCAGCGCCTTGAGCGCGGCGACCACGATGTAGTGGCGATTGACCTCGAAGTGCTCGCGCAGCTTGCTGCGGAAGTCCGATCGGCCGAAGCCGTCGGTGCCCAGCACCTTGTAGGCGCGGCCCTTGGGGATGAAGGCGCGGATCTGCTCGGCGTAGGCCTTCATGTAGTCGGTGCTGGCGATCACCGGGCCGGCGTGCGGCGCCAGCTGCTGCGTCACGAACGGCACGCGGGCCTCGGCCGTGGGGTGCAGCAGGTTCCAGCGCTCGCAGTCCTGGCCGTCGCGCGTGAGCTCGTTGAAGCTCGGGCAGCTGAAGACGTTGGCGGCCACGCCCCAGTCGGCGTCGAGCAGCGCCTGCGCCGCCAGGCTCTCGCGCAGGATCGTGCCGCTGCCCAGCAGGTTGACGCGCGGCGTCTTCTTGGCGCCCTCGCTGAGCAGGTACATGCCCTTGATGATCTGCTCCTCGGTGCCCGCCACCAGGCCCGGCATCGGGTAGTTCTCGTTGAGCAGCGTCAGGTAGTAGAAGACGTTGTCCTGCTTCTCAACCATGCGCTTCAGGCCATGGTGCAGGATGACGCCGACCTCGTGCGCGAAGGTGGGGTCGTAGCTGACGCAGTTGGGAATGGTGCCCGCCAAAATGTGGCTGTGGCCGTCCTCATGCTGCAGGCCCTCGCCATTGA
>JAIXTY010000137.1 GCA_027483705.1 Rubrivivax sp.
AGAACACCACGGTCATCGACGGCGCCGGCTCGGCCGCCGACATCGAGGCGCGCGTCAAGCAGATCCGCGTGCAGATCGAGGAAGCCACCAGCGACTACGACCGCGAGAAGCTCCAGGAGCGCGTGGCCAAGCTGGCCGGCGGCGTGGCCGTCATCAAGGTCGGTGCCGCCACCGAGGTCGAGATGAAGGAGAAGAAGGCCCGCGTCGAGGACGCGCTGCACGCCACCCGTGCCGCCGTCGAAGAAGGCATCGTGGCCGGTGGTGGCGTGGCCCTGCTGCGTGCCCGCCAGGCGGCCGGCACCATCAAGGGTGACAACGCCGACCAGGAAGCCGGCATCCGTCTGGTGCTGAAGGCCATCGAGGCCCCGTTGCGCGAGATCGTCTACAACGCCGGCGGCGAGCCGAGCGTGGTGGTCAACGCCGTGCTGGCGGGCAAGGGCAACTACGGCTTCAACGCCGCCAACGACACCTACGGCGACATGATCGAGATGGGCATCCTGGATCCCACCAAGGTCACCCGCACCGCGCTGCAGAACGCCGCCTCGGTGGCGAGCCTGATCCTGACGACCGAGTGCATGGTCGCCGAGGCCCCGAAGGACGAGGCCCCGGCCCCGGCCGGCGGCGGCATGGGTGGCATGGGCGGCATGGGCATGGACATGTAAGTCCCGCCCGGCCCACCGGCCAGCAAGGGCCCGCGTCGAAGGACGCGGGCCTTTTTTCTTGGGGGCCGCGCCGACCGCGCATCAGGCCCGGAAAGCAGGCGCTGTTCAGCGCACCGGCGGCCGGTGACGCTACCCAGAATGCCAGGCACCATGACCGTGTCTGCGCCATCGCCGCTGTTCCGGCAGTTCGTCGACGACGAACTGCTGCGCGCGCCGATGCTGTTCGACCAGGTGCTGGACGCGCTGCTCGACGGCGGCCGCCGCAACCTGGCCGGCCTGCAGGGCGTGCAGCGCAACGCCGTCGGCGAGATGCTGCAGGCGGTGCAGGCCCAGCGCGCGCGGCTGGGCGACTACTTCCTGCACAGCCTGCGCGAGCAGGTGCAGTCCGAGCTGCGCGGCGCCACGCGCCCCGAGGCCAGCGCCCACGCCGTGCGCCCGAAGCCCAAGGTGCTGGCGCTCGTCGACGAGGACGAGGTCGCCATCGAGGTGGAGCTGTCGCACACCATCGAGGGCATCAAGAGCACCGCCGAATACGAGCTGCGCGAGCTGCAGACCTTCGTCGCGGCGATGGTCGGCGACCTCGACATGGCGAAGGACCACAACCCCTTCCGCCCCGCCACCTGGGCGCGCGCCACCTGGGCGGCGTCCCAGGCACTGCCGCTGTCGCGCGGGCACCAGATCGCCTTCATGCGCCAGTGCGGCACGCCGCTGGCGCAGCTGTTGCGCACCAGCTATGCCGCCTCGACCTCGCGGCTGGAGGGCCAGGGCGTGGAACCGGCGGCCTACCGCACGCTCATCCTGCCATCGGGCTCGCGGCGCGGTGCGCGCTCGGTCACCTCGACCTACAGCCCCGACCTGCAGCGCATCAGCGAGACCATGCCGGCGCCGCTGGACACCCAGCACGGCGCCCGCCTGGCCGCGGTGCCGCAGGCGGCGCGCACCGGCGCCGTGCCGCTGGAGCGCTGGACCGACATCGCGCGCGGCATCACGCAGCGCGCCGACCGCCAGGCGGTCGAGCTGGTCAGCCGCCTGTTCGAAGCCATGATCGCCGACCGTCGCGTGCCGCGCGACGTGATGCTGCTGATCGTGCGGCTGCACGGCCCGGCCATGCGCCTGGCCACGCGCGACCGCAGCCTGCTCGACCACGACCGCCACCCGCTGTGGCGCTTCGTCAACCAGCTGGCCTTCGTGGCCGAGATGTCGCCCGACGCCGCCGACCCCGAGCGCCAGGCGCTGCTGCGCACCGCCCAGCTGACGCTCGACCAGCTGTCGAGCGAGCCCGTCCAGCACACCGGCCTGTACCGCTGGGCCTGGGAGCGGCTGCAGTCCTACCTGGAAAAGCGGCTGAAGCGGCGGCTGGCGACGCTGGCCTCGCAGATCGGCTCGCTGCAGAACGCCGAGCTGCGCGACGAGCGCCGCGAGACGCCGGCCAGCACGTTGAACGGCCCGCTGGACGCCCACCAGCTCGACACCGTGCCGGCCGAGTTCATCGAGAGCCAGGCCGCGGCCGGCCCCGGCGCCACGGCCGCCGAGGCCTGGCTGGACTCGCTGGCCCTCGGCGACTGGGTGCGCATGTTCATGAACGGCCGCTGGCTGCAGGCGCAGCTCCTGTGGCGCGGCGAGCGGCGCGAGTTCTGGCTGTTCGGCGACGGCTCCAGCGACGAGACCTGGGCCGTGCGCAGCCGCGCCCTGGCCCTGATGCACGACCACGGCCTCGTGAAGACGCTGCGCGTGCGCTCGGTCGTCGGCCAGGCGGCGCAGCGCGTGCAGCAGGAGGTGGCCGCCGAGTCGGCCGCCTGACTACGCCCCGGCCAGCGCAGCGTCGATCTGCCCGGCGATGGCCTCGGCCACCAGACCGGGCTGCTCGTGGACCAGCCAGTGCGTGCCCTCGGGCACGCGGCGCAGGTCCAGCTGCGGCACCCAGCGCTCCAGACCGCGCAGCAGGCCCGGCCGCAGCGCCACATCGCGCTCGCCCCACAGCACCGTGGTCGGCACGCGCACGGTGACGGCCTCGTCGGGCAGCTCGACGCGGTGGATGGCGTCGTCCGCCGCCAGCGCGGGGCGCAGCGGCGAGGCGCGGTACCAGGCCACCATCGGCCCCAGGCCACGGCCGTCGTTGCGCCAGGCCTCGCGGTAGCGCTCGCGCGTGGCCTCGTCCAGCCAGGCGGCACCGCCGAAGAACGGCCACAGGCGGCGGAAGTCGTCTTCGGCCAGCAGCGCCGGCGCGTCGGGCCGCACGAGAAAGTTCATGTAGGCGCTGGCGGCGATCTGGCCGGGGTCGTCGCGCAGTTCGCGCAGGAAGGTGGCCGGGTGCGGCGAATTGACGATGAGCAGCCGGCGCAAGAGGTCGGGCCGCTGCGCGGCCAGGTTCCAGGCGATGGCGCCGCCCCAGTCGTGCGCCACCAGCAAGGGCAGCGGCTCGCCGCTGCCGTCGGTCAGCCGCGCGATCAGCGCCTCCAGGTCGGCCACGAGGTGGCGGGCGCGGTAGGCGGCGTCGCCCTCGGGCGCCGACGAGCCGACATAGCCGCGCAGGTTGGGCGCCACGGCGGCATGGCGCGGGGCCAGGCGCTGCAGCACCTCGTCCCACGCGAAGGCGGCCTCCGGAAAGCCGTGCAGCAGCAGCGCGCGCACCGGCCCCTCGCCGGCCGCGCGGCAGGCCAGCGTGATGCCGTTCGGCAACGCGGCGTCGAAGTGGCGGATGCCGGCCCCGGTGCTCATGGGTCCACCGCCGGCGCCGCCGGCACCCAGCTGCGCAGCGCCTCGGCGACGTCGGGCACGCCCTGGCCCGACAGCGCCGAAAAGGTGGTGACGCCGATGTCGGCCGACTCGGTGCCAAGGGCCGCCAGCGCATCGCCGGCCTCGCGCAGCGCCTTCTGCGCCTCGGACCGGTTGAGCTTGTCGACCTTGGTCAGCAGCACCAGCAGCCGCACCTCGCCGTTCGCCACCCGCGGGGCCACCAGAGCCAGCAGGCGTTGGTCGAGGTCGGTCAGGCCGAGGCGGGCGTCGGCCAGCAGCACCACGCCGTGCAGCGCGCGCCGCAGCTCGAGGTACTGCGCCATCACCTCCTGCCAGCGCAGCTTGGCGGCGCGCTCGACGGCGGCGTAGCCGTAGCCGGGCAGGTCGGCCAGGCGGGCCTCGACGGCGTCGCGCGGGCCCAGGTCGAACAGGTTGATGTGCTGCGTGCGCCCCGGCGTTCGCGACGCAAAGGCCAGCCGCTTCTGCTGCGTGAGGCGGTTGATGGCGCTGCTCTTGCCGGCGTTGCTGCGGCCGACGAAGGCGATCTCGGGCAGCTCGCTCACGGGCAGCTGGTCGAGCCGGCTCGCGGTGGTGAGGAAGCGCGCGCCGTGCAGCCAGGCCAGCGCGGCGCGGGCCTCGGGCCCCGGCGTCGCGACCTTGGACTGACGCGGGCTTGGCCCGCTGGCGGGGGCGGTGGCGGGAGCACGAAAGGGCGGTGTCATGGTGCATTGTAAAATTCATGGGTTTTGTCCGGCCGCGGCCCTGCCCGGGGCCGGATTCGCGCATCCCCGAAAGCCCCCCGCATGAAGCTGCTGAACGTCCCAGCCCTGGTCCTTGCCACGCTCGTCGCCGCCTCGGCGCACGCCGCCACGCCGGCCCCGGCCTTCAAGCCCGACCTGGCCAAGGGCCAGCAGCTGGCTGCCACCTGCATGGCCTGCCACACGGCCGACGGCACGCGCGGCGCGCCGGCCAACCCCATCCTCCAGGGCCAGCACCCCGAGTACCTGGTCAAGCAGCTCATCGAGTTCAAGAGCGGCAAGCGCAAGAACGCGGTGATGGCCGGCATGGCCGCCGGGCTGTCCGAAGAGGACATGAAGCACATCGCCGCCTTCTACGCCAGCAAGCCGCCGGTGAAGGGCTTCGCCGGCAACAAGGACACCGTGGCCAAGGGCGAGGCCATCTGGCGCGGCGGCATCCCGGCCAAGGGCGTGCCCGCCTGTGCCGCCTGCCACGGCCCGGCCGGCAGCGGCATGCCGGCGCAGTACCCGCGCATCGCCGGCCAGCACGCCGCCTACACCGAGGCGCAGATGAACGCCTTCCGGCTGGGCGAGCGCGGCAACAACGCGCAGATGGCCACCATCGCCGGCAAGATGAACGAGCGCGAGATCAAGGCCGTCTCCGACTTCGCGGCGGGCCTGCGCTGAAGCGGAACTGACGCTCCCCGGGAAGGGCCGGCACTGCGCCGGCCCTTTGCGCTTTGGCACCGGTTGTTGCAGGCCTCGCCACCCATAATCCGCCGCATGGCAGTTTCCACGTCCGGTGTCGAGGTCCGCTCCGGCTCACGCACGCTCCGCGAGGCGATTGAGCTGGTCTCGTCGATGCGCTTCTCGATCTCGCTGCTGACGATCATTTGCATCGCCAGCGTCATCGGCACGGTCGTCAAGCAGAACGAGCCGGCGATCAACTACGTCAACCAGTTCGGGCCGTTCTGGGCCGACGTGTTCTCGGTGATGCGCCTGCACACCGTCTACAGCGCGCCCTGGTTCCTGCTGATCCTGGCCTTCCTGGTGCTGTCGACGAGCCTGTGCATCGCGCGCAACCTGCCGAAGATCATTGCCGACTGGCAGCAGTACAAGGAAGACATCCGCGAGAAGAGCCTGGTGGCCTTCGCGCACAAGGGCCAGGCCGCGGTGGCCGAGGCGCCGGCCGATGCGCTGGCGCGCGTCAGCGGCCTGCTGATGGCGCAGGGCTGGCACGCCAAGGTGCAGACGCGCGACGGCGGCGTGATGATCGCCGCGCGCAAGGGCCGGCCCAACAAGATCGGCTACCTCGCGGCGCACTCGGCCATCGTGCTGGTGTGCATCGGCGGCCTGCTCGACGGCGACCTGATGGTGCGCGCGCAGATGGCGATCTTCGGCAAGAGCGTGTTCGCCGGCGGCGGCCTGATCCCCGACGTGCCTGAGCAGCACCGCCTGGCCGCCACCAACCCCACCTTCCGCGGCAACCTGTTCGTGCCCGAGGGCCTGAGGGCCGGCACCGCGGTGCTCACCATGCCCGGCGGCGTGGTGCTGCAGGACCTGCCCTTCGACGTCGAGCTCAAGCGCTTCATCGTCGAGTACTACCCCACCGGCATGCCGCGGCTCTTTGCCAGCGAGATCGTGGTGCACGACCGCGAAAGCGGCGAGGCCGTGGAGCACCGCGTCGAGGTCAACAAGCCCGCGTTCCACCGCGGCATCGCCATCTACCAGAGCAGCTTCGACGACGGCGGCTCCAGCATCACGCTGCGCGCGCTGCCGCTGGGCCCGGGTCAGCCCTTCGACGTGCAGGGCGTCATCGGCGGCAGCACGCAGCTCGTGAGCACCGGACCCAAAGGCGAGGAGAAGGCGACGCTGGAGTTCGCGACGCTGCGTGTCATCAACGTCGAGAACCTCGGCGCCTCGCCGGGCGGCGAAGGCTCCAGCTCCGGCGCCGACGTGCGCCGCGTCGACCTCGTGCACTCGCTCGAGGAGCGGCTGGGCGCCGGCGACAAGGTCGTGCACAAGCGCGACCTCACCAACATCGGCCCCAGCATCACCTACCGCATCCGTGATGCGGCCGGCCAGGCGCGCGAGTTCCAGAACTTCATGGCGCCAGTGATGCTGGAGGGCAGCAACCTGTTCCTCTTCGGCATGCGCGAGTCACCACAGGACGAGTTCCGCTACCTGCGCGTGCCGGCCGACGAGCAGGGCACGCTCGAGGGCTGGATGCGCCTGCGCCAGGCGCTTGACGACCCGGCGCACCGCGACCGCGCCGCGCGCCGCTACGTGGCGCTGGCCGCGCCGGCCGACCGCCCCGAGATCGCCGAGCAGCTGCTGGGCACGACGCGCCGCGTGCTCGGGCTGTTCGCCGGCACCGAGAAGGGCAAGCTGCCGGGCACGAAGGCCGGCACCGTCAGCGGCCTGCAGGCGCTGGCCGACTTCCTGGAAAGCACCGTGCCCGAGGCCGAGCGCCTGCGCGTCAGCGAGGTCATGCTGCGCATCCTGAACGGCGCGCTGTTCGAGCTGATGAACCTCACGCGCGAGGAAGCCGGCCTCGCGGTGCTGAAGCCCGGCGCCGAGGCCGAGCGCTTCATGACGCTGGCCGTGACCTCGCTGTCGGACAGCTACTTCTACCCGGCGCCGATGATCTTCCAGCTCAAGGACTTCAAGCAGGTCCAGGCCAGCGTGTTCCAGGTGGCACGCGCGCCGGGCAAGACGCTGGTGTACATCGGCTGTGCGCTGCTGATCGTCGGCGTCTTCGTGATGCTGTACGTTCGCGACCGCCGCCTCTGGGTGTGGCTGCAGCCCGACCCCGCCGAGCCCGGCAACCCGAGCCGCACGCGCATCACCACCGCGCTGTCGAGCACCCGCCGCACGCTGGACGGCGACCGCGAATTCGAGCGCCTGAAGAGTGCGCTTCTGAAGGAGAACCCCGCATGAACACGACGACGCTGATGCTGGGCAAGAGCACCAACCCGCTGGCACGCCGCAGCGCCTTCGACTGGATCTTCGCCGCGCTGGTGCTGGCCGGCACGGCCTACGCCTTCCAGCGCTACGGCTCGCGGCTCGATGTCTACGAGACCTGGATCCTCGCCGGCACGGCGCCCAGCCTCATCGCGCTGGGCTGGTTCTGGGGCCCGCTGCGGCCGCTGAGCCTGGGCGTGGGCGCGGCGGTGCTGATCGCCATCGCGCTGTACGCGCGCACCACCGACGACTTCGGCGCCGACCTCAAGGCCGGCGAGAACGTCTTCCTGCTGAAGTACTTCCTCTCCAGCCAGAGCGCCATCCTGTGGATGAGCCTGCTGTTCTTCATGAGCACGGTGCTGTACTGGATCGGCCTGCTGGCGCGCCGCGCGCCCGACGGTGGCGACAACACCGCGCTCAAGCTCGGCAGCGGCTTCGCCTGGGCGGCCGTGGTGATGGCGCTGATCGGCTCGCTGGTGCGCTGGTACGAGAGCCACCAGATCGGCAGCGGCATCGGCCACATCCCGGTGAGCAACCTGTACGAAGTGTTCGTCATGTTCTGCTGGATGACGACGCTGTTCTATCTGTACTACGAGCAGCACTACCGCACGCGCGCGCTGGGTGCCTTCTCGATGCTGATCGTGAGCGCGGCGGTCGGCTTCCTGCTCTGGTACACGCTGGTGCGCGAAGCCCACGCCATCCAGCCGCTGGTGCCGGCGCTGCAGAGCTGGTGGATGAAGCTGCACGTGCCGGCCAACTTCGTGGGCTACGGCACCTTCGCCATCGCCGCCATGGTGGCCTTTGCGTACCTGATCAAGCAGCAGGCCACCGAGCAACGCTGGTGGAAGCTGGCGCCGCTGTGGCTGCTGGGCGTGGTGCTGTGCTTCGAGCCGATGGTGTTCCGCCGCAGCGTCGACCCGTTGTCCACATACTGGGCCATCTACTTCGGCATCAGCGCTCTGCTGGTGGCGGGCATCATCTCGCTGCGCGGCCGCATCGGCGAGAAGCTGCCGTCGTTCGAGGTGCTCGACGACGTCATGTACAAGGCCATCGCCATCGGCTTTGCGTTCTTCACCATCGCCACCATCCTGGGTGCGCTGTGGGCGGCCGAGGCCTGGGGCGGCTATTGGAGCTGGGACCCGAAGGAGACCTGGGCGCTGATCGTCTGGCTCAACTACGCGGCCTGGCTGCACATGCGCCTGATGAAGGGCCTGCGCGGCGCCGTCAGCGCCTGGTGGGCGCTGGTGGGCCTGGCGGTGACGACCTTCGCCTTCCTGGGCGTGAACATGTTCCTCTCGGGCCTGCACTCTTACGGCGAGCTGTAACCGCCGGGCGGCGGGGAACGATTGACAGGGCGTCGACTCCGACCGGACACCATGCACCTCATCCCCGACCGCGGCTTCACGCACCCCGTCCCTTCGGAGATCACGCCGCGTGATCTCGCGCTCAACCGGCGCCAGTGGCTCGCCGCCGCCGGCGCCACGGCGCTGGCGCTGCCGGCCGCGGCCCAGGTGGCGCGGCCGGGCAGGCTGGCCGCGCTGCCCGGCGCCAAGAGCGCGGTGCCCGGGGCGGCGACGGTCGAGAAGCTCACGTCCTACGGCGACGTCAGCAGCTACAACAACTTCTACGAGTTCGGCACCGACAAGAGCGACCCGGCGCGCACCGCCCACACGCTGAAGACGCGGCCCTGGACGGTGTCGGTCGAGGGCGCGGTGGCCAAGCCCGGCCGCTTCGACATCGACACGCTGATGAAGATGGCCCCGATGGAGGAGCGCATCTACCGGCTGCGCTGCGTCGAGGGCTGGAGCATGGTCATCCCCTGGGTGGGCTGGTCGCTGGCCGAACTGATCAAGCGCGTCGAGCCCACCGGCAACGCCAAGTTCGTCGAGTTCGTGACGCTGGCCGACCGGGCGCAGATGCCCGGCCTGCGCTCCAGCGTGCTCGACTGGCCCTACCTCGAGGGCCTGCGCATGGACGAGGCCATGCACCCGCTCACGATGCTGGCCTTCGGTCTGTACGGCGAGGTGATGCCTAACCAGAACGGCGCGCCGGTGCGCCTGGTGGTGCCCTGGAAGTACGGCTTCAAGAGCGGCAAGAGCCTGGTGGCGATCCGCTTCGTCGAGAAGCAGCCGCGCACGAGCTGGGAGCGCGCCGCGCCCGAGGAGTACGGCTTCTACTCCAACGTGAACCCCAAGGTCGACCACCCGCGCTGGAGCCAGGCCAGCGAGCGCCGCATCGGCGACGACGGCGGCCTGTTCGCCAAGCGCCGGCCGACGCTGATGTTCAACGGCTACGAGCCCCAGATCGGGCAGCTCTACGCCGGCATGGACCTGAAGAAGTTCTTCTGACGCCGTGGCCGTGGCGGGTGTGCGGCCGCTCCTGCAGCGGGCCTTGCAGCACGCGGCGGCCAAGCCGCTGGTCTTCGTGCTGGCGCTCATGCCCTTCGGCCTGCTGGCCTGGGGCGCGGTCGCCAACACGCTGGGTCCCAACCCGGCCGAGGCGCTGATCCGCGGCACCGGCGACTGGACGCTGCGCTTCCTGTGCCTCACGCTGGCGGTGACGCCGCTGCGCCAGGCCTTCGGGCTGGCGGCGCTGGCGCGGCTGCGGCGCATGCTGGGCCTGTTCGCGTTCTTCTACGGTGCCACTCACTTCATGTGCTATGCCTGGCTCGACATGGGCCTGGACCTGGCACTGATCCTGCCCGACATCGCCAAGCGCAACTTCATCCTCGTCGGCACCGCGGCGCTCGTGCTGATGCTGCCGCTGGCGGCCACCTCGTTCAACCGCGCCATCCGCGCACTCGGCGCGGCGCGCTGGCAGGCCCTGCACCGCGCCGTCTACGCCGTGGTGCTGCTGGGGCTGCTGCACTTCTTCTGGATGCGCGCGGGCAAGAACGACTTCGCCGAGGTGGGCGTGTACGCGGTGGTGATCGTGCTGCTGCTGGGCTGGCGGCTGTGGAGGCGCTTCGGGCGGCGATAGTCATTTCCGGTTGACAACATAGATTGTCAACCCAGCTTGATTCCAGCACGGTTCCGCGTCAGACTGCCGGCTTTCCAGCCCGCCGGAGCCCGCCATGAACCTGCCCGTCGCCGTTGCGCTGTTCACCCTGTTCGGGGCCGCCTTCGGCCTGGCCACGCACGCCCACCGGCACCTGTTCAGCGAGGGTCACACGCGACGCAGCGCCGGTGACGACGCCGACCCCATGCAGACACGCCTGGCCTGGGTGGTGCTGTGCGCGGCGCTGTGGCCGCTGATGGCGCTGACGGGCCTGTTCTCGTGGTGGGCCAAGCGCGGCCGTTGAAGCCGCGCAGGCCCACGCCCCTCAGCCGCGCCGCCGCACGGCGCCCAGCAGCGCCAGCGACGCCAGCGCCAGCGCCAGCGTCGTGGGCAGCGGCACCGCCGTGGCAGCCGGTACCAGATCGGTGGCCACGTCCCAGCCGGTGATCAGCGTGGACGAGGCATCGACGATGCCGGCATTGGCCGCTGGCGTCTGCAGCAGCACCCACACCCAGACCGAGTCGCCCGGGTTCAGCGTGACCGAGACACCGAGCGCGCCGACACCCGCCGGGTTGTCGAGCACGTCGGTGTAGGTGTCCGTGCCCAGGCTGGTGTAGCCGTCGACGCCGGAGACACCGAACAGGGACTGGAAGTTCGTCGCCGCGGTGTCGCCCACCTCGATCGAGGCCTCCGTGGTCGTGAAGATGTCGATGACCGCCGAGATGCCGCTGCCGATGCCGTCGGGGTAGGGGCCGGTGACGTCCTGTGAATAGGTGAGCGCGCCGCCGAAGTGCCGCACGGTGCTCGTGGCACCGGTGTAGGTGTAGCGCTGCAGCGCCACCGAGTTGGTGCTGGTGCGCTTGCCGGGCTCGGAGACCGCCGCCGCGCGCAGCACCGGCGCGCCCACCGTGCCGCTGAGCGCCACGCTGCCGAAGGCCGTGCCATAGCCGGCCAGCGTGGTGAAGGCTGTGGACGAGGTGGCGCCCGGCAGACCGCCGTACGAGCCCTGAAGGATGGGCGAGATCTCGTCGCAGCCGGAGGCGCCGGCCACGGTGCAGTCGCGGATCGTCACGAACTCGGCCGTGCCGAAGGTGATGGCCACGGCCTGCGCCGCGCCGGGCAGCGCCAGCGCTGCAGCCAGTCCGGCGGCCCAGGCGAGCCGGGTAGGGGTGCGGAACGGTGCGTTCATCGTCGTCTCCTCCGTCCGCCTGCCGGGCGGCGATCGGCCATGAGAACGCAGTCCACCGCCGCCGGCCACCCCCTGACTCAGGTGCGCGCCAGCACCGGCGCCAACGCCCGGCCGGTGTGCGTGCCTTTTGCCACGACATGCTCGGGCGGACCCTCGGCCACCAGCCGGCCGCCGGCCGTGCCGCCTTCGGGGCCGAGATCGATGACCCAGTCGGCCTCGGCCACCACATCGAGATCGTGCTCGATGACGACGACGCTGTGGCCACCGTCGACCAGCCGGTGCAGCACCTGGATCAGCCGCTCGACGTCGGCCATGTGCAGGCCCACCGTCGGCTCGTCGAGCACGTACAGCGTGCGCGGCGGCTTCTGGCCTCGGCGCGTGACGTCGTCGCGCACCTTGCTGAGCTCGGTGACGAGCTTGATGCGCTGCGCCTCGCCGCCGCTGAGCGTGGGGCTGGGCTGGCCCAGCGTCAGGTAGCCCAGGCCCACATCCTGCAGCAGCTGCAGGGGGTGGGCGATGTTCGGCATGCTGGCAAAGAAGCCCACGGCCTCGTCGACCTCCATGCGCAGCACGTCGCCGATGCTCCGGCCGCGCCAGGTGACGGCCAGCGTCTCGGGGTTGAAGCGCGCGCCGTGGCACACGTCGCAGGGCAGCTTCACGTCGGGCAGGAAGCTCATCGCGATGGTCTTCAGGCCCTGGCCTTCGCAACCCGGGCAGCGCCCGTCGCCGGTGTTGAAGCTGAAGCGGTTGGCGGCGTAGCCGCGCGCCTTGGCCTCCAGCGTCTCGGTGAACAGCTTGCGGATGGTGTCCCAGAAGCCGATGTAGGTGGCCGGGCAGGAGCGCGGGGTCTTGCCGATCGGCGTCTGGTCGACCTCGAGCACACGGTCGATGGCCTCGAAGCCGCTGACGCTGTCGCAGCCCGTCCAGCGGCGCTGGCCGCCGATCGCGGCCGCCACGTTGGCCAGCAGCACCTCGCGCGCGAAGGTGCTCTTGCCCGAACCGCTGACGCCCGTCACCGCCACCAGCCGGCCCAGCGGCACCGACACGTCGAGCCGCTGCAGGTTGTGCAGGCGTGCACCCTGCAGGCGCAGCATGGGTGGCTCGGGCGGGATCGGGCGGCGCGGCTTCAGCGGGTGCTTCAGCGGGTGGGCCAGCATGCGGCCGGTCACGGAGTCGCCCGCGGCCATCAGGTCGGCCGCCGTGCCCTGGGCCACGAGACGGCCGCCGCGCACGCCGGCGCCGGGGCCGATGTCGATGAGGTGTTCGGCGCGGCGGATGGTGTCCTCGTCATGCTCCACCACCACCAGCGTGTTGCCGCCTTCACTCAGGCGCGCCAGCGCGTCGAGCAGGATGCCGTTGTCGCGCGGGTGCAGGCCGATGGTGGGCTCGTCGAGCACGTAGCACACGCCCTGCAGGTTGCTGCCGAGCTGCGCCGCCAGGCGGATGCGCTGCGCCTCGCCGCCGCTGAGCGTGGGCGCGGCGCGGTCCAGCGTCAGGTAGCCCAGGCCCACGTCGTGCAGGAACTGCAGGCGGCTCGCGATCTCGCTGACCACGTCGCGCGCGATGCCGGCGTCGCGGCCGGTGAGTGCCAGGCCGGCGACCCAGGCGCGTGCCTCGTGCACCGACATGCGGGCCACGGCGTCGATGGCCTGGCTCTCGAAGGTGACGGCGCGCGCCGCGGCGTTGAGTCGCGCGCCGTGGCAATCGGGGCAGGCTTCGTCGACGAGGCCCTCGACCTCGGGCTCCTCCGAGGGGAAGCTGACTTCGCGGCCCTGGGTGTCGTCGTCCTTCACGCTGTCGTCGAAGGCCTTGCGCTGCTCGCGCGTGAGCTTCAGGCCCGTGCCCACGCAGGTGGTGCACCAGCCGTGCTTGCTGTTGTAGCTGAACATGCGCGGATCCAGCTCGGGGTAGCTGGTGCCGCACACCGGGCAGGCGCGCTTGGTGCTGAAGACCTTGAGCGCGCCGATGCCGGCGCCGGTGCCGCCGAAGTCCATCGCCACGGCCAGCTGGTCGAGCGGGCTCAGCAGGTGCACCACGCCGCGGCCCGCCTCCAGTGCCGCGCTCAGCAGCCGGCGAAGTTCGGCCTCGTTCTCGGGGCCGACGACGAGGTCGCCCACCGGCAACTCTATGGTGTGCTCCTTGAAGCGGTCGATGCGCGGGAAGGGCTGCGTCGGCAGGAACTCGCCGTCGACGCGCAGGTGCGTGTGGCCGCGCGCGTAGGCCCACTTGGCGAGGTCGGTGTAGACGCCCTTGCGGTTGACGACCAGCGGCGCCAGCAGGCCCACGTGCTGGCCCATGTGGTCGCGCACGATCTGCGCGGCGATGCTCTCGGCGCTCTGTGCCTTGACGGGCGCGCCGTCGTGCACGCAGTGCTGCAGGCCCAGCTTCACCCACAAGAGGCGCAGGAAGTGCCAGACCTCGGTGGTGGTGGCCACCGTGCTCTTGCGGCCGCCGCGGCTGAGGCGCTGTTCGATGGCCACTGTGGGCGGGATGCCGTAGACGGCGTCGACCTCGGGCCGCCCCGCCGGCTGCACGATGCTGCGTGCGTAGGCATTCAGGCTTTCGAGATAACGCCGCTGGCCTTCGTTGAACAGGATGTCGAAGGCCAGCGTGCTCTTGCCCGAGCCCGACACGCCGGTGATGACGTTGAACACGCCGCGCGGCACCTGCACGCTCAACGACTTGAGGTTGTGCTCGCGCGCGTTGACGATGTGGATGGCGTCGTCGTGCGGGGCCGCCGCGCGGCGTTCACGCACGACAGCCTGCAAGGGCCGGCCCTCCTCGGCGCGCGCCACGCCACCCAGGCCCATCGCCACCTCGTACTCGCGCAGCGCCTGCCCGGTGTGCGAGCCGATGTGCGCCTTCACGTCGTCGGGCGTGCCGGTGCAGACGATCAGGCCGCCGGCCTCGCCGCCCTCGGGGCCCAGGTCCACCAGCCAATCGGCCGCGCGGATGACGTCGAGGTTGTGCTCGATGACCAGCAACGAATGCCCCGCCGCCAGCAGCTTGCGGAAGGCCCGCATCAGCTTGGCGATGTCGTCGAAGTGCAGGCCGGTGGTGGGCTCGTCGAACAGGAACAGCGTGCCGTGCTTGGCCACGCGCTGCGCGGGCGAGTTCGCCGCGTCGGCCAGGAAGCCGGCCAGCTTGAGCCGCTGAGCCTCGCCGCCGCTGAGCGTGGGCACCGGCTGGCCCAGGCGCACGTAGTCCAGGCCGACGTCGATGATGGGCTGCAGCCGCGCCACGACCTCGCGGTCGTTCTGGAACCAGTGCGCGGCTTCGGCCACCGTCAGCTCCAGCACGTCGGCGATGGAGAACCGGTGCGGTCCGCGCACCACCTTCACGTCCAGCACCGGCGCGCGGTAGCGCGTGCCATCGCAATCGGGGCAGCGCAGGTACACGTCGGAGAGGAACTGCATCTCCACGTGCTCGAAGCCGCTGCCGCCGCAGGTGGGGCAGCGGCCGTCGCCGGCGTTGAAGCTGAAGGTGCCGGCGGTGTAGCTGCGCTCGCGCGCCAGCGGCGCGTCGGCGAAGATCTGGCGCAGCGCGTCGAACGCACCCACGTAGCTGGCCGGGTTGCTGCGCGCCGTCTTGCCGATGGGGCTCTGGTCGACGAACACGGCGTCCGACAACAGCTCGGCGCCGAGCAGCTTGTCGAAGACACCCGGCGCCTCGGTGGCCTTGCCGAAGTGGCGGGCGAGCGCCGGGTAGAGCACGTCCTGCACCAGCGAGCTCTTGCCGCTGCCGCTGACGCCCGTGACGCACACCAGCCGGTTCAGCGGCAGCTCCAGCGTCACGCCCTGCAGGTTGTGCTCGCGCGCGCCGGTGAGCATGAGCTTGGGCGTCGCCGGCTCCACCAGCTTGCGAAAGCCCGTCGACACCTGCTTGCGCGCGCCGAGGTAGGCGCCTGTCAGCGTGTCGGCGGAGCGTGCGCCCTCGGGTGTGCCGTCGAAAACGATCTGGCCGCCTCGTTCGCCGGGGCCCGGGCCCATGTCGATCAGCCGGTCGGCGGCCAGCATCACGGCCGGGTCGTGCTCCACCACCACCAGCGTGTTGCCGGCATCGCGCAGCCGGTGCATGGCCTCGACGATGCGGTTCATGTCGCGCGGGTGCAGGCCGATGCTGGGCTCGTCGAGCACGAACAGCGTGTTGACGAGGCTGGTCCCCAGCGCGGTGGTGAGGTTGATGCGCTGCACCTCGCCACCGCTGAGCGTGCGGCTCTGGCGGTCGAGCGTCAGGTAGTGCAGGCCGACGTCGCACAGGTACTTCAGCCGCGTACGGATCTCGTCCAGCAGCAGCTTCAGCGCCTCGTCCAGCAGCGTGG
>JAIXTY010000255.1 GCA_027483705.1 Rubrivivax sp.
AGGCCGAGTTCGCCGCGGCAGGCATCACCACGCCGCTGGTCACCAGCAACCGCATCAACACGCCCGAGGTGGCCGAGCAGCTGCTGGCCGAGGGCGCGGCCGACATGGTCTCGATGGCGCGGCCGCTGCTGGCCGACGCCGAGTTCGTCAACAAGGCGGCGCGCGGCCAGAGCGACCTCATCAACACCTGCATCGCCTGCAACCAGGCCTGCCTGGACCACGTGTTCCAGAACAGGACCGCCAGTTGCCTGGTGAACCCACGCGCCTGCCGCGAGACGGAGCTGGTGTTCCGCCCCGCGCCCCGGCGCAAGCGCATCGCGGTGGTGGGCGCCGGGCCTGCGGGCCTCACCGCCGCCACGCTGCTGGCCGAGCGCGGCCACGACGTGCGCCTGTTCGATGCGGCCGAAGAGATCGGCGGCCAGCTCAACATGGCGCGGCAGGTGCCGGGCAAGGAAGAGTTCGACGAGATGCTGCGCTACTTCCGCCGCCGCGTGGCGACCACCGGCGTGCAGCTGAAGCTGGGTCATCGTGTGCAGGCCGATGAACTACAGGGCTACGACGAAGTCGTCATCGCCACCGGCGTGACGCCACGCGATCCGAAGATCCCCGGGCAGGACCACCCCAAGGTGCTGAGCTACATCGAAGTCCTGCGCGAGAAGAAGCCCGTGGGCGCGCGCGTGGCCATCGTCGGCGCCGGCGGCATCGGCTTCGACGTGGCCGAATACCTGGTGCACGCCGGCCGCTCCACCGCGCTGGACCTGCCGGCCTGGCAGGCCGAATGGGGCGTGGCCGACCCGGCGCTGTCCGCGGGCGGCCTGGCCACCACGCGGCCCGAGATCACGCCGCCGGCGCGCCAGGTGACGTTGCTGCAGCGCAAGGCCGGCAAGCTGGGCGCGGGCCTGGGCAAGACGACGGGCTGGATCCACCGTACGGCGCTCAAGCACAAGCAGGTGGAGATGATCGGCGGCGTGAACTACGAGCGCATCGCCGACGAGGGCCTGCTCGTGAGCTATGGCGAGAAGCGCGAGAACCCGACGTGGACCGCCTGCGACACCGTGGTGCTGTGCGCCGGCCAGCTGCCGCTGCGCTCGCTGGCCGATGCGCTGGCGGCGCAGGGGCGCGCGGTGCATGTGATCGGCGGGGCGCTGGAGGCCGGCGAGCTGGATGCGAAGCGGGCCATCGACCAGGCGGCGCGCCTGGCGGCGGTGTTGTGAGCGCGGCCCGCCGGTTCTCGCGCGCCGAAGGGCGTGCGGGACACAACAGTCCCTTCGTGTGCCCGCCTTGGACACAGTGGCACTGAAGAAGATGCAAAGCCGAGGCAGGCGCACCGACGCTTCTTCGATGCGGCTTCCCCTTCAAGGACCAGACATCCTGAAGCTATTCGCCGGCTTGTTCGCCCGCTGCGCCAAACCATCGCGCCCTTCGGCTGCTACCGAATGTCTCCTTGTCTGCACGCAAGGCTTCCGACGCGCCGTGATACGTCCCGAAGGGCTTCGGTCCGGACAGGAAATCCACATCGACACGACCGATCCGATTCGCCCCGAACTCGATGTAGCAGGACCCCGCGCCGGGATTCCTGGCGGTCTGCTCTTCACCGCGCAATTGCGCCACGATGTTGGCCGCCACCGTGCGCGCAGCGCCTTCGGCATAGACGCCTGCCTTGGGCACGCCGGTGTTGGCGAGGTCCCCGACGGCATAGACACCCTCAAACCGGGTTCGAAGCGTGTACGGGTCCACCGGGACCCACCCGCCTTCGGTCAGGCCCGAGGCCACGACGACATCGGCTGCGCGGTTCTTGGGGACGCCCAGGAAGAGGTCACAGGGCAGCCTGGTGCCGTTGTCCAGCACGACGACCTTGTCCTCCACCGACGCGACGCGTGCATTGGGGACGAAGGTGATCCCGCGTTCGGCAAACGCTTCCAGGATGGCCTTGGATGTGTCCGGCGATGGCGGCACGGGCGATGGCAGCGGGTTGACCAGGGTGATCCGGGTGGACTGCGCCAGGCCCCGTGCCTTCAGGTAGTCATGCAGCATCAGCGCGCATTCGCTCGGGGCGGGTGGGCACTTGTAGGGGGCGCCGCAGACGCCGACCACCACATCGCCGCCCCCGAAGCCCGGCAGCACGCCTGCCAGATGCGCCGCCCCAGACACCGAATAGAACTCGTTCCTGCCCAGCACAACGCCGGGCGTTCCGCTGACGTCGTAGTCGGCGCCCAGCGCGATCACGAGAATGTCGGCTTCATGCACACCCTGGTCGGTGGTCACGCGCTTCCCCTGGGCGTCGATGCCCGTGACCACTTCGCGCAGCAGTCGCACGCCGGGCTTGGCGAAATCCGTGTACCGATGGCGGACGGCCTTGACGTCCTGCCGGCCAAACATCAGGTCCAGCTTGGCAAAGCCGAAGACGAATCCCTCTGACTGGTCGATCAACGTGACGTCGATGCTGTCGCCCAGTGTCTCGGACAGTGTGGTTGACAGCTCCAGTCCGCCGAAGCCGGCGCCGAGGATCAGGATGCGGGGTTTCATGCGCTTCCTCTCTCAGGCCTTGCCCAGACCGGGCTGCGGCACGATGCGCAGGTAGGGCTTGGGCGCGTCCCAGCCACCGGGAAACAGCGTCTTGGCTTCCTCGTTGCTGACCGAGCCCGCGATGATGACGTCCTGACCCGGTTGCCAGTTCACCGGCGTGGCCACCTTGTACCGGGCCGTGAGTTGCATCGAGTCCAGCACGCGCAGGATTTCGTCGAAGTTGCGGCCGGTGGTCATCGGGTACGTGAGCATCAGCCTGATCTTCTTGTCGGGGCCGATGATGAACACCGAGCGCACCGTGGCGTTGGTCGCCGCCGTACGGCCATCGGCGGTGCCCGGCTCTTCGGCGGGCAGCATGTTGTAGAGCTTGGCGACGGCCAGGTCGGTGTCGCCGATCATGGGGTACTTCACCGTGGCCCCTTGCGTCTCCTCGATGTCGGAGACCCATTCGCCATGCCGCTCCACCGGGTCGACCGACAGGCCGATGAGCTTGCAGTTTCGGCGGGTGAACTCCGATTCGATCCTGGCCATGTAGCCCAGCTCCGTGGTGCACACGGGTGTGAAGTCCTTCGGGTGGGAAAAGAGGCAGGCCCAGCTGTCATCGATCCAGCTGTGGAAGTCGATGATGCCGTGCGTGGTGCGCGCAGTGAAGTTGGGGGCGGTGTCGTTGATTCGCAGTGTCATGGCAGTCTTGTGTGGGTGAGCGACTGCAGTCTGCGAAACGCGCCCTCCGTCGTCTGTGAGGAAGGTTACGCAGCCCCCTCAAGGGAACCCCTGAGGTGCCCAAGCGCCCTGCATCTACAACGCGGCAAGGCGCTGCAAGGCGGCGACATCGAGCACGTCGATCTGTTCGCGGCCCAATCGCACCCAGCCCTGGTCCGCGAACGACTTCAGCAGCCGGCTCACGATTTCGCGCACGCTGCCCAGTTCGTCGGCGAGAGCCTGGTGCGTCGTGCGGATCGGGCTTGACTTCGCGGCGAGCACGCGCGCGAGCCGCTGGTCCAGCTTCTGGAAAGTGACGGCGGCCACCAGTTCCAGCAGGTCGGACAGGCGCTCCGAAAAGCGGCTGAAGACGTGGTCTCGAAAGGACTCGCTGATGGAGAACAGCGCACGGAAGGTCTTCGGCGGCAGCACGACCAGTTCGAGTTCCTGCTGCACCAGACACCGTGCCTGGTAGTGCATCTGGCCAAGCAGGCAACTGCTGGTGAGGATGCAGGCCTCGCCCGGCTGCACGTAATAGAGATGAAGTTCCCGGCCGTTGGGTGAAGCCTTGATCACGCGTGCACTGCCCGACAGCAGCAATGGGAATCCCATGCACGGCTGGTTCTCGTCGAAGATCATGGCGCCCGCCGGTACTCGCAGGTAAGTGGCGCTGTTCATGAGCTCTTCAAGCGTGTTGGCCGGCAACTCGCCCAGCATCGGATATCTCTGGAGGACGCGGTCCTTGGCGGCGTTGTCGATCATCTTGCTCACGGTGGAAGACAGTGCGGCGGGCGGATGCTATCCGGGCGCGCGGCAGCGTCGAAGGGAGAAGCCGGAAGACCGGCCTGCCCGGCACGAGATCGCTCGACGAGCCTGGACATGCGCTTCCCTCCCGCGCCAGGGTCAAGGTTCAGGCCGATGGGTCGACTCTCGCCGGACGCCATCTTGGACAGCAGTCGCTGGCCCGACCTCGCTGCTGCGGGTCGGCTTCCAGGTGCGGAACTGAATGAATAGCCCCGGCCAGGAGCAGCCGCCGGTCGTCATGCGAGGCCAGCGGTCAGCGACGAACGTCAGAGTCGTCTGTGACTCACTCGCTGAAGATGCGATTGCCTCGAATGAGATCGACGAAGCCCAAGGACCGGCACAAGAAGGCCGTACGGCAGCACGGCCGCTCAGTGGTCTCGGTCATCAACGGGCCGACAAGCTCCGACTTCAGCCTCAGCCTTGGAAAACGTTCGACCACCTCGGCGATCTGGTCACGCCCCAGGGCTGCGAGGCCAAGCCCGGCGACATCGCCACCCGAGCCGGCGCGCACCAGCTGCGCCTCCTTGCCATGCTCGTCGCCGACCGTGACGTTCAAGTGCAAGGTGATGGCATTGGCGGCGACGCGCGCTCGCGCGTCGCTCCACTGGTGTCGCTGGGCCAGTTCACCGGCGGCTCTTGCGCCCACCAACGTGAAGCAGTGGTGCGTCCGTCCCTGCAGGCGCCAGCGCTCGGTCAGGCCCAGGTCGTGAAGCATCAACGCGACGAAAACCGCCTCGTCGTCGAAGGGCCGGGCGTCGGCATCGAGCAGCCGTGCCCAGAAGTAGGCCCGCAAGCAATGGTTGAGCAGGTAAGGCGGGCTGCAGTCCTGGGCTATCGCGATGGCCTCTCGTGCAGCTGCCGAGTCCGGCGGCAGTATGTCGGCCACCTCGCGGTTGCGCACCTTGACCGCTGCACGCCGTTGCCCTTGGGTGGCCATCCGTGCCTGCACCCCTTGGGCGATCAGCCTCAGCTTGTCGTGCCAGGCCAGCCGCCCGCCCGTTCGCTCCATCCATGTCAGCGTGCCCAGCGTCGTCATGCAAGTCCCGTCTGCCTTCACGCGGAGGCGCTGATTGCAGCGACCTGCCTGGCCAGTCGCGCACGGGCCAGGGCAACGAGCCCTTCGCCAGCAAGTTCGGGACGTCCGCAGTTGAACGGCGGCTGCGGCGCGTACTCCAGTTGCAGCTGCACTTGTTGCGCTTCCGCGTCGCCGGCGGTCAGCGCCAGCACCCGCAGGGCCATGTCGATGCCAGCCGTGACGCCGCCACCCGTGACCCGGTTGCGGTCGTGCACCACCCGCCCGTCGTCGGCCAGGGCTCCGAACGCCGCCAGGTGCTCGCGATAGTTCCAGTGACTGGCGGCCCGGTAACCCTTGAGCAGGCCGGCGGCCCCCAACAGGAGCGAGCCTGAGCACACGCTGGTGACCCATCGGGCTTGTTGTCCTTGATCCGCCAACCACCGAAGAACCAGCGGGTCGCTCATCAGGCGAACCTGCCCAGGCCCACCGGGCACACAGAGCAGGTCCACCCGGGGACAGGTCTCGAACGTCGCGTTCGGCACCAGCTCGAGGGTGGCGTCGGTGCGTACGGGGGCGAGATCCTTCCAGGCGAAGAACAGCTCGGCTCCTGATGCTGCAAACACCTGCGCCGGCCCGGTCAGGTCGAGCTGCGTCACATGAGGGTAGAGCAGGAAGGCGATCTTCATGGTGCCGTACGGATGCCTCGATGACGACATTCTGGTTACGATGGCGAATGGCAACCATGTCACTGTCTTGACGATTCCTGCCAAACGATGAATCAAGCGTCCAGGCCCACGCCAACCGTCGTGCGGCGGCGCGTGGTGATCGTCGTCTTTGACCGTGCGCAGATGCTCGACATCGCAGGCCCAGGAGACGTCTTCGCGCTCGTCGAACGCTTCGATCCGAATCTGCGCTACGAGGTGCGCTGCGTCTCCTCGCGGGGTGGCCCGGTGCTGCTGTCGAACGGTTTTAGCCTGATGATAGGCTCGATTCGCTACGTCCGCCTGGCTGGCGTCGATACCTTGCTGATTGCTGGCGCTGAAAGGGACGGCCTGTTGGAAGCCTTGAGCGACGACAGGCTCGGCGCGTGGGTGCGCAAGGCTGCCGGGACCGTGCGCCGGCTGGTCTCAGTCTGCGTCGGATCGTTCGCGCTGGCCCACTGGGGCCTGCTCGAAGGTCGCCGTGCCACCAGCCACTGGTCCGTGGTTGACTTGATGCAGAGGCGCTTCCCAGGTGTTCAGGTCGATCCGACCGCGCTGTACGTACAGGACGGCTCCATCTGGACGGCCGGTGGCGTGACGACGGGCATCGACATGAGCTTGGCGATGGTCGAAGCGGACAGCAGCCGGCTCGTCGCTGGGCAGGTGGCGGGCCTGTTGGCGATGGCGGCTCGCCGAATCGGCAACCAGTCGCAGTACTCGGTGCAACTGCGCGCGCAGACAGGCCGCTACGCGCAGCTCGTGGACTGGATCAGCGCCAACCTGCGCCAGCCGCTGGACATCGCGTCGTTGGCAGCGCGTGTTGGTGAATCCGAAAGAAGCTTCTGTCGCCGATTCTCGGCCGAGGTGGGTGAGCCGCCGGCGCGCTTTGTCGAGACGGTTCGACTGGGCGCTGCGCGGCGCGCGCTGGAGGGCGGCGCATCGGCAAAGACGGCGGCGCGTGCAGGCGGCTTCACGACCGCGGAGCAGCTGTCACGCGCGTTCAGGCGGCGGCTTGACCTGACGCCAATGGAGTATCAACGCCAGCACCGAGGCTTGTGAGTGCGCCACCCAGCTGTCGGAGGTCGGCTTGCTGGCACTTCTGGTCTGCTCGCAAGGGGTCCTCAGCCGCCGGTTGCCGGACCTTTGGCGAACGGCAGCACCCAGTCTCCAGTTGTCTTCCGATCCGTCCGCCATCGAACAGACCGGCACTGAGCGCATCGCCTAGGCTGGGGCCCGATGTCGCTTCCCTTCACGGCCGACCAGTTCTACGCTGTCTTCGGTGCCTACGACACGGCCGTTTGGCCGATGCAATGGGCGCTGATGGCGGCCGCCGCAGCCGCGGCGGCGGCGGTGCTGAGGCCGCGCGCCGGTTCTGGTCGGGCGGTGTCCGCGATCCTGGGCCTGCAGTGGGTGTGGATGGCCCTGGCGCATCACCTGGGAGTTTTCGCGCGCATCAGTTCGGTGACCTTGCTGCCTGGCGTCTGGCCCGAACTCGGCCTCATCGCCACAGGGGCGGTGGGTCTGGCGTTGCTCTGGCCCAGGGCCGGGCCCCGTCGAACACGGACCACGGGATGATCACGCGACGGCAGTTCACCGCTTCGGCGCCCGTGCTGGCCGGCTGCTCGCAGGTGCCGGCTGAAGACCGCTACGAGGCCGTGGCCGAACGCACCTGGCAACTCGACGCCACCACCGGCGGTGTGCATGGCCCGGGCGCATCCGGCCTGAGCCTGGAGTTGGTGCGTTGCGCCACCCTGGCCCCCTCCAGCCACAACACGCAGTGCTGGAAGTTCGCCCTCGCCGCAGACGGCCGCTCGATCACCCTGCTGCCCGATCTGGCGCGCCGCTGCCCGGCGGTGGACCCGGACGACCACCACGTCTTCGTCTCGCTGGGCTGCGCCACCGAGAACCTGGTCCAGGCCGCGCTGGCCCATGGCCTGCAGGGCACGGCGCAGTTCGACGGCACCGCCGATGCCGTGCGCGTGGCGCTCGAACCCACACGGCCGCAGACCACGCCCTGGTTCACGGCCATCGCGCAACGCCAGTGCACGCGGGGCGACTACGACGGCCAGCCCGTGCCACCCGACGAGCTGGCGCTGCTGCAGCGCGCCGGCAGCTCCGCCACCGTGCGGCTGCTGCTGCTCACCGAGCGCGCGGCGCTGGAGCAGGTGCTCGATCACGTGATCCAGGGCAACACCGCGCAGATGGCCGATGCCGCGTTCATGGCCGAGTTGAAGACCTGGATCCGCTTCAACGGGGCCGAGGCCGTCCGCACACGCGACGGTCTGTATGGCGCAGCCTCGGGCAACCCGAACATCCCCACCTGGCTGGGCGAGCGGGCCTTTCGCTGGGTCTTCACGCCGCAACGCGAAAACGACCGCTATGCGCGGCAGCTGCGCAGCTCGGCCGGCATCGCGGTGTTCGTCGGCCAGGCCGTCGACAAGGCGCACTGGGTGGAGGTGGGGCGCTGCTACGAACGCTTTGCCCTGCAGGCCACCGCGCTGGGCATCTGCAATGCCTTTCTGAACCAGCCGGTGGAAGTGGCGTCGGTGAGGCCGGGCTTTGCCGCCGCGCTGGGGCTCGCGGGCCAGCGCCCGGATCTCGTGGTGCGATTCGGCCGCGGGCCGACCCTGCCACGGTCCTTGCGCCGGCCCGTGGCGGCGGTGATGGTGTGAGGGTCGCGTTGGGCCCAGGAAGGCTTCACATGAACGGCTGGTGGTGGATGGCGTTGGGCCTCTTGGTGCTGGCGGTTGCGGCTGTCGGCCTCACGGTCTTGGGCGAGCGCCGCTGGGCCCGCGAGGTGGCGGTCCTGCAGGCGGGCCTTGAACACGGCCGCGTCGAGGGCCAGCCTGGCGCCGGCTCGTCGCCGACACGCTACGACGCGCAGGAACTCGAAGGACTGCCGGCACCCGTGCAGCGCTACTTCCGTGGGGTGCTGAAGGATGGCCAGCCCATCATCTCGGCCGTCACCCTCGAGATCGCCGGCACCCTCAACATGTCGCCCACGGCCGAGCAGTGGAAGCCATTCACGTCGCGTCAGCGTGTCGTCGCCCGCCGGCCCGGGTTTCTGTGGGACGCCCGGATCGCGATGCTGCCGGGCGTGAACGTGCGCGTCGTCGACAGCTACATCGGCGGCAACGGCCTGCTGCACGCGGCGATCCTGGGCCTGTTCACGATGGCCGACATCCAGGGTGAGGGTGAGATCGCCCGCGGCGAGTTCATGCGCTGGTGCGCGGAGGTGGCCTGGTACCCGACCGCCCTGCTGCCGAGCCAGGGCGTGCGCTGGGAGGCGGTCGACGACCATTCCGCCCATGCCACCTTCACCGATGGTCCGCTCACGCTGACGTTGCTGTTCAGGTTCAATGACGCGGGCTTGATCGGTTCGTTCCGCGCCGAGGCGCGCGGCGGCATGGTCCGCGACCAGATGGTCATGGCGCCCTGGGAGGGCGTCTGGTCGAACTACCAGGTGCGCGACGGCGTGCGGGTGCCGCTCACGGGCGAAGTGGCGTGGATGCGGCCCGAAGGGCGCAGGCCCTACTTCATGGGCACGGTGACCGCGCTGGCCTTCGAGTTCTCGCGGTGATGCCATCGAGGGCCGCGAGCTGGGTGCGGGCCTGGGCAAGAAGACGGGCTGGATCCACCGCACGGCGCACAAGCACAAGCGGGTGGAGATCATCGGCGGCGTGAACGACGAGCGCGTCGTCGACGAGGGGTTGCTCGTGAGCTTTGGAGAGAAGCACGAGAACCCGACATGGATCGCCTGCGACACCGTGGTGCTGTGCGCCGGCCAGCTGCCGCTGCGCCCGCTGCCCATCGACCAGGCGGTGCGGCTCGCAGCCGGTTTGTGAGGATGGCACGGGAGGTTGACGCTGATCGCGGCGCTTGCGTGGGTCGGGCAGGAGATCGCGAGCCGAGCGCCGCTGCAGCGCTTCTTGAAGGTGGCTGCTGTGCCGCTGTCGCTTCCCCTCGACTCGATGTGCCCGAGGTCAGATCCCGGCCCGTTGCTGTCGTTCATTGATGCTGTCGCTGCATCGCGCGTCGCGGCAGGCGGTGCGCGGTGCGGGCGCACGGTGTTGCGGTCGGTGCTGCGCACCGACTGCCCTCCGCTGCTCACCTTGAGGGCGCACGGCAAAACTCGCTACGCGGCCTGCGGCCGCTGCGCTCGAACAGTTGCCGTGAGTCAGTCCACGAAGCGCGCTGCGCGCGCCGCCCTCAAGGCTGCGC
>JAIXTY010000065.1 GCA_027483705.1 Rubrivivax sp.
CGCTGCTGCGCCAGCTGCGCACCGTGGCCCGCATCCTCTCGCAGCGCGACAGACTGGGCCTGAGCACCGGGCGGCAGATCTTCTACGTGAACCTCGGCGGCTTCGACTTCCACGGCGAACTGCTGCGGGATCAGCGGGTGCGTCTGGGCAGCCTCGACTACGCGCTGCGCTACTTCGACAAGGTGCTTGGCGATCTCGGCCTGCGTGAGAACGTGGTGACCTTCACGGCCAGCGAGTTCGGCCGCCAGCTGATCGCGAACGCCTCGGCGGGCACGGACCACGGCTGGGCGGGTCACCAGCTCGTGATGGGCGGTGCGGTACAGGGCGGCGAGATCTTCGGGACCTTGCCGCCGATGGACTTGTCGTACGAGCGGTTCGCGCGGCTCGGCGACGGCAGGGCGGTCGAGCACATCCCCGACGTCTCGCTCGAACAGTTCGGGTGCACGCTCGGCAAGTGGTTCGGGCTGAGCGCCTCAGCGTTGCGCGACATCTTTCCGCGTATCGACAACTTCTACAGCGACCTCAACGCCGCACACCAGCGCGGATACCTCGGCTTCCTGAGGACTTGAGGGTGACGCGGCAGCCACCACCGCCCGACCAGCACTGCAGCGTCAGTGCCTCGCCGCACCTGAGGCACTCGCTTGCTGCTGTGGCGACCAGCCTGTTCGTGGTCGCTTGCGGCGGCAACGACGGCGAGCGCGCTTCTCCGTAGGAGCCCTCTCTGCCGCGGCTGTCGGCAGCACAGGCGGCACCGCTCATCGACTGCACGACGCTGAGCGGCTTTGCTTTTGCCAGCACCACCGTCATGTCCGCGACCATGGTAGCCGCGGGGACTCTGAGCAATGCGGGCCAGGCCGTGCCGGAACACTGTCTGGTCGCAGGCCGCATGAATGACCGCGTCAGTGCCGTCGATGGCGAGCGCTACGCCATCGGCTTCCAGATGCGGCTGCCGAAGGACTGGAACGGCCGGTTCTTGCATCAGGGCAACGGCGGCACCGACGGTTCTGTGGTGGTGGCCGATGGCGGCTCGTCGCTTGGCAGTGGCGGACAGCTGCGAAACGGACTGCAGCTCGGGTTCGCCGTTCTGAGCTCGAATGCCGGGCACAGCGGATCGCAGAACCCCCTGTTTGGCATCGACCCCCAAGCCCGTCTCGACTATGGCTACCAGGCCGTGAGAACGCTCACGCCCATGGCCAAGGCGCTGATCCGCGCGGCGTACGGCAAGGGACCTGACAGGTCGTACTTCGCAGGAAGCTCCAACGGCGGACGCCATGCGATGGTGGCGGCGAGCCGAATGCCTGGCGACTACGACGGATTTCTCGCCCAGTCACCTGCATTCAATCTGCCCAGGGCCGCAGTGGCGCAGCTCTGGGGAGCCCAGCAGTGGCGCAAGGTGGCCACGTCCACGGGTACCGCACCCGACTTCGACCTGGAGTCGGCGTTCACGCCGACCGAGCGCCGCGTGGTGGCCCGCGTCATCCTGTCGAAGTGCGATTCGCTCGACGGCCTTGCTGACGGCATGGTTCAAGACGCGGCGGCCTGTCGTACCGCTTTCGATCTCGCGCGAGACGTGCCCACCTGCAGCGCTGAACGCGATGGCAGTTGTCTGAGTGCCGCCCAGAAGGCCGTCGTGGTCGACGTGTTTGCCGGGCCGAGAAACAGCCGCGGCGAAGCGCTTTACGCCAGCTGGGCCTACGACCCCGGACTTGCTGCGCCCGGGTGGGCCGATTGGAAGTTCCGCAACGCCGTCCGCAGTGGTCGCGACCCGTCTGTGGTTGCCCACATCTTTTCGGTGCCTCCCGCAACCGCCGCGTTGGGCAACACGCTGGAGTACGCATTGGCATTCAACGTCGACACGGATGGCCTGAAGATCTTCGCCACCGACGCGGTCTACGTGGAGAGCGCCATGTCGCTGATGACGCCGCCCGACCCCATGAACCTGGACGCCATGCGCAGCCGCGGCGCCAAGATGCTGGTCATACACGGTAGCGCGGACGGCGTGTTCTCCGTCGAAGACACGACCGCCTGGTTCGAGGGGCTGGACCAGCGTCTGGGCGGCCGTGCCGCGGAAGCTGTGCGCCTCTTCCGCGTGCCCGGGATGGGGCATTCCCGCGGCGGCCCTGCCACGGACCAGTACGACGCCTTGTCGGCCTTGGTCGAGTGGGTGGAGCGAGGTGTGGCGCCGGACCGCATCGTGGCTGCGGCCCGCGGCACGGGCAACGCTGGCGGCGCAAACCCCGATCTGCCTTCATTCTGGTCGGCCACGCGTACGCGTCCGCTGTGCCCGTACCCGCTCGTGGCTCGATACACGGGCGGTGACTCCGAGTCGGCCGAGAGTTTTGCCTGCCAGCGTTGAGCAGCCGCTATCGATCCGGCGCGGGCCTACCGGGGCTCCCAGCCAGGCGCGTGCCCAGGCCGCTTGGAAGCTCCCGTGCGCCGCCCGCTTCATGGTTCGGCAATCTCCGCGGGAGCGGCTGCACCAGGGTGTTGCAGCGCCGTGCGAGAGGCAACAGCTCGTTGTCCGTGAACGTCGCGAACCCATGCGATCCCGATCGCGTTCGGCCACCGATCGCCCTGGTGTACCGCACGCCTGGCGCCATCAGCGGATGTCGGCTGCGAGATGACCTATCTCACGAACTGTGGGCCCGCCTCCCAACGCTCGGTCACATCTCCTGGCCAGAGCGACAGCTGGCACCAGGGGCTCGAGCACTTAAGGTCCCGTCAACTCCGCATTCAAGGGGTGCATCCAGCTTCGCTCAGTGCTCGCGGACTCGGACCCACCGTCCAACGGCATTGACCAATCCTTCAAGCCTGTTGGGAGTTCTCATGCAACGGATCAAATTGTTCACCCATGCGCTGAGCGCCGTCGCCCTGGTTGTCCTCGCGGCCTGTGGCGGCGGATCGGGCGACGGCACATCCAGCGCACCTGCTGTGCCGCCAGTCGCCGAGGCGCCTGCCGCCGCCACGATGCGGGTCAGCGGCACGGTCACCGGCTTCGGCAGCGTGATCATCCAAGGGGTCAAGTACGACGACAAGACAGCGGTTGTCCGTGCCGACTTCAACCCGGCTGCGAACGGCATCGGCAGCCTGGCGGACGTGAAGCTGGGCGTCCAGGTCGAAGGCCTGGCCAAGGGTGGCTCGCTCACCGAGATCACCGTTCGAGCCGCGTTCGCCGGGGTGGTGGCCAGCATCGACACCGCATCGTCGACCTTCACGGTGCTGCGGCAGACGGTCACGGTGGTGAGCGACGGGCCCGAGCCCACGGTGCTCGAAGGCCTGAGCGGGCTGTCGGCGCTGGGGGTGGGTGATGTCGTCGAAGTGCATGGCACGTTCGACGCCAACCAGCGCCTGGTCGCCACCCGGGTCGAGCGCAAGGCGCCGTCTGACGTTTCGCAGGGTGTGCTCATCAGCGGCAAGCTGGTGGATCTGGACGCCAGCGCCAAGACCTTCAGCCTGAACGGCCAGAAAGTGGGCTACGAAGCGGCCACGGTCCTGCCTGCCGACCGGTCTCTGGCAGATGGGCAGTGGGTGGCGGTCTACGCGTCGAAGATCCCGGCGGCCGCGGGCGCATTGCAAGCGCAGGCGGTCCGCATTGCGGCACCGGAGGAAGGCAGCACCAGCGGCCTGGGCGGCCGGGTGGCCGAGTTCAAGTCGGTCGCCGACTTCGTCATCTCGGGCACCCGTGTGGATGCCAGTGCCGCCGCCTTCGAGCTCGGCACCGCGGCCGACCTGGCTGCGGGCACCCTGGTCTATGTCGAAGGCAAGGTGACGGCCGGCCTCCTGAAGGCCAGCAAGGTCCGCGTGTTCAAGCAGTCGGCAGACATTCCCGCCACACTCAGCGGCAGCATCACCGACTATGTCAGCGTCTCGAGCTTCAAGCTGCGCGGCGCCGTGGTGGACGCGTCTGCCGCGAGCTTCAAGGCGGGCACGCAGGCAGACCTGGGCAATGGCGCGTTCGTGCGAGTGACGGGCCGCGTGCGTGGTGATGTGTTGCGCGCCGAGAGCGTCGAGTTCAGCGCCCAGGCACCTGCTGCGGGTGCGGCGAACACGGTCAAGCTGCGCGGCGAGGTGCGCGAGTTCGATGCCATGGCTCGCACGTTCCGCTTCCTGGGCGTGCAGCTGCAGCTGGGCACTGGCGTCGAGTACGTGGGCGGTACGGCAGCCGACCTGGCCAACGGCAGGCTCGTGGACGTCACGGCCACGGCGCCCCTGCCGCCAGCCGCGGCAGCCAGCGCACCGGCAACGCGCACACTCAACGTCACCCGCGTCGAGTTCCTGCCGGTGGAGCAGCCGGGAGTCTTCGTCGCCGGCCGTGTCAACGACCTCCAGGACGGCAGCTTCAAGCTCTCTGGCGCGGTGGTGAGCCTCGCCGACGACACCACCTTCAGCGGTGGCTCGAAGGCCGATCTGGCCAATGGCGTCGATGTGCGGGTTCAAGGCGTCTGGAATGCCGCCACCAAGACCTTGGCGGCCCGCAAGGTCGACATCCGCAAGCCGACCGATCGGCCGGCGGGCATCGTGCTGGCTGGCGTGATCACCGACTTCGAGTCGAAGGCCTCGTTCCGCATCGGCGGGCAGCTGGTCGACGCATCGACGGCCACGCTGCAGGGTGGTACGGCGGCCGATCTGGTCAACGGCGTTCCCGTCGAGGGCAACGGCGTCGTGGAGTTGGTGGGCGGTGCACCCGTGGCCAAGCTCACGGCTCTCCGCTTCCTGCGCTGAAGAACGCTGGAGCTTGGCGACAACCCGGCCTGCATCGGATCTTCCACCGGCTTGGCGCCGCACCTCGCTCAAGGAGACAGAGATGATGAATCGAGTGCTCGGCATGCGGGCAGCGCCTGAATCGAAGGCCCGCGTGATGGCGGTGGCTGCGGCGCAGGATGGGCGCCACACGGCTCCCACGGCGGACCCGCCACACAGTGCCTGGCCGGACACCCAGGCACCGGGCCAGGGGCCTGGGCGCGTGGACGATGCAGGCAACCTCGATGTCGACGAGGCAAGTCCCTCTGCGGGCTTGACGCCCGACATCGCGTTGGAGCGGCGCTGCCACACGTTCGGCGAATGGCTGAGCCTCTACCTCTCCCGGTGCAGAAAGGGACGCCCACCCTCGCCCTGCCGGGATGCACCAGGACTGCCGACCGCCGACCACGCCCAGGGCGTGCACCGTCGCCCTGGCGCCAGCATGCCGCCGCCTGGCGGCCGGCCTGCCGCACCACAGCCTGGGCCCGGCGTGCAGAAGCCGGGCACGGGATTCCTGATGGCAGCAGCGCTGGTGGGCGCACTGGCGTTGGCCGGGTGCGGGGGCGGCGGCGCATCCGACAGCGCACCGAACCCCGGCAGCGGCCCGGGCCCTGGTGCAGGGGCGCCCGTTCCGGCCCCTGCACCCGCCCCCGCGCCATCACCAGCCCCATCACCATCGCCCCCGGGGGTTGCCGACAAGCCCGCCACCACCGCGGCCGCATCCCGCTTCCTGTCGCAGGCCAGCTTCGGCGCCCGCCAGGCCGACATCGACCGCGTCCGCGACATCGGCTACCGCGCCTGGCTCGACGAGCAGTTCGCCAAGCCGCGCACCGGCTCGACGATCGGCTCGGACCCGGTGCGCTTCTACTACTGCGACCTGGAGTCCCAGCTGCGAGCGATGCACGGCAAACGCCGCAGCGATGGCGTCGTGGTGTCGGGCGAGACCGAGGACAAGCTGTCGGCCTTCTTCACCGCCACCACGGTGGCCGAGGACCAGCTGCGCCAGCGCATGGTCTGGGCCTGGTCGCAGATCCTCGTGGCCACCCGACAGAATTGGTACAACCTCTCGCCCGACGAGAACTACTGCCAGTTCATGGACCTGCTGGGCGACCGGGCGTTCGGGAACTACCGCGACATGCTCGAGGCCATGAGCACCTCGTTCCACATGGCCGAGGCGCTCACGTTCAGCGGCAACGAGGCCGAGAACTTCCGGTTCCAGGGCCAGATCCCGGACCAGAACTTCGCGCGCGAGATCATGCAGCTGTTCACGATCGGCCTCGTGCAGCTCAACCTCGACGGCACGCCCAAGCTCGACGCCCAGGGCCGCACCATCCCCACGTACAACCAGGCCGACATCGTCGGCCTGTCGAAGGTGTTCACAGGCTGGGTGTGCAACCGCAACGACGCGTCGCAGGGGTACGCCAGCGGCGCCCGCTTCGGGGGCCTTTGCAACTACCGGCTGTCGGCCGCCCGCGACGAGTCATGGGTGAGCCACAGCTGCTCGGAGATGAAGTTCCTGGGCGTGACGCTGAACGCGGGCGTTCGGGCACCCGACTACCCGCAGCGCTGCAGCTCGCGCAACACGGCCGACTCGCCCCGCAGGAACCTGAAGACGGCGTTGGACACGCTGTTCAACCACCCCAACGTCGGGCCCTTCATCGGCAAGCAGCTGATCCAGCGCTTCACGAGCTCCAATCCGAGCAAGGCCTATGTGTCGCGCGTGGCCACGGTCTTCAACGACAACGGCCAGGGTGTGCGCGGCGACATGCAGGCGGTGATGCGCGCCATCCTGCTGGACCCCGAGGCGCGCGGCGAGGCCAGCCTGACCGACCCCGCCTGGGGCAAGGTGCGCGAGCCCTTCCTGCGCACCGTGCAGCTGTTCCGCGTGTTCAACGCCGACACCGACGGCTTGATCTACCGCGAGCAGGACAGGACCAATTGCGACGTGTTCCACGGCACCACCTGGCGCACGGGTCAGTTCGCCTTCCGCCCCAACACGGTGTTCAACTTCTACCGTCCGGGCTTCGTGAAGCCCTCGTCCGAAGCGGCCGCAGCGGGCCTGGTGGCGCCGGAGACCCAGGTGCTGACCAACACCGAGCTGTACTACTGGTCCTACAACCTGACCACGTTCTTCGCACTGCCCACGTCGCGCAACGGTGTCGAGTGGTGCAACCGGATGAACCCGCCCCGCTACGACACGCGGTGGCTCGAGCTCGGCGCCGCCGCCGGCACGGCCGAGGGCGCCGCGGCGCTGGTGGACCACGTGACCGCGGTGTTCGTGGGCGGCCCGTTGCCGGCCGCCACGCGCAGCGCCGTCATCGAGGCTGTGCGGGCCACCACGGCACCGGCCAGCCTGAACACCACCATCGACCGGCGGCGCATCCACGTGGCCACGACCCTGGTGCTGATGACGCCCAGCTACCTGGTCCAGAAGTGAAGGGAGCAACCGACATGAACCGACTCAAGACCCTGACTCGCCGTCGCTTGCTCGGCGCGGGCGCGGCCGGGCTCGCCGCGCCGGTGGTGCTGCCGCTGTTCGCCCAGCTGGCGAACGCGGCGACGGTGTCCGACTACAAGGCGCTGGTGTGCGTCAACTTCGACGGCGGCAACGACCAGCACAACACCGTGGTGCCCTACGGCGCGACCGCTGCCGACGACCACTACACCCGGCTCTATGAAGGCGTGGGCACGCGCGGGCCGTTCCGCCCGAACGCCAAGCCCGTCTACGCGAACCTGAAGCCGATCAACCCCGTCACGCCGCAGCGCTTCCAGAAGGCCGTGGCACTGCATGCACAGCTGGGCCAGCTCCAGACCCTGTTCAACGACGATGCCGGCCGGCGATTGGCCGTGCTGGCCGGGGTGGGCGTGCTGGAGCAGCCCACGACGCGCGCCGACCTGGAGAGCCGCCGCTACGGCTTCCCCAACTCCTTCGGTTCGCACAACGACTCCTCGGCGGCGTTCCTCTCGCTTGGTGGCGAGGGCGACCGCAACTACGGCTGGGGCGGCCTGATGCTGGACGCGCTGAGCAGCGGCACCGTCAGCCCGTTCGCCAGCATCGCCATCACCAACTTCAACGGCTTTGGCGCCGGGCGTCGGACGGACCAGTTCGTCGTCAACGAAGAGGGCGTCATCCTCGGGCTGGCCGGCCAGCTGGGCGGCAACGCCGACTTCGACGCGTTCTTCGGCGCGCGGGGCCGCGAGGCGCTGACCGGCATCCTGCGCGGCAGCAGCAGCAACGTGCTCGAAAAGGACTATGTGCGCCTGACGAGCGCGTTCCTCGAGACGGCCTCGGCCATGAAGGCGGCCCTGGACGCCTCGGTCAACGCCTGCACCTACGAGTTCCTGGGCGACCCCAACGCCGACCGCACGCGCATCCGCGACAACAGCCTGCTCAAGCAGCTGCGCACGGTGGCGCGGCTGATCTCGCAGCGCAGCCAGCTCGGCCTGTCGACAGGGCGGCAGATCTTCTTCGTATCGCTGGGCGGGTTCGACTTCCACGGCGGACTCGTCAGCTCGCAGGAGGGGCGGCTGGCGGCTGTGGATACGGCGCTGTACTACTTCGACCGTATCCTCGGCGACCTGGGTTTGCGCAACCAGGTGACGACCTTCACGACCTCGGAATTCGGGCGCCAGATCTTCGCCAATTCCAGCGACGGCACCGACCACGGCTGGGCCGGCCACCAGTTCATCCTGGGCGGCGCCGTCAAGGGCCGCGACATCTACGGCCAGCTGCCGGCCATCGACCGCGACTCGCTGCAGTTCAGCCTGATCAACGGCTCGCTGGACCACATCCCCGACATCTCGCTGGAGATGTACGGCGCCACGCTGGGCCAGTGGTTCGGCGTGAGCCGTGCCGACCTGGAGACGATCTTCCCGCGGCTGAACCGCTTCTATGCCGACACCGCGGCGGCCCACGCGGCGGGCTATGTGGGGTTCATGCGAACCTGATCGAGGGTCATCGCAGAGTCCCTTCGTGGTGCCGGAGGGGGTCGACGGACACCTTCGGCATGTGCAGTCCGGGCGTCTGGGTGATCTCGCTCCGCTTGCTCGCTCCATGAGGAGCGCAACGAAACGTCCGACTCGAGGTCGCGAGTTCCTTCCGGGCATGGTCGAAGGCATCGGCGCTCAGTGTCTGCGCCCTGCCGGACGCCTCGGCGGCCTTCAGCACCGTGCGGATCGCCTGATCCGAGAGATGGTCCCTGCCGGCCATGGCGTGTGGTTCAACCGCGGCGAACCTGGATGGCTTTCAGCCACCTGCGGCCGGTGGAGAGCAGTTGCCCAGCTC
This sequence comes from Rubrivivax sp., assembly GCA_027483705.1. Lineage (GTDB taxonomy): Bacteria > Pseudomonadota > Gammaproteobacteria > Burkholderiales > Burkholderiaceae_C > Rubrivivax. The sequence continues at coordinate 9,026 of JAIXTY010000065.1, forward strand.
CATCCTTCCACCGGAGGTGTACTCGACACGAGAGGCCCGTTCCGTGCCCGAGCGGACACAAAAAAAAAGCGCCAAGCCCTTGTTTTGCTTGGCGCCTTCTTCTCTAGCGGCCCCTTGCGGAGCAATGAATGGTGGATCCGGGGGGAATCGAACCCCCGTCCGCAAGCCATCGCCGGACGGTTCTACATGCGTAGCTGTCTGATTTGGATTTGAGGGCCCCGGTCGCGCAGCAGCACGCTACCGAAGCCCCGAGTCATTTGGTTTTAGGCCCGCCGCGAATGACTCACGGCAGGACGAGCCAATGTGAATGACCTCGCAGCCCTCCGGTATGACCCGTCAGACCCAGCCCATCGGCCAACTGTTGCGAGGCTCACCGGTGTTTAAGCGGCGAGGGCGAAACGTTCGTCGTTCGCAGTTACTTTGTTTCCAGTGGATTTACGAGCGAACTGGTGCTCGGCATGCCCCGCGCCGACTCCGCACCCACGTCGAAGCCAGGTCGGACCCAGACCGCCGAGTTTAGGCCAGTCCCAGCCGTTTCAAGACGTCGACCGGCGAATCGAGCACGGCGTCGGCCACCCAGGCGTGCAGCGGCTCGGCCAGACCCAGGTAGCCCCAGGCCGCGGCCCAGCCCGGCATGCCGGCGGCGCGGGCGGCGCGCATGTCGCGCGGGTCGTCGCCGATGTACACGCAGTCGGCCGCCGCCACGCCCAGCGCCCGGCACGCCGCCCACAGCGGCGCCGGGTGCGGCTTGGTGTGAGGGGTGCTGTCGCCGCCGATCAGCACCGCCGCCGGCGGTTGCAGGCCCAGGCTCGTGGCCAGGGGCGTGGCCAGACGCACCGCCTTGTTCGTGACGATGCCGAAGGGCAGTTCGGCTCGCACGAGGCCGTCCACCAGCGCCTGGACCTCGTCGAACAGCTGGGTGTGTCGCAGCAGCCGGGTCTCGTACAGGGCCAGGAACTCGTCGCGCAACGCGTCGTAGCCTGGGTCGCCCGGCGCCAGGCCGAAGGCGGCGCCGATCATGCCCCGCGCACCCGAGCCGCCGTGCGGCCGCAGAGCCGCCAACGGCACGGGTTCGCGGCCGCGGGCCACGAGCATGTCGTTGGCGGTGCCGCCCAGGTCGGGGGCGCTGTCCACCAGGGTGCCGTCCAGGTCGAACAGCAGCGCCGCGGGCCGGGCCATCGGCGTCAGCCCGGCTTGCGGCAGGCCAGCAGGTAGTTGACGCTGGTATCGCCGCTCAGCCAGTAGCGGCGCGTGAGCGGGTTGTATTCCATGCCGCGGCTGCCCTGGGCGGCCAGGCCGGACTCGCGGCACCAGCGTGCCAGTTCGCTGGGACGGATGAACCGGGCGTACTCGTGCGTGCCGCGCGGCAGCAGGCGCAGCACGTACTCCGCGCCGACGATGGCGAAGAGGAACGACTTCGGGTTGCGGTTCAGCGTGCTGAAGAACACCCAGCCCCCGGGCCGCACGAGCTGCGAACAGGCGTTCACGACGGCCGACGGGTCCGGCACGTGCTCGAGCATCTCCATGCAGGTGACAACGTCGTAGTGGCCGGGCCGCTCGGCAGCCAGAGCCTCGGTCGCGATCTCGCGGTACTCGAGGTTCTCGACGCCGGCCTCCAGCGCGTGCAGGCGCGCCACGCCCAGCGGCTTGGCCGCCAGGTCGATGCCGGTGACGTGGGCCGCGCGCCGGGCCATCGCCTCGGCCAGGATGCCTCCGCCACAGCCGACGTCCAGCACCTGCTTGCCCTTCAGCGCCGCGAGCTCATCGATCCACTCCAGGCGCAGCGGGTTGATCTGGTGCAGCGGCCGGAACTCGCTCTCCGGATCCCACCAGCGGTGGGCGAGGTCGCTGAACTTGGCCAGTTCCTGGGCGTCGACGTTGCTCATGCTCTCGATCCTAGCGGTGGCCCCGACGGCAAACCGCGGGCAAGAAAAAGCCCCGCCGAGGCGGGGCTGCGTGCGAGCCGGTCTGGCCGTGGCCAGACCGGGATCGGCGTCACTTGCGGGTGCGGGTGCCGACGACCTCGACTTCCACGCGACGGTTCTTCGCGCGGCCTTCGGCGGTCTTGTTGTCGGCGGCCGGCTGGGCCGAGCCCTTGCCTTCCGTGTAGATCCGGTTGGCTTCGATGCCCTTGCCGGTGAGGAACTTCTTCACCGACTCGGCGCGAGCGCTCGAGATCTTCTGGTTGGCGGCGGCACTGCCGGTGGAGTCGGTGTGACCCACGGCGATGATCACCTCGAGGTTGACGCCCTTGGTCTTGTCGACCAGGTCGGCCAGCTTGGCCTGCGACTCGGCGTTCAGGGCCGACGAACCGACGCCGAAGAACGAGTCAGCGGCGAAGGTGACCTTCTCGCTCACCGGAGCGGGCGGGGGCGGCGGGGGCGGCGGGGGCGGGGGCGCCACGCGAGC
>JAIXTY010000044.1 GCA_027483705.1 Rubrivivax sp.
CCACCGTGTGGTCCATCAGTCGCAACAGCGGCTGCCAGTAGCCGGCCGTGTCGAGCAACCCGATTGGGTTGTCGTGGTACTGCAGCTGCCGCCAAGTCCAGACCTCGTACAGCTCCTCCAGCGTGCCGATGCCACCCGGCATCGCGATGAAGGCGTCGGCGCGCTCGGCCATCATCTGTTTGCGCACGTGCATCGTGGGCACGACGTGCAGTTCGGTCAGGCCGAGATGCCCGACCTCGAGCTTCTTGAGCGACTCCGGGATCACGCCCACCACGCGGCCGCCGGCCGCCAGCACGGCGTCGGCCACCTCGCCCATGAGGCCGACCTTGCCGCCGCCGTAGACCAGTTGCCAGCCGCGCTCGCCGATGGCCGTGCCCAGGGCGCGTGCCGCCGCGGTGTAGGCGGGACGTTCACCGTGGCGCGAGCCGCAGTACACGCAGATGCTCAGCGGCGGTGCAGTGGGCACGGGGGTGCTCATCGGGCAGGAACCTTCTTCAGTCGGTGTGGCGGGTACCAGGTGATCAGGCGCGTGCCGCAGATCGCATCGTGCAGGAACTGGCGATCCGGGTGCAGGCGGGCGAGTGCCGCGTAGGCCAGGGCCCCGGCGATGACCACGGCGCTCACCGGCCAGCCACCCTTGAGCCCCGCCACCTGCACCAGCCCCAGGGCCGGGAGGAACCACAGCCAGCTCAGCAGGTAGCGCACCACGGCCCGCAAGGGCCGCAGTGGACGCCCATCCCGCGTGACGACGCGCACATGCCAGGTCAGCATCGCCAGCGTCTGCCCGCTGCGCACCCAGAAGTAGCAGAAGTAGAGGCCCAGGATGCCGAACAAGAAGGCCTGCAGCCCCGTCGAGCCGACCAGCGCATGTCGCTGCTGCGTGACCACGCCGTAGAGCAGGCCCGCCAGCAAGACGATGCCGAACAGCAGCACGCCTTCATACAAGAAGGCCGCGAGGCGGCGGAACACGCCCGGGGTCGGCGCATCGGCCGGGCCGGCGCCGGTGGGGGCCGAGGCGCTCACTCCTCGGTCGCCGGGGCGCTGGAGGCAGCCGAAGCCGCCGGCCGGGCCGAGGCCGCGCCCTGTGGGCCGCGGCGGGGCAGCAGCGTGGCAGGGTCGACGAAGCCGGGGGTGGCGGCGATCTTGGGCATTCCGTGCTGGATGACGGCGGGGGGCAGGGGGGTCTGGTTCATCGGCGAGGTGGTGGCGCCGGGCCGCGCCTGGTGCGCGGTGGCGGACACGGCGCGGGGCCGCGCCGGCGTGCCGGATTGCACCACGTTCACCTTGGCCTTCGGCGCCGAGGCGGATGCCGCTGGCGGCGCCGCGGCCTTGACCGCGGGCCGCGACTGCTGGGCCAGGCGCTGGCGCTCCTCTTCGGGCAGCGCCTGGTAGGCCTTCCAGGCGGCCTGGCGGTCCTCGGGCGAGACGCGACGGGTCTCCTGGAACTGCAGCCGGGCCGTCCGGCGCTCGGCTGGGGACAGCCGTGCCCACTCGGCCATGCGGGAGTGCAGCCGCTCGCGTTCGGCCGAGGTCATCGTGGGAAAGCGCGCCGCGACCTCCAGCCACTTCGCCTGACGCTCAGGCTCCAGCCCGGCCCAGTCGGTTCTCAGAGGGGCCAGGGCCTGCTGCTGAGCCGGTGTGAGGCGCGCCCAGGGCACGCCGTCGGCCGTCGCGGCCGCCACGGCACACACCGCGAGCAGCGCGGCCGTGACACGGCGGAGCGACGTCGGCGTCACGGTGCCGCGTCGTGGGGGTCGCTGCGCAGGAACTCGGCAAAGCCCGGATCGGCATAGGCCTCGGGCGGCAGATCATCGGCCAGCAGGGCCGAGTCGATGTCGGCCGCCGTGGCGATGCGTTCCTGGGTCGACCAGTGGTCGATGCCGACGAGACCGGCCACCAGCACCACCAGCGGCAACAGCGCGGCAGCGCGCTGCCACCACGGAACCGGGTTGCCGAACGACAGGCCGCTGGCGCCGGCGCCGCCGAAGGCGAGCACCGGGCTGGTGCGGCCGGCGCCGGCCAGCGCCGGCGTGCGTGCCATCGCGGCGCGCACTGAGCGGGCGCGCTCCAGCGCCGTCTGGCGCGCAAAGCGCAGGCGCTCGGTGGTGTCGGGCGCCAGCGGCGCCTGCGCGGCGACCACGGCGCCGATCAGGCGCGCGGCCACCCGGGCCTCGAGGGCATCGGAGGCAGGGCGCGTGCGGCTCATCGTTGGACTCCCTTGTTCTGCAGGGCCTTGGCCAGCGCATGAACGGCCCGGGAGCAGTGTGTCTTGACACTGCCTTCCGAGCAACCCATGACCGCCGCCGTCTCGGCCACGTCGAATTCCTCCCAGTAACGCAGCAGGAAGGCTTCCCGTTGACGTGCTGGCAGCGCTTCAAGCTCTGCCTCGATCAAATGAAGGATCTGCGTGCGGTACACCGCGTCCGAAGCACTTTCGGTGCCCAGGGTGTCGTCGAGCAGGTGAAGCGACTCCAGAAGGTCGAAATCGCCGTCGCTGTCGGGGTCGCCGTCGAAATCGCCCAGGTTCTGCACCACGGCGGAGCGCACCTTCTCTCGCCGGAACCAGTCCATCGTGGCGTTGGCCAGGATGCGCTGGAACAGCAGCGGCAGTTCGGCGGCGGGGCGGTCGGTGTACTTCTCGGCCAGCCGGATCATCGCGTCCTGCACGATGTCCAACGCGGCGTCGTCGTTGCGCACCGCGTAGACCGTGCGCTTGAAGGCGCGTTTCTCGACGCTCTGGAGGAAGTCGGCGAGTTCCTGGTCGGTGGCCAACGATCGAAGGGTGATGAACCCGAAACGCCCGCTTCTGGGGCAGCAGGATTATGTCACCGGGCACCGCCCGCACCACAGGGCATCAGACCCGGACAAGCCCGCGGTGCATAATCAAAGGCTCGCACAACGTTCTTTGAGGTGCTGATCCGGCCGCTCGATCCGAGCGGCGGACGGCACCAGGTCTCCAGTCAGCGCTCCCGCCACCTGAAGACCGCGCAGGCACCACATCCGCCTCACGAGGGCGCGAAGAGGTGCACCGATGGATTTTCGTCAGAGAAAACCTCAGAGGTTCAACATGGATATGTCTGCCGCGGAAGTCAAGCGTGCCGCATCGGCACAACCGTCTTCTCCCTCCTCCCCCACGCCGCCCGGCGCCGAGATCAACGGCTCCGAGATCCTCGTCCGCTGCCTGCAGGCCGAGAACGTCAAGTTCCTCTGGGGCTACCCCGGCGGCGCCGTCCTGTACATCTACGACGCGCTGTACAAGCAGGACACCATTGAGCATGTGCTCGTGCGCCACGAGCAGGCCGCCGTGCACGCCGCCGACGGCTACGCCCGCGCCACCGGCGAAGTGGGCGTCGCGCTGGTCACCTCGGGCCCGGGTGTCACGAATGCCATCACCGGCATCGCGACGGCCTACATGGACTCGATCCCGATGGTCATCATCACCGGGCAGGTGCCGACGCCGGCGATCGGCCTCGATGCCTTCCAGGAGTGCGACACGGTCGGCATCACGCGGCCGATCGTCAAGCACAACTTCCTGGTCAAGGACGTGCGCGACCTGGCGCTGACGCTGAAGAAGGCCTTCCACATCGCCCGCACCGGCCGTCCCGGCCCGGTGGTGGTCGACATCCCGAAGGACGTGTCGCTCAAGACCACGGCCTTCTCGTACCCCGACAAGGTC
>JAIXTY010000254.1 GCA_027483705.1 Rubrivivax sp.
CGCGACGCCGCTGCCGCGCCACGGCACCGCCGCCGAGGTGCTGCAGCGCTGGGGTGAGCCCCAGCGGCGCACCGTGTTCCTGCAGGGCCACGAGGTCTGGCACTACTACCACCCGCAAGACGGCTGGGCCTGGCTGTCCTGGCTGCCGGGCGTGCACCTGGCCTCGTCCGAGCGCGGGCGGCGGGCGATCGAGCACGTGCTGCTGTTCGACGCCCGGGGCCGGCTCGTCCAGAGCCTGACCCGCGAGTTGCCCTGAGCCAGGGCGCGCGGCGCGGCACCCCGCGCCCGCCGCGACCACGGTGCCAGAAAGGGCGCGGCCAACGGCGACAATCCGGCGCGTCGCTCCGACCGCCTACCGCTCGCCCATCGCCATGCCCCATCTGATCGTCCACGGCGGCAGCCCGCTTTCGGGCCGCATCGTGCCCAGCGCGAACAAGAACGCCGTGCTGCCCATCCTCTGCGCCACGCTGCTGTCGCGCCACCCGGTGCGCCTGGTCGGCATCCCCGAGATCACCGACGTCCGCAAGATCCTCGACATCTTCCGGCAGCTCGGCAGCCAGGTGCAGGTGGACTACCCCGCCGGCACGCTGGAGCTGCACCACCGCGACACGCGCTTCGACCCCGACACGCACCACCTGCCGGAAGAGATGCGCAGCTCGATCATGCTGGTGCCGGGCCTGCTGGCCCGCTTCGGCGCCGCGCGCATCGAGAACGACGTGCAGGGCTGCACCCTGGGCGTGCGCGAGATCGACCCGCACGTGGAGGTGATGGAGCGCTTCGGTGCCAGCGTCGAGCGCCGCCGCGAGGCGCTGGTGATGCGCACCGCCGACGGCGGCCTGAAGGCCAACGCGCACTGGCTGGACTACGCCAGCGTCACCACCACCGAGAACTTCGTGCTGTGCGCCGCCACGGCGCGCGGCACCAGCACGCTGATGAACGCGGCCAGCGAGCCGCACGTGCAGGAGTTCTGCCAATTCATGGCGCTGCTCGGCGCGCAGATCGAGGGCATCGGCACCAGCCGGCTCACGGTGCACGGCGTGGCCGAGCTGGGCCGGCCCGAGGGCGTGGAGTTCCGCTTTGCGGAAGACTTCCACGAGGCCGTCACCTTCATGGCGCTGGGCGCCATCACCGGCGGCGAGATCGTCGTCAAGAACTCGGCGCCGGAGCAGTTTCCGCTGATCGACCGCACCTTCGCCAAGTTCGGCGTGCAGGTGTTCCACGAGGGCGGCTGGAGCCGCGCCGTGGCCGACGGCCCGCTGCGCGTGAAGACGCCGTTCACGCAGAACATCCTGCCCAAGGTGGAGGCCGCGCCCTGGCCGTATCTGCCGGTGGACCTGCTGCCCATCTTCGTGGCGCTGGGCGTGCGCGCCGAGGGCAGCATGATGTACTGGAACAAGGTCTACGAAGGCGCGATGGGCTGGACGGCCGAGCTCGGCAAGTTCGGCGCGCACGCCTTCCAGAGTGACCCGCACCGCATCATCACCTTCGGCGGCAAGCCGCTGGTGGCGGCCGAGGTCGAGAGCCCCTACATCATCCGCGTGGCGATTGCGCTGCTGATGGTGGCCTGCAGCATCCCGGGTCGCAGCGTCATCCGCAACGCCACGCCGGTGCGGCGTGCGCACCCTCGCTTTGCCGAGAACATCACGGCGCTGGGCGCGAAGGTGGAGTGGGTGGAAGGCGACTGAGCGGGCTGCGGCCGATGGCAAAGAAGGACAAGCACGTCAGCGAAACGCCCGCCACGGCGTGGCTGAAGGCCCACGGCGTGGCCTACACCGAGCACCCGTACGACTACGTCGACCATGGCGGCACCGCCGAAAGCGCGCGCCAGCTCGGCGTGCCCGAGCACGAGGTCATCAAGACGCTGGTGATGCAGGACGAGCGCGCCGAGCCGCTGATCGTGCTGATGCACGGCGACCGCCAGGTGAGCACCAAGAACCTGGCGCGCGAGATTGGCGTCAAGAGCGTGGAGCCCTGCAAGCCCGAGGTCGCTCAGCGCCACAGCGGGTTTCTCGTCGGCGGCACCTCGCCCTTCGGCACGAAGAAGGCGATGCGCGTGTTCGTCGAGGCCAGCGTGCTGGCGCTGCCGCGCATCTGCATCAACGGCGGGCGGCGCGGCTACCTCGTGGGGCTCGACCCGCAGGTGCTGGTGCGCGAGCTCGGCGCGGTGCCGGTGCATTGCGCGTTGGCGGCCTGAACGCCGCGTGCGCGATGCGGCCTCAGGGCCGGGGCTCGCGAGGGTCGTCGTGGTGGATGTGCAGCGCCTCGAGGAAACGCGAGACCATGTTGTAGGCGGCGATCACGCCCACCAGCTCCACCGTCTGGCGCTCGCCGAGTGCCGCGCGCACCGCGCCGATCTGCCCGGCCCCCACCTGCACCTTCCGCGTCATTGTGTCGGCCAGGGCCAGCGCCAGACGCTGCGCGGGCGTGAACAGGGCCTCGGCCTGCTGCCAGCCCGGCAGCGCGGCCAGCGCTTCGGCCGACACGCCTTCGCGTTGTGCGATCGGTGCGTGCTGCGCAGCCTCGTACGGCGCGCCGTTGAGGTGGGCGACCTGCATGATGACCAGCTCGCGCAGGTCGCCAGGCAGATCGAGCCGCTGGCGCACGCGCGTCAGGTAGTGCAGCCAGCCTTCGGCCAGCGGCGGGCTGTGCAGCAGCATCTGGTACAGGTGCAGCAGCTCGCCGCGCTCGGCCACGATGCGCTCGACCAGCGGCGCTGCCTCGGGCGTGGCCAGCGCGGCGGTGCCGGCGTAGGGAAGGTGGGCCATGGTTCAGTCCTCGACGAGCCTTGGGTCCAGATCGCGCAGCCGGTGGTCGACGTAGTAGCCGCCGGCCTCGGTGTACTGCAGGAAGCCGCGGTGGCACTGCGGGCAGCGCCACACGGTGCAGCGGTTGTACGGAAAGTGCGTCGGCACGATCGGCGCCCGCGCGTGCCAGTAGGTGGTGCCCGGCGCGTGGCGCTCGTCGAGTGTGGGTTCGTCGACGGCGGGGTCGCGCAGCGTGCCCACAGGTTCGAGCCGTGGTGGCCCCACGGGGCCGGTCACCGACTCCCAGCCCGGCGCGCGCAGGTCCTCGCAGTGCGCGCAGCCGGCGCCGGCGGGTGCGACCGCCGCGCGCAGTGCGGCTGCATCGAGGAGCACGGCTTCAGTCCGCCGTGATCTTGTTGTCCTTGACGACCTTGTCCCAGGTGTCGAGCTGCCGCTCGACGAAGGCCTGCGCCTGTGCCGGCGTACCCAGGTTGATGACGATGCCCTGGGCCGCCATCTTGGCCGCCACCTCGGGCGTCTGCAGCGCCTTGTTGATCTCGGCGTTCAGGCGCTGCACCAGCTCGGGCGGCGTCTTCGCCGGCGCGATCACGGCCCACCAGGCCGGCGCGTCGAAGTTGCGGTAGCCCAGCTCGGCCAGCGTCGGCACGTCGGGCAGCGCGGCGTTGCGCTGCGCGGTCGTCACGGCCAGCGGCCGGATGCGCTTGCTGTCGATGTGCGGCTTGGCCACGAACACCGAGCCGATGGACAGCGGCACGTGGCCGGCGATGGCGTCCTGCATCAGCGGGCCGCCGCCCTTGTAGGGCACGTGCACAAGGTCGAGGCCCGCGCTCTTGGCCAGCAGCGTCACGGCCAGATGGCCCAGGCTGCCGTTGCCGATGGTGCCGTAGGTGAGACTCTTGCCGCCCTTGGTGGCCGCCGCCACGTCGTTGAAGCCCTTGAACGGCTGGTCGGCGTGCGTGCTGATGACCATAGGGCTCGTGCCCACCAGCGCCACGGTGGCGAGGTCCTTGCGCGTGTCGAAGGCGATCTTCGGCTGCAGCGAGGGGTTCACGCCATGGGTGTCGAAGACGACACCGAACGTGTAGCCGTCGGGCGCGGCGCGGGCCACCTCACCGGTGCCGATGGCGCCGGAGGCGCCGCCCTTGTTCTCGACCATCACCGTCTGGCCGAGCTGCTGCTGCAGCACCGGCGCCAGGATGCGCGCCACCTGGTCCACCGAGCCGCCGGGCGGGAACACGGCCACGAGCTTGATCGGGCCCTTCGTCGGCCAGGCCTGGGCCTGCGCGGCCAGCGGCAGCAGCGTGGTGGCGCACAGCGTGGCCAGCGAGGCAATGCAGAAGCGGCGGTCCATCGTGCGGGTCTCCGGGTTCCGAGGGGCGCCCGCAGTGTGGGGTGCGCACCCCCCGGCCCGTCTGCGGAAACCACGCACAGGGCAATCCCGGAGCCACCCGGAAGAGCCGCGGCACGCCCGTACACTCGCGCCCGCCATGAACTGGATGTGGATTGCCGGCGCGCTGCTGGCCTCGTACCTTGTCGGATCGCTGTCGTTCGCCGTCATCCTGAGCCGCGTGTTCGGGCTGGCCGACCCCCGCAGCTACGGCAGCGGCAACCCCGGCGCCACCAACGTGCTGCGCTCGGGCAACAAGAAGGCCGCGGTGCTGACGCTGGTGTTCGACGCACTCAAGGGCTTCGTGCCGGTGGTGCTGTGCCTGGCCTACGGCGAGCGCGTGGGCCTCACCGAGACCACGGCTGCCTGGGTGGGCCTGGCGGCCTTCGTGGGCCACCTGTGGCCGGTGTTCTTCCGCTTCCAGGGCGGCAAGGGCGTGGCCACGGCGGCCGGCGTGCTGATGGCCTGGAACCCGCTGCTGGCGGTGGCCACGCTGGCGAGCTTCGCGATCATCGTGTACTTCTCGCGCTACGTGTCGCTGGGCTCGATCGTCGCGGCGGCCTTCGCGCCGTTCTACCAGGCGCTGATCTGGGGCGTGACGCCGGCGCTGCTGGCGCTGGCGATCATGAGCCTGCTGCTGGTGTGGCGGCACGAGGGCAACATCCGCAAGCTGCTGGCCGGCACCGAGAACAAGTTCGGCGCCAAGGCCGCGGCCGGCGCGCCGCATTCCACCGCGGCGCGGCCGCACAAGAAGGGACATTGACGATGGTTCAGCGATTCGACGTGGGCCCGCGCCTGTCGGAGATGGCCGTGCACAACGGCGTGTGCTACCTGGCCGGCCAGGTGGCGGCCGACGGCAGCGCCGACATCAGCGGCCAGACGCAGCAGGTGCTGGCCGCCATCGACGCGCTGCTGGCCCGCGCCGGCACCGACAAGAGCAAGCTGCTGCGCGTGGAGATCTTCATCACCGACCTCGCCGACTTCCCGGCCATGAACGCCGTCTGGGAAGCCTGGCTGCCCGCCGGCTGCGCGCCGCCACGGGCCACCGTTCAGGCCCGGCTCGCCCGGCCCGAGTGGAAAGTGGAGATGGTTGTTACCGCGGCGCTGTGACCGCGGGCGTGCATCCTGGGGACTGATGGGCGCGGCGCGCCGTGATAGCGTGGCCGCACCACACCCAGAAGTCCAGGAGGCCCGCCGATGCTCCCCACCGCCAAGCGAGGGCGCCTGGCCGCCCTGAGCCTGAGCCTTGGCCTGCTGGCCGCGCCGCTGGGCGCCTCGGCCGCGCTGCAGACCTCGGTCGTGGCCAGCGGCCTCTCGGCCCCGGTGGCCGTGGCGCAGCCGCAGCCCGGCGGCGCGCTGTACGTGGTGGAGCTCGGCGGCACCATCAAGGTGGTGGCGGGCGGGGTCACCAGCACCTTCCTCAGCATCCCGGTGGCCACCGGCGGCGAACAGGGCCTTCTGGGCCTGGCCTTCGACCCTGGCTACGCCGATCCGTCCTCGCCCGGCCATCGCCGCTTCTTCGTCAACTACATCGACCCCACCAGCCGCGACACCATCGTGGCCAGCTACCGCGCCACCAGCAGCCTGTTGGCCGACCCGGCCAGCCGGGTGGAAGTGATCCGGGTCGACCAGCCGGCCGGCCGCAGCAACCACAAGGCGGGCTGGATCGGCTTCAAGCCCGGCGACGCCAACAACCTGTACATCGCCACCGGTGACGGCGGCAGCGGCAACGATCCCGACAACTTCGCCCAGAACCGCAACGTGCTGCTGGGCAAGATGCTGCGCATCGACATCAACCGCGACGACTTCGCCGCCGATCCGTTGCTGAACTACGCCATCCCGGCCGACAACCCGTTTGTCGGCGTGGCCGGCACGCGGGCCGAGATCTGGGCCTACGGCCTGCGCAACCCCTTCCGCAACGGCTTCGACAGCGTCACGGGCAACCTGTGGATCGCCGACGTGGGGCAGAGCGCCCGCGAGGAAATCAACTTCATCGCCGCGGGCAGCGCGGGCGGCCAGAACTTCGGCTGGCGCGTGCGCGAAGGCGACATCGCCACGCCGGGTGTCGGCGGGGCGCTGCAACCGGGCATGGTGGATCCGGTGCTGTCCTATGGCCGCAGCTTCGGCTCCACCGTCACCGGTGGTCACGTGGTGCACAGCGCGCGCCTGGAAGGCCTCGACGGCCAGTACCTCTTTGCCGACTACGGCAGCAACCGCATCTGGTCGATGGCGGCCGACGGCAGCTTCCAGACCATGGCCAGCGTCACCAACTGGACCGCGGCCCTCAACGCCGGCGGCGCAGGCACGCTGGGCGGCATCGTCGGCTTCGGCGAGGGCGCGACGGGCGAGCTCTTCATCGTCGAGATCGGCGGCCGCGTCGTGCAGGTGGTGCCCGAGCCGGCCAGCGTGGTGATGATGCTGGCCGGTGCGGCGCTGCTGCTGGGCTGGCGCGCCCGCGCGCGCTGAACGAGGCGCCGGCCGCTCAGCCGAGGCCCAGGCCCAGCCGGGCTGGGTCGCCGCGGCCCTGGCGCACGAGCACGGGCTCGTCGCCGCTGAGGTCGATCACCGTGGTGGGTTGCATCGGGCAGGCGCCCGCGTCCACCACGGCCTGCACCAGTTTCTCGTAGCGTGCGCGGATGTCTTCCGCATCGTTGAGCGGCTCGCTTTCGCCGTGCGGGATCAGCGTCGTCGCCAGAAGCGGCTGGCCGAACACCTCGAGCAGCGACTGCATCGCCAGGTGTTCCGGCACGCGCAGGCCGATGGTGCGGCGGCTCGGGTGGCTCACGCGGCGCGGCACTTCCTTGGTGGCCTCGAGGATGAAGGTGTAGGGCCCGGGCGTGCCCAGCTTCAGCAGCCGGTACTGGCGGTTGTCCACGCGCGCGAAGCGGGCCAGTTCGCTCAGGTCGCGGCACAGCAGCGTGAGGTGGTGCTTCTCGTCGACGCCGCGGATGCGGCGCAGCCGTTCCACCGCGTCCTTGTCGTCGAGGTGGCACACCAGCGCGTAGCTGCTGTCGGTGGGCACGGCGGCCACGCCGCCGTCGTGCAGGATCTGTGCAGCCTGCTTCAGCAGCCGCGGTTGCGGATGCGTGGGGTGGACTTCGAAGAACTGCGCCAAGCCGGGTGAAGAAGCTTCGTCGAGCGGGTCAGGCGACGGTGACCGGGATCTGGCCGATGCGGCCCTGGGCGATCTTCTCCTGCCACTCGCGCGGGCCGGTGACGTGGGCGCTGGTGCCGCCGGCGTCCACCGCCACCGTGACGGGCATGTCCACCACGTCGAACTCGTAGATCGCCTCCATGCCCAGGTCGGCGAAGCCCACGACCTTGGCGCCCTTGATGGCCTTGCTCACCAGGTAGGCGGCACCGCCCACGGCCATCAGGTAGGCGCTCTTCGCGTCCTTGATGGCCTCGATGGCCACCGGCCCGCGCTCGGCCTTGCCGATCATCCCGATCAGGCCGGTTTGCGCCAACATCATCTCGGTGAACTTGTCCATGCGCGTGGCGGTGGTGGGGCCGGCGGGGCCCACGACCTCGTCGCGCACCGGGTCCACCGGGCCGACGTAGTAGATGACGCGGTTGGTGAAGTCCACCGGCAGCGGCTCGCCCTTGGCCAGCATGTCCTGGATGCGCTTGTGCGCGGCATCGCGGCCGGTGAGCATCTTGCCGTTGAGCAGCAGGGTGTCGCCCGGCTTCCAGCTGGCCACCTCGGCCGGGGTGAGCGCGTTCAGGTCGACGCGCTTGCTC